>JABDKO010000222.1 GCA_013002165.1 Rhodothermales bacterium | reverse complement strand
TGCGTAGAGAAATACTCCCGTTGCAGCTATTGCTGCCAATCGTCGAATGCTCATTCCGTCACTTCCTATTGTGATGTTGATGTAAAGGCTTAACCCGGACTATTCATGAAACGCCGAATCCGTTCACCAGACCCTTTGTTCGTAGCGGATTTCGTGAAGGAGCGAGATACAGACTGTATGTCCGACTGAACGAAATTCGCTACGGACGAAGGGGATGCGGAAGGATTTGGTGATTTCATGAATAATCCGGGTTAATCCATACAGGTACCTGAGTGCATTCAACTCGTGACAACAAGCCATGCACCTACACTCGTACCGCTTTACATAGTACTCCACTGACAACTAAATTTCCGATGGCGGGGCCAGCAACGATAATCATCCGCACACAACCACCGGAGTGATCCTATTCTTACAGGCAACCTCTCTCGAACTGGTACTCCTGATCGCACTCGGACCGCAGGGTGATAGTATGGAGACAGCCGGCAGGCAGACGATAAGCAAGGTGTCGTATATCATTCGCCGGGTGGGCGACTACCTTCACCGATGAAAAATACTGTCCGGATGTATGGAGAAAACAGGAGAAATCGATATGGCAAAACCAATCTGTGCGGTGGTGGGCATCGGGCCTCAAAACGGCGCTTCACTTGCCCGGCGATTCGCTGCTGAAGGATATGCCATTGCCTTGCTGTCGCGAAAGACCGAGTATTCCGAAAAACTCGCGGCCGAGATCGGTTCCGCAAGGGCATTTGCCTGTGATGTCACCGATCCATCGGCAGTAGAGACTGCCTTCGCAGCTGTTCGTGCGGAAATGGGAGAAATCGACGTACTCGTGTATAACGCCGGCTCAGGCTCGTGGGGTAACATCGAAGAGCTCAGTGCTGAGGATTTCGAACAATCCTGGCGGATCAATTCGATGGGCGCGTTTCTGGTTTCAAAGCAGGTCATCCCATCGATGAAGGAAAAAAAATCCGGCAGCATCATTTTCATCGGTGCCACAGCGTCGCTGCGTGGCCGGCCGTTTACCACGGCGTTTGCACCGGCAAAAGCATCACAGCGCAGTTTGGCCCAGGCAATGGCCAAGCACCTCTGGCCATGCGGCATTCATGTTTCACTCATTATCGTCGACGGTGGCATCAAAACTCCGGATGCGAATGCAAACGTCGAGGCACCTGAAAAGCTGGATCCGGACGATATAGCGACTACCGCGTACTTTCTGTCACAGCAACCGAAATCAGCCTGGTCATTCGAGGTCGACGTGCGACCTTCACAGGAAAGCTGGTAAACCTATCGGTGTCAAAACAGATGAGGTTTGGAATAGTGGACCACACAGGCCACTGAGGAAACAAGGCCGCAGTGAGCATATGTACATCTCGGTGGTAAACGCCAGTGATTCGTTTGCGTTTCCAAGCCCAGTGAATCAATTCACTTCGGTAATCGGCACTTTTCAGAGATCGTGGTGAATTTCCGGTACAAACGTCTGGTCATCCATGGGCGGTCGAACATACCCTCGCTGAGTTGGACGTTCCTGTAACTCGATAGGCTCAGGAGTGTGGTCTTCGTATGGAATGAGTGACAATAAATGGTTGATACAGTTTAAACGTGAATGCTTCTTAATATCAGAGTCCACCACATACCAGGGGGCCTGCTTAATGTCGGTGTGCGCAAACATGTCATCCTTTGCTTTTGAATAGTCTACCCAGCGATTGCGGCTTTCCACATCCATCGGGCTCAGCTTCCAGCGTTTAGTAGGATCGGTCAGGCGTTTCTGGAATCGTCGTTCCTGTTCTTCATCACTGACGGAAAACCAGTACTTGATCAGCTGAAGCCCTGAGCGTACCAGCATACGTTCGAATTCAGGGCAACTTCGCATGAATTCTCGGTACTCTTCCTCGGAACAGAAACCCATTACTCGTTCAACGCCTGCCCGGTTGTACCAGGAGCGGTCAAAAATGATGATTTCTCCAGCGGCCGGCAAGTGCTGAATATATCGCTGAAAATACCACTGGGTTCGCTCTCGTTCTGTCGGCGTTGGCAGGGCCACAACCTGACAGATTCGAGGATTCAGTGCCTCGGTAATTCGCTTTATCGTACCTCCCTTGCCCGCAGCATCACGGCCTTCGAACAGGATAGCCACGCGGTGGCCGCTGTGTTTTATCCATTCCTGCAGTTTGACCAATTCGATCTGCATTCTTGCAAGTTCACGCTCGTACTTTTCGCTAGCGATTTTTTCTCCTGAATTGCCAGACCTTGATCGGGATTTCGGCTGCAAACGTGCCTTGGAATTTTTTTCCATATGCCCTTCTCCCCCTACGGTGTTGAGTCTCACATGGCGATAATATACACCCTATGTACAACAATTCTCTGCCGCACAGGTGCCGGTTGCTCGCCACCATGCTGCTCACATTGGGAGCATCGTCGGAATCGAGACATCATTAGAGCTTCCTTGACACGGACTTTTCAGTCGTCCTGATCCTACGAGTCGACGATTCCGCAAGACGAGGATTCCGATCGGATCAAGTCAGTGACCGTTACCTGAGCAGTAACCCCCCATCGACCACAAGGTCCGCTCCAGTAATATAAGACGCCTCGTCCGATAACAGGAACGCGGCCGCTGATGCCAGTTCCTGTGCGGTACCGATTCGACCCAGTGGAACACACTGGGCAACTTCTGCCCGTTTCTTCTCTGTGTTCCAGCGAGCCTGTAGTGGTGTCTGCGTCAGCCCGGGAAAGATAGCATTGGAACGTATGTTGTCGCTGGCCAATTGCATCGCCAGGGAACGGGAGAGTGCTCCTACACCGGCTTTAGCTGTTGAATAGGCGTCTTGAGGTTTGGGATCACCGCGCAGGCATTGAGTGCTGGAGAAATGCACCATCGCTCCTGCGCCATTTCTTCTCATATGAGGGACGGCCGCGCGGGTTGTGTGGAGCATGCTTTTGAGATTGATATCAAATACCTGATTCCAGATTTCCAGATCCATTTCAAGCAGTGAACGGTCGCGATCAAACCATAGGATTCCTGCAATGTTAGCCAGAAAATCGATTCTGCCGAATCGACTTGCGCCTTGGTTGATGGTCGCATCAACAAACCCGCAGTCTGTCAGATCACCCTGTGCATAAAGACGTTGTTTGTCTGCACCACTGACAGTATCAGGTTCTTCTTTCAGATCGATCATGATGACGGAACCACCAGCCTTCAGTATCAGATTGGCCAGTTGTAGTCCCATACCCCCACCTGCACCGGTGACAATGGCGACCCGGCCAGAGAAATCATAAGTGATCATGCAAGTATTCCCATCGGCTGCTGGAATTGGTTGACCCCGGTTACGATCACGCGCCCGGAACACATCCATATGGATGGACTGACTTCCCCGTCGCCGATGAGCTTTCATCCGGCTGACATTGCAGCTATTCGTCGTCGAGGATCTCTGATTTCCGGTCAGCCATCTGCGCCAGCTTCACCTGCATCAGAATCGACATTTCGTCATAGTTTGTCCACTCGTCCACAACCTTGTCGTCCTTGATGTGAAAGTGGCTCATTCCCATGATCTGCACACGTTTGCCAGTGGGGGCGCCAAGTTCCTCGAGCACACCCCAACCAAGATGATGCCCTTCGATGACCCAGCGTACGGCAACCTTGTCACCACCCTCCTCACACGGTTGCGAGCATATGTGCTGGGGCAGGTAGAATCCATCGGTAATTGATGCATAGAGACCAACCGTCTGGTGCGTCACCGACGCGTGGCCGTAAAGCTCCTTCATCAGCGGTCCGTGATAGTGCACGGTCGGGGCATAGACGTGCTTGATCCTGCCAAACATCCGCTGGTTGTGAATTTCGTGAAGCCATTGCAGCACGTCCTGCTCAAGGTCATTGTTGGCAATGGAAAGATCCGGCTTGCTCTCCGGCGGGTACTGGCCGATCAGGCGTCGGTTTTCGCCCACGTCAACAGCCAGAAGTTGCTTGTCGAAATACTCCCTGGCAAGGTTTTGTGCATAGGCTTGCGGGTCGAGGCCAATCTGCTTGACCTGTGCCATGGTGTCGACAACCAGCCATTCACGATAGATCCTGTTTTCAAACACCATGCAATCGGCAATGGTCCGCGCGACGTACGTGCGACCTGAAGGTTTTCCGTAAATGCCTGGCTGGGTATGCCGCCCTGCCCCGGTCACCAGGTGTGAAGTATAGAAACCATCCTCCTCGTTGCCATTCCAGATCACATGCGTTGCCATACCGCGTCTCTCGGGCAGCATGAACAACCGCTGGATAGTCGCCTGTACAACCTCTTCACGCGTGTAAGTCGTTCCCAGTGCGCTGTAAACGACGCAATCATGTGTGTAGTGAGTGTAGATCAGACCGACATCACGCTCGTCCCAGATACGGTGAGTGCAGCGAACAATGTAGTCCACGATATCGGTATATATCGGGTCGAAACCCTTCATCGGGTGCGCACGTGGCCTGTCCGTTGGAACCATGTTTACAAAGTCTCGACGTTCGGGTTGCAGAACGCTGTCGCCAGTACTACCTGCAATTTCATGTTCGTCGTTATGCTTGTCTGCCATTTCTGTCTCGCGTACCCCTGCGAACGAGATTAACTCTCATCCATCAATGCCACAAATAGCATACGTTTGCAATACGTCCTTGTTCTCGAGGGTGAAATAGCCGACCTATCCAAGTCGGCCGGTATCTTCGAA
>JABDKO010000205.1 GCA_013002165.1 Rhodothermales bacterium | reverse complement strand
CCGTCATCCTGAGCGCACCCCGTCATCCTGAGCGCACCCCGTCATCCTGAGGCACCCCGTCATCCTGAGCGCAGCGAAGGATCTAGATGTTTCGCTTTCGCTCAACATGACGGGGATGAACACGCTCAACATGACGGGATGAACACGCTCAGCATGACAGGGATGAACACGCTCAAAATGACAGGGATGAAGCGTACCGGCCAGACGAAGTCCCAAAGTCTCCCTATCTCTTATCTCCCTATCTCTTATCTCCCTATCTCCTATCTCCCTATCTCCTATCTCGTATCTTCCCTCATCCCTCATCCCTCATCCCTCATCCCTAACCAATGCGCCGCCGCGACTTCGTCAAGACCACAGCTCTGGCCACAGCAGCGGCTCCGTTCATTCTTTCGTCGTGTCGATTCCAGAACCGCAATCGTCCCAATGTTCTTTTCATCGCTGTAGATGATCTGAACTCGTGGGTCGGATGCGTTGGTGGTCATCCCAACTCGAGGACACCCAACATCGATCGCCTGGCATCGCGCGGAACCGTGTTTACAAATGCTCACTGCCAGGGGCCGATCTGCGGGCCGTCCCGGACAAGCCTGATGACAGGACTGTACCCGCACACGACGGGCATCTACGGGCAGATTGCCGACGAGGATATCCGAAAAGCCCATCCGAAAACTGCCTCCTCCGTTTTCCTGACCGAATACTTCGGGCTCAATGGGTACGACACCCGGGGAATTGGGAAGTTGTATCATATCGGCGCTCCGAAAGGCGCGTTCGGAACCTACGCGGGGCGAGTACCCGGTTTCGGTCCCGTGCCTCCCGAACCATTCAAGTGGGATGGCAAAACCGGTCGACCAGATTACGAGCATACCAGCACGGACTGGGGTGTCTTTCCAGAAGATGATTCGCTCATGCCAGATTATCAGTCCGCGCAGTGGGCGATCGAACAACTCGACCTCCTGGGAGCGCAACCATTCTTCCTTGGAGTTGGCTTTCTTCGTCCACACGTACCGTGGCTCGTTCCGCAAAAGTGGTTCGATTTGCATCCCCTCGAAGAAATCGAGACACCGCCCTATCGGCCGATGGATCTGAGCGACGTGCCCGATATTGCAAGGCGCATCGCGGAACTTCCCCAGATGCCGACAACGGATTGGGCGATCGAAAACGATGAGTGGAAAAAGATTGTCCAGGCATACCTTGCGTGCGTTTCATTTGCCGATCACTACGTCGGAGAGATACTGGATGCCCTGGAGTCCTCCGAGCATGCTGATAACACCGTTGTCGTGCTCTGGGCAGATCATGGGTATCACATAGGTGAGAAAGGTCGTTTCGGCAAGCACTCTCTTTGGGAGGAAGCCACGCAGGTACCGCTGATTATGTCAGGTCCTGGAATTACGCAGGGACAATCGTGTAGCATGCCGGTGGGAAACATAGATATCTACCCGACACTCGTTGACCTTTGCCGGCTGCCCGAAAATCCGCAGAACGAAGGCAACTCGTTGGGTCCGCTGCTTGAGGATTCATCTGCCGCCTGGGATTACGTAGCGCTGACCACGTATGGGCGAAACAATCACGCCGTGCGCGATGAGCACTACAGATACATCCGGTACGAGGATGGATCGGAGGAGCTGTACGATCATCGAACGGATTCGGACGAGTGGACAAACATTGCGGCAGCACCCGAAATGGCGACCGAGAAGGAACGGCTTATGCAACACTTGCCCGCAGTTAATGGACCGTGGTCACCCGTTGCCGTCATGAAGTTCAACGAGTACTTCAGGGAGCACAGTGCCCGTGAGGCAGCCCGCTGAAACCACAGCACCGATAGCGGGCGCAGTATTGCACATTCTAGACTCAGAGTCCCTATATAACGAGCATCCCGTTCGGGCGATCTGGGCTAAACCTGAGAAATCCCCACAAACAGCACGTTTGTTGCTGTTGCACACCGCAGGTACACTATGAGATCAATACTATCCTCTCTGGCATTCGTCTTCCTCACCATTTCGTTCACGGGCTGGTCCATGCCGGATGACCGCGTCGTCGAAATCTGGGAATGCACTGTCAAGGAAGGCAAAATGATGGAAGCTGTTCATGAAGCAAACTCTGCATGGGTGCAGTTCATGAATGCAAACGTAGAGGGCGGAGACATTCGCAGCTATGTTCTAACGCCAAAGGTGGGTGAACGCGAACCACGCGGATTCATGTTTATCGATTCATACCCGAGTCTGGCATCGTGGGCAGCTGGCGATGCAGCGATAGAAACCGACGCAGGAAAAGCTGTTCAAGCAGCGCTCAATGAACTGCTTGATTGTTCGGAGAATGAAATGCACATGTCGAGACAAAGTGAATAGGCGGATGATCCGACCCGGCATTGCCGGGTCGGACTTTCGTTTCAGTGGAGTGCCAGAATTCTACCACTTCTTCAGACCGATCCGCCAACCGACACCAACAGAAACGTTTGGAGCAGATTCTGTAAGGCCGATAGACGCGTTTGCACTAACGCCATTTCCAC
>JABDKO010000191.1 GCA_013002165.1 Rhodothermales bacterium | reverse complement strand
CGGCAATCTATTACGACTATGCCTCCGACCTGGGTACGATCCTGATGGCGCAGCAAACCTACGAGCGTCACTTCAACGACGATGGTGTCTCGGGACTGGCACTCTACGTTTCTGAAACAAGTAGTATCGATTCGGTAATTGCCAACATTCAAATGATGAGCGCGGGTCGCCAGGCTCTCGATGTTCATTCCAACAGGATGCTTCGGGAGACATCCCTGAACGTCTTCGACCGGACGTTTACAATTACGATTGTCCTGAGACTCCTGGCACTGTTTATTGCATTCGTCGGAGTTCTCAGTGCGCTCATGGCACTTCAGCTCGAAAAGGGCCGTGAGCTCGCTATCCTTCGCGCCAACGGGCTGACACCACGACAGGTTTGGTCGTATGTCACGCGTCAAACCGGATTCATGGGCTTGATGGCAGGGTTATTCTCAATTCCCCTGGGATTGCTCCTGGCATACATTCTGATATTCGTCATTAACCAGCGCTCATTCGGGTGGACGCTCCAGATGTCAATCGAGCCTTTCATTTTTGTTCAGGCGGTTGTCCTTGCCGTGATAGCGGCCCTGCTTGCGGGTGTCTATCCCGCCATCAAAATGTCGACTGCTAATCCAACCCGCGCACTTCGTGATGAATAGGTTTACGACAAATTTCCCTTCAAGGTCACAGGTTCTCACTGGCCTTGTCGTGATTGTCCTTACTGTCTTTGCCGGATGCGACCCTCCTCCTCTCGACGACACCTTGCAGGTATCGGCCGCTATGGGTGGAGACACTACAGGCTATGCGCGTGCCGACAAGATTTTAGAGTTGCAGTTTCCAGAGGACTATGGACCACATCCTGATTTCAAAACGGAGTGGTGGTACTACACTGGCAACGTGTGGACCGATTCTGGAGATCGTTTCGGATACGAGTTCACCATATTTCGGTCGGCATTAAAACCAACCTCCCCGCAAGACACGACGTTGTCCGACTGGGCTACGAATCAGTTATACATGGCACATTTCGGACTTACGGATAAGGCACGCGGTGACTTCTATCACTTCGAAAGATTCAGTCGCGGAGCAGCAGGACTCGCTGGGGCGGTCGCAAATCCGTACCGCGTCTGGCTCGACGACTGGGAGATACATGCTACTGGCAGCGAACTCTACCCCACCAGATTGTATGCACACGACGGCCCAACCGGAATTGATATCACCCTTCAGCGCGGAAAGCCCATCGTCCTGCAGGGTGACCAGGGACTTGACCAGAAAGGGGCTGGCTCGGGCAACGCATCGTACTACTATTCATTCACACGGCTGCCAACAACCGGATCGGTCACCGTCGGAGACGAAGTGTTTTCTGTCGAAGGATTGAGTTGGAAGGACCACGAATGGAGCACAAGTGCCCTTGGTCCCAAAGAAACGGGATGGGACTGGTTTGCTTTGCAGCTATCGGATGGAAGAGATGTTATGTTTTATCAACTTCGTGAAAATAGCGGCAACGCCAGCGAGTTTTCCAATGGCATGCTGGTCGAAGATGACGGTACCTATAGACGAATTGAGACCGATGATGTCGTAATCGAAGTCCTCGATTACTGGACGAGTCCGCATAGTAACGTAACCTACCCCTCAAGGTGGACGCTGACCTACCCGACCGAAAACCTGACACTAACGGTAACACCCATCGTGAATGATCAGGAGATGAATGTCTCCGTTCGCTACTGGGAAGGTGCCGTTGATATCCTCGGGTCCTCGAATGGGCAGGATGTCACCGGACAGGGTTATGTCGAACTTGCAGGGTACGTGCGCGACAATCCCTGACAGTGGTAGCTGGGGCAACGCTACCTAGGGTCTGTTGCTGTTATCCAGATCAGCGGCTATCAGCCACGTCCCGTTCGGACCCATCCTCAAAGCGAGGACAAACTTGCCTCGATCCACGGTTGCTGCATCATCGCCATAGCCATAGGCGCCAATGATATATGCAACAGAATCATCGGAAGCATAAGCGTGTGATCGTAGCCTGAGGTCTCCGCCCGCGTTCGCGTATTTGCCAACGATTGCGTCGGTCCCGCGAATCCACCCGAATCGGGAAGAGACAAAACCGTCGGGTGTAAACAACGCTGCCAATCCCGTTGAGTCTCCTGCTTCCCAAGCTACCTCATAATCACGCAGGACCCGGTCGAGTTCGTCGGGCAGATCGATTGATGGAAGGCGTTGATACGTCGCGGCGTCCTGGGCCTGGATCGATATCAACGGTAGTGACAGAATCGAAGCAAGCAGAAAAACTGGCCGAAATCTAAGGAGCATCATCTGGTCACTCATAAAAATGGAATAGAAATGGTAGTACTGGAATCACCGTTAGCCAAGGAATAATATACCCGCTCCCGGGGTTCGAAAGTTACGGTTTCAGCACCAAAACAGCCGACTTCAAAGCTGGTGCATACCGTCGATACCGCAAGAGAACCATAAAAGTTTGCTATCGTACCAGCACCATGACGCCGTTGTCCCAGAGATATAGAATCTCCGCTGTTCTGTTAGCCGCTCTTTTGTTTGCAGCCGGTCCCATCTCGCGCATCGGACACGCATGTATGATGTCGGCGATGACTGAAATGCAGGCCAAAGGCTGTGGCGATTCGGATCACGCATCACCTCCCAACGTGAACGCTGCTGACGTGGAGGTTATTCTTGCGTCACAAGGCTCAGATTGCTGTCCGGAACTCTCCGCCACTCTTTCCGCTGTTACTCAGGCAGTTACTCTTCATAGTTCGGAGTTAGGTGCAGGCGTCCAGATTTTCATATCTGTCATCCCGCCTCAATCGCACACAACCGCGAGCCCACCCGGTATACTTTCCGCCCAACATTCTGGACTCGCCTATCCCCTCTTCATTACCACGTCTTCATTCCTGATCTGAGCTGACGCACGACGATTCTGTGGCGACGCGGCCACAGCAAAATCTACTCGTTCGTCAATTTCAATTTTGATCAAGGAATACAATGCAGCGCATTGCCCTAGTCAGTCTATTCTTAGGCTGGAGCTTGTTATCTGGATACCTTCCGGTTGCAGCTCAAACCCTACCATCGACTTCAGCTAGCGAATCTCTGAATCTCATTGAGCTAGTAGACTATGTTCGGTCGAATAACTGGTCTGTCCAGGCGCAGTTGATACATTCAGAGTCGATTTTGGCAGGTGCTGGCTTATTCGAGTCCCTACCTGATCCTATGGTATCAATCACTGCCCAGCCTTTCCCGGTGCTTAGTGCAAGGGGAACACTTCGATCACAATGGGCCGTTACTCAGACTATCCCATTCCCTGGAGAACTCCGGAGCAACGCGGAGCTTGTACGCGCCAGCGCTATAGTAGCGCGGGAGCAGGCTGGCGTCGTTGAGGACCAGCTAGTTCTGGAGGTGAAGGCGGCGTATTTTCAATTGATTCAGGTTCGGGATCGACTGGCATTGGCAGACGAGTTTGAGGTACGACTCAGTGACTTTGAAGAGAGTGCTGCTGCTCTTTACGAGGTTGGCTCAGGATCCCAACATGCCATTCTGAAAGCCCAAATACAGCGAAGTCAACTTGATCGTGTGCGCCTCGATCTAGAAGCAGCCAGGTCCACTGCGCGGCAGAAGATCGCACGCTTGTTGTCGCCGGATTCAGCGCGCATCAGACTTGACGTCACATTCGAGTCAGAGATTGATACTTATCTCGTAGTTCCAGATTCGTTGATTTCTTCTGCCATCGCGAACCGGTCCGACCTTCGAACACTGAGAGCTCTGGAGGACGAGGCTGTAGCTCGAGGTTTGGTCGCGCAAAAGCAAAACAAGCCTGACTTTTCGCTGGGCCTCACATATATCGACGTTGGCAGGTCAGACCTGATTCCATCAGCCAATGGAAGAGATGCCCTGGGTGTGATGTTTGGCGTTAGAATTCCCTTGTGGAGAAAGCCAAAACAGGCTCGCATATTGGAGTCGTCATTGGCTGTAAAATATTCCAGATACAAGCTGATAGACCAGACAGGTGTCGTTGAAACGAAGGTACAGGACATTATCCAACAGTTACACCTAGTTGACGAACAGATTTCTCTACTTGTCGACGACCTGATCCCAAAAGCCGAGTTTAGTTTCGAGGCAACGTTATCGTCCTACACAACAGGCCGAACTGATTTCCTGGACTTGCTCGACTCGGAAAGAACGCTTTATGAAATGTCAAATATCCTTGTCGTTTCTCGATTCAGGAGACGTGTCACAATTGCACAGCTCGAACATGCACTAGGTATCACCTGGATGCATGAGCTATCAAATTAACCTGGTCAATAATCTAAGGAAGATGAAACGCAAGCTACTTCTACCGGGACTCGCTGTTGCTGCTATTGTGCTGACTACAGCATCCTTTTTTCTCGGGCGTCAAACCGCACAAAACGCAAGTTTGGAGTCCCACACGCAAATCGATGAACGACAAATACTATACTGGCAGGCTCCAATGAATCCAACAGAGATTTATGATTCACCGGGAAAATCCTCGATGGGTATGGACCTGGTTCCGGTGTATGCGAATGACGAGGCATCTGTTGATGACTCGTCAGATGAACGAGCGATTGCCTACTGGAGAGCTCCCATGGATCCGACCGAAATCTACGACAACCCCGGCAAATCCCGGATGGGTATGGATCTGATACCCGTCTACGCGGACGGAGAATCTTTGGGGTCCGGTGGCACCATCTCAATAGATCCGGCAATGGTTCAGAACATGGGCCTCAAGTCTGATCTGGTACAACGCCTTGACTTTTCCCGAACAATTAGGACCGTCGGGGAGGTCAAATATGACGAAGAAAAAATGTTCGTAATAAGCTCCAAAATTTCAGGGTGGATTGAGAAACTGCATGTAAATTTTGTAGGTGAAGAAATCCGGGCAGGAGACGCAGTTCTTGAAATCTATTCGCCCGAATTAGTATCGACCCAGAAGGAGTATCTCCTGGCGCTTAAGGCTTTTCAACGCGCACAGTCATCGGGTAAGGAAAGTACAATTCGAGATGCCGAATCGTTTTTGAAGTCCTCAAAGCAGCGCCTGCTTCTGTGGGACATTGGCCAAGAAGAAATCGACCTGCTGGAACAGAGCGGTGAGGTGTTCAAGACCGTTGTTATCCGATCTCCCGGAGTCGGGATTGTTATCTCCAAGAATGCTACTGAAGGTGCACATATCAGGGTGGGCGCAAATCTCTTCGAGGTTGCTGATCTACGAACTGTCTGGGTTCATGCGAGCTTTTATGAGAACGAGGCACCATGGATTCGTGAAGGTCAGCCTGTCGAAATGGAGCTATCGTACCTACCCGGTAAAACGTACAACGGTCGCGTGTCCTATGTGTATCCGTTCCTTCGGGAAGAAGCTCGAGATGTACACGTTCGGCTCGTTTTTTCAAATCCTGACCTTGATTTGAAGCCTGGCATGTATGCAAACGTCCTTCTGGAGGGCAAAACTATTCCTGGGGCGATCGTCGTTCCGACAGAATCCATTATACGCTCAGGAGCCCGCTCAATCGCGTTTGTTGTTCGTGGTGAAGGAAAATTCGAGCCCCGAGAGTTGAAAATCGGTGAGCTTGGCGGGCCGGGAAACCGGTTCGCACACGTTCTTTCGGGACTGCTTGAAGGTGAAGAAATAGTAACATCCGCGCAGTTCATGCTCGACTCGGAGAGCCGCCTCCAGGAGGCGTTACAGAAGATACTCGGTGATCAGTCCGTCACCGTCACTTCGATCAGTGATGAGGCGAATGTGGATCCCATCGAAATAAATTCGGATGACTTCCCGGAATCGACGGCGAGCGATTCAGCAGCTACACAGAACCATAACCACGATTCCTAAGCCGGTGCAGGCAGATGCTTGAAAAACTGATTGAAATCTCGGTTCGAAACCGGGTTCTGGTCCTGGTTGTGACAGTCATTGTCGCTGCTGGTGGAATATATTCTCTTATTAACACCCCGGTCGATGCGATTCCGGATCTCAGCGATGTGCAGGTCATCATTTTCACTGAGTATCCGGGACAGGCACCGCAAGTTGTTGAAGATCAGGTCACGTATCCCCTGACGACAGCTATGCTGTCAGTACCGTTCGCGAAGACCGTGCGCGGATATTCATTCTTTGGCCTCTCCTTTGTCTATATCATCTTTGAAGATGACACAGATGTGTACTGGGCAAGAAGCCGCGTGCTGGAATATCTTAACTACGTCTCAAGTAGACTTCCTTCGAATGTCACTCCAACTATTGGCCCGGATGCAACCGGTGTTGGCTGGGTCTTTCAATATGCTCTTCAGGGAGGCAACGACTATGACCTTCAGGAATTACGATCCTTGCAAGATTGGTTCGTGCGATACGAGTTGATGAGCGTTCCAGGTGTTGCCGAAGTCGCAAGCATTGGTGGTTTTGTAAAGCAGTACCAGGTCGAAGTAGATCCAAACAAGCTGCTTGCCTACAAGGTGCCTCTTTCGAGAGTCCGGACGGCGATCCAGCGGAGCAACAACGATGTAGGCGGAAGACTAATCGAGTCCGGCGAGACGGAGTTTATGGTTCGTGGCCTTGGGTATATCCAGTCGATTGAGGATGTCGAGAATGTACCGGTCGGAGTGGATGACAACGGAACACCCATACTGGTCCGTAACATCGCTAATGTTCATGTTGGTCCTGACTTGCGTCGAGGACTTGTAGATCTGAATGGAACCGGTGAAGTGGTGGGTGGCATAGTCGTCATGCGCTATGGAGAAAATGCTCTTGCGACTATCGATGCAGTCAA
>JABDKO010000180.1 GCA_013002165.1 Rhodothermales bacterium | reverse complement strand
CCACACTTCTGAACCTCTGCTGGCCTGCATCTTCCAGCAGCGTTCCGTAGCCTAAGTACAGCAACGTCCCCGGTGTCGGCCTGTAGCTGAACAGCCAGTCCGCACTGATGTTGTTCGACGTGTTTCCGGTGTCCACCTCTCCATCCACAAGAATCGAATTGCCATTACGATCCAGAAGCGGTGCGCGCTCGCGAGATGCATATTGCCCGATGAACCGGATGAAGATAGCGGGTGTTATCTGGTACTCGATCTTTAGCCTTGGAATTGTCTCTGTCGAAAAACGTGAGTCGTCAAGATCCCTGTTGAGCTGAAAACGCGTTACCTGAAATGTTGTCCGCAGTGCGTTCGTCGGTCGTAAATCTATTGTTGCTGACAAACTCAAACTCGATCCGCCGCTGGCCTCTCGAAAGACCGGCGTGTCTTCAATCCCGATTCTTCCTGTAGCTGTGAAATACTGGAACGTTGGCGATGTGACACTCAGCGATCCCCCATACTGATTATCCTCCTTCCCCGGTATGACAAACGTCGACGTGTCTTCGGGTGCGGTTAAGATTGTGTAATCAGCGTAGTCGTTCGGATCAAACCCGTAAAACTCGCGACCAAACGAGCCACGAAGTGACCAGCCGCCTCTCAATGTTGCCGAAGGACTTAGTGATTCGCGACCCTCAATAGGACCGGCACTTATATCGTCATAGTTCCACGTTCGCGCCACTGTACCAAAAGCACCATACGTTTCGAATACTGCCCCCTCTGCACCATAGGCGGTAAGACGGTTAGATGCACGTGCGTCGACGGTACCGGTCCGATTGACAAATCCTGCCGCTGCCCGAAAATCTGGTGCCACACCTTCGACGGAATAGTTGAATCCCCACGACCGTCCAGTCCTGTCCCACGTAGCCTCGAAGAGTGGGCCGCTTACGGCACTGCCATCGACCTCGGTCCAGCTCTGGACAGCCTGAAGTTCGAGGAAGTATTTCCCGTGATGGTTCATACGAATGTCTGCTCCCGCAAGTCTCGAGTAATCCGAAACATCTTCGCGGGTTGTTAGAACCGCACCAACGGTAATATCTTCAGTCGCATTCCCGCGCAGTCGAGCAATCGCAAAGACCGGATTATCGTCTCCGGAGCTTGAGTACTGGTTGTCCTCTACCGCAACGATCGCCGCCGCATTCAAGGCACCCACCTTGCCGCCGAGTTTGACGCCGGCCTCGGGAGCGATGATGCGTCGTGTATAGATCAGCTGGCTGGGCGTTTCCAACAACTCGATTCCGTCGAGAAAAAACGGTCGTTTTTCTGGAAAGAAGAGAGCGAATCTCTCATTCAGAACAACCTGTCCGACATCCGCCTCGACCTGCGAGAAATCAGGATTTATCGTTCCGGATAACGTCAACTCTTCTGTCACTCCCCAACGGACATCTCCGCTGAGCCTGCCACCGCTGTCATACTCCCAGTCTCCTCCATCGTTGGCAGAGCCGTCGAGGCGGGCAGTCGCGGATGGGATAATATCAAGCACTAATCCACGATCAAGATCACTCAGACCGGTAATCGATCCAGCCTGTCCGAGAAAGCTTGCACTGGCTCGAACTACCGGCGCCCACGAATCCTGAAATCCGCTGTGCTGAACGCGCCGCAAAATGTGGATGCCCCAGTGTTGATCAGGGCCTTCCTGGTATCGAAGACTCTTGAATGGAATACGGACCTCGACAACATATCCGTCGTCCGTCAATTGACCCTGAGATTGAAATTCAAAGTCAGGATTCAGGTCGACATTGCCGTCGAGAAAATTGATGCTGGATGTTCCGCCGCCCGTTGCAGATCGTCCACCGGCTCCACCTCCCGAGCGGTCACTCCGGGTACCATCAGCCTGAACGCCCAACGGGTTGACGGAGAACACATAGGCCGAGCGTGCATCACCGTATGTATCGAGGAGAATCTGAATATTGTCCTCGCTGGCGATGTTATCCCGATTTGCACGTGTGGCTCGAACAACGTCGCCGTGCCGTTCGAAGGCTCGTATCCCGAAATACATGGCATTCGGAGAGTAGAATACAAGTACTTCGGTCGAATCTGAAGCTGGGCGACCATCCACAGGTTGATACTGCGAGAACCCCGAAAGTACCACAGCTGATTGCCATTCGGTTTCATCCAGCACTCCATCCACCGAGATTTTTGACTCGATCCGAGGAATGTCGACAACAGTGTTGCCCTTGCGACCGTCATATTGCTGCGGCACCTGCTGAAACGTCAGAATTGCCAGTGTCAGGTAGAGAATTGTCATGGTCCGAAATTACTGTACGACAATGTTGGGACTTATGAAGTTGTAAAGGAATGGAGGAGAGGGATGAGGGATGAGGGATGAGGAATCAGGGATGAGGGATGAGGGATGAGG
>JABDKO010000165.1 GCA_013002165.1 Rhodothermales bacterium | reverse complement strand
ATTGATCGGTGGTATATTGGTGCAAAATATGACTCGAATCGAGTCAGACCAACTAAACGGTATTCCAAGATGGCAGAATTTCGCACAGAGAATGATTCGCTGGGCCCGGTTGATGTACCAACGGATGCACTGTACGGCGCTCAAACGCAGCGCGCGAAAGAGAATTTCCAGATAAGCAGTCTTCGATTTCCGCGGCTGTTTATTCGCTCGATGGGAATTGTCAAGCGTGCTGCTGCACTCGCCAACCTGAAGCTCGGACTGCTCGATGGACTGATTGCAAATGCGATCGTGGCGGCTGCTGAGCGTGTTGAAGCAGGTGACGTTGACGACGCCTTTGTTCTCGATATTTTCCAGACCGGGAGCGGGACGTCAACCAACATGAATGCGAACGAGGTTATTGGAAATCTCGCCTCACTCGAGCTGGGAGGTCAGTTGGGTGATAAAAGTGTTCATCCCAATGACCACGTTAACATGTCACAATCATCGAACGATGTGATTCCGACAGTCATGCACGTGTCTGCCAAGATTGGCATAGAGGAGCATCTTAAGCCAGCGCTTGAAAATCTGCTTGCTTCGTTCAATGAAAAGTCTTTAGAATTTGACCACGTTCTCAAAAGCGGGAGGACGCACTTGATGGATGCCACTCCGGTGCGACTCGGCCAGGAATTTCTTGGTTATGCGTACCAGATCCGTAAAGGTCTGGCGCGGCTCGATCGTGCCTCAACCGAGCTCTCGGCACTCGCTCTTGGAGGCACTGCTGTAGGAACCGGCATCAACAGACATGTAGATTTCCCTAAACTTGCCATAGCAAATATTAGTGATGCATCTGGACTACCATTTCGAGAAGCCGAGAACCACTTCGAGGCACAGAGTGCCAAGGATGCATATGTGTACGCGGCAGGCGTCCTGAACTCAATCGCTGCTGCTCTTCTCAAGATCGCCAACGATATCAGGCACCTCTCCAGTGGCCCCACCAGCGGATTGGGCGAGATTCAGCTTCCAGCGATACAGCCCGGCTCGTCGATAATGCCAGGTAAGGTTAATCCGGTAATGAGTGAGGCCATGATGATGGCAAGCGCTCGCGTGTTTGGTAACCACACTACCATCACAGTCGGTGGCCAACACGGCAATTTCGAATTAAACGTAATGATGCCGGTGATGGCACACGCTATGCTTGAGAGTATCGAAGTCCTGTCTGGTGCATGTGACGCTTTCCGGACCCGGTGTCTTGACGGTATCCGGGCGGATGAGGCCCGATGCAAGGAACTGCTTGAACTCAACCCGTCTATAGCTACCGCGCTGAACGCGGCGGTCGGATACGACAAGGCTTCCAAAATCGCCAAATTCTCCGCGGCCAACAAGATTACAGTCAGGCAGGCTGCGATCGACCTTGGTATGCTCTCGGAAGACGAGTTGGATCGCTATCTGAACGTCAGAGATATGACCGAGCCGGGAATTCCGGGAGACAAGTAAGCACACAATAAACTGCACGTGCCTTCGTTATGATGCTGTGTGTGGTTACGCGATAAAAAGCACTAACCTCTGAGAAAGCGCACGGGACCGGAGTTATCCGGTTCTGTGCTGCTTTTTCAGCTTTGTCGAAACACACTTTTTTGCAGTTTACGGTAACCTACCAACAGGTTTGCCAGTATAGACAGCATCCGGAATAATCATAAATCCAGGTATTGTGAGAATGAGTATACAACGTAAACTCTCGATTTTGACGTTTGTCGTGGTTGCGTTTATTGCAGGTGTGCTTTTCACGACAGCAGGTGCAAATCTGCTTGGCAGCGGCGATAGAATTACAACCAACACGACGGCATCTCCGGTCATTGATGACCAGGACAGAGCATCCACGTTGGTTAGTCCTCCACCATCGGTTCTTGAGTTTGAGAATGCATTCGTAAGCGTTGCGGACGTGATAAACCCTGTGGTAGTGCAGATTCATTCTGAACGGGTGTCCTCGACCGACACGCAGGGACAGCGTTTCAATCCTTTCGAAGGCACACCATTCGAGCGTTTGTTTCCTGATGATGGGGGTGAGGACACGCTGCCGAACCAGGAGTACCGGTCACAGGCACTTGGCTCTGGAGTTATTGTTCGTTCAGACGGCTACATCGTCACCAACAATCACGTAATCGATGGTGCTGATGAACTCGAAGTCAAGCTATTTGATGGTTCATTCTATGACGCTACCGTGGTAGGAACAGACCCGCAGAGCGATCTTGCGGTTATTCGGATTGATGAAGAAAGCCTGCCCTCTATCCGCTATGGCGAAATCTCGAATGTTCGAGTAGGACAGTGGGTGCTGGCGTTCGGCTCACCCCTTTCTGAGGACCTCGGCAACACTGTAACTTCGGGCATCGTCAGTGCGCTCGGCAGAACGTCCGCGAACCTGTCACGGCTTAACCTCTTTTCTGCATTCATTCAGACCGACGCAGCAATAAATCCCGGTAACTCGGGCGGGCCTCTGGTGAATTTGCACGGCGAACTGATCGGCATTAACTCAGCGATTTACAGCCGATCCGGTGGCAACCAGGGTGTTGGATTCGCCATTCCGGTAGACGCAGTACGACTCGTCGCCGATCAACTCATTGACAATGGAGTTGTCGAAAGAGGCTTCCTTGGCGTTGCATTCGGTCCCGTAAGTGAATCGCTGGCAGACGCACTTGACGTACCTCGCGGCGCAGCACAGGTTGTAGGGATCACTCCCGGCAGCGCGGCAGAAAAGGCAGGGATTGCCGAAGGAGATATCATTCTATCTGTTGATGGAATGCAGCTAATGGATTACAACCAGCTGCCAACCATTGTCGCCAACCAGCTTCCGGGCGACGTTGTAAAATTGGAAATTGTTCGGGACGGGAAGCCTCTGACAAAATCCGTGAAATTGGGGCGGCGTGATGATGCAGCACTTGCAGCTGTGAACCCGCCGGATCAAGATGATTCGCCTTCATCCATGGAGTCATTGGGTCTTCGCCTGCAGGATGTCACACCTGAAGCCCTGGCCGGCTTGCGTGTAACACAGAAGCTGGAAGGCGCCTTCATTTCTCGGATCGACGAGTCCAGCGTTGCATATCGCGAAGCAGATCTTCGTACCGGTGATATCATAGTTGAACTGGATCGTTCACCGGTCAAGGGTAGCGATGACTTCGCCAGGCTCTTTGATCGCGTCAAGGATGGTGAAACTGTACTCGTAAAAGTGATCAGGGCCCGGAACGACCAGATAAGTACCTTTTATACGGCACTTGAGAAAAGCTGACGAGACGTCCCCGTCGTCATTGTAGCCCGTAAAGCCCCGCCGCGCCATGCGCGACGGGGCTTTGCTTTTTTTATCTGCCAGTGGAGAGACATCTCTTTAATCGGTACTTTACGGCATTCACGTCGCCATGGCATCCATGACAGATATTCGATCTCTTGTTGACAGTATTGCAAATGCACTCGGCCCGGATGCTCCGGTTGAAACAGTCGAGCGCGTCGCCCGACTGTTTATCACACAATCACAAAACGGCCCGGCAACCTCACCAGAACGTTACGATTCTTCAGCGTCCCACCTGAAAGTAGCGGCAGTGAGTATTGGAATCTCTCTGCTCGACTGCAGCAGTCGACTGCCCCGAACTGTTTCAGCGCGTGCGTACGACAAAATTCGTCGCGTTGCAGGATTACAACGGCAGGTTCTGGAACACATCACTGAACGAACCGGTGCCGAGTTCTTTCGCTGCGGTCTTTCGGTATCTCCGGTTGCAGTAATTCTCGACTCGGGAACAGTGACAGATTTTATTCAACTCGCTTCCTCCATCGAACAGGCCGCAGTAGACGTCGATGCAGATTTTGTCAGCGGCTTCTCGGCAATCGTTAACCACGGGGTCGGTCAGGGTGCAGCGACCCTTATCAAGTCGCTGCCCGATTCGATCGTACGTACCGAACGTCTGACATCATCAGTTTTATTTAGCGCAAAAAGTGGCAGCGTCAACCTCGAGGCAATTGCCGGACTGGCTGCGTCTATAGAAGCCCTGCGGTCTCGTAAATCAGAGCAGAAAAACAATGGTCGAGTCTTCGCACTCTGCAATACAGATGGATACTCAGCCGGACTTGATGCCTCGTTTCATTGCCTCGGAGATGCTGAATTAACCATCAACCTGCAAATGGCTGATGACCCGGCGTCTGAACTTACAGTAGAGCAGACTGATGCAGCCGCGACAGCTCTCGCTTCATCCATCGCGGATACTCTTTCGAAACGCTCTGGCTACACGATAAGCACCGGCCGCATTCTAAGAGGAACGAAATCAGGCGGGACCGATTCGGAACGCCTAGAATCTGTCTTAGACGGTGATGGTCGATCGATCGAAAGTTTAATAGACGGTATCAGCCGCCATCTTTCGACAGCACACAAAACAAACATCCCGGCCAAACTGATCTGTCTGAAGTAGTCTCACGCAGATTCCGTTTTGATGACAACCTCTCCTTCAAGGGTTCGATGCACAGGGCACTTGTCGGCAATTTCGAGTAGTCTGTTTTCCTGCTCCCCGGTCAAGTCGCTCCCGACAATGTCAATTTGACGCTGCATGACGTCAATTTTGCCCGTCTGATCCGTTTCACAGTCGCAATCCTCTGCGTGCACTTTCGAATGCGTAACACGCACCTTCACTTCTTCAAGAGGCCATTCCTTCCTGTCAGCGTACATTCTTAGTGTCATTGCGGTGCATGCAGCAAGTCCGGCTCCGACCAGTTCATACGGGGAGGGTCCCAGGTTCGAGCCTCCTACAGATACTGGCTCATCTGCGGTAATCGCGTGTCCATTTGCCAGGATCGAAGTGGTAAACCCGCTCCTGCCCAGCACTGCAACGACATCATTATGCGCTGGCTCCGAATAAACCGGCTGCTCGGTCAACTTGCCAACGTACTTGCTTGCCCACGTGGCAATAATCTCACCTGCATAGATGGAGTCGGCCTCATCAGTGAGAAGATGATCAGCCGTGTCCAGGCTGACAAAACTTTTGGGATGCTTTGCTGCATGATAGATAGATGCAGCGTTTTCAATCCCCACAGTCTGATCAATTGGAGAATGCATAACCAGAAGGGCTTTCCCGAGAGTTCGGATTCCCTCTTCGTATCCGCCGGACTCAAGATCGTCGAGAAATTGCTTCTTGATTGTAAACGTTCGTCCTGCCAGGTTGACTGTGGCTTTACCGGTCTCAAGAATTTCTTCCTTTGAGGACTCAAACAGATGTTGAACATGTCCCGGATCAAACGGCGCCCCGATGGTAGCAACGGCTTCAATAGAATCCAATGATCCCGCTGCCTGAAGGACGGCAGCGCCTCCAAGCGAATGCCCGATGAGAATAGTCGGTGCCCTGTAGTCATCCGTCAATTGTTTTGCCGCATAAAGCAGGTCCGAAACGTTCGACGAGAACGTAGTCTCGGCGAAGTCACCCTCGCTACTGCCGAGCCCAGTGAAATCGAAACGGAGAACTCCAATTCCTTTACCTGCCAGTGCGCGGCTTACATGCCCGACCGCCCGCAGATTTTTGGAGCACGTGAAGCAGTGGGCAAAGATTGCGAAGGCAACAGGATTTCCATCCGGCGGCAGATCAAGACGGGCAGCAAGCGATTGCCCGTTCTCATTGAGAAACGAATATTCCAGTGACGTGGTGCTGCGCTTTGTCATGAATTACGATACCTGATGAATAATAGTGTTTCGTCCGTCCAGAACTCCGTTAGGCCGGTATGTTTGCTCAGTTAAAGAAATCTGACCTTCGTTACCAATAGAGACCACAGTCGTACACCTGGTGCCGTATCGGTCTCCCGAAATGAAGACAGACGAAAGAGCCCGCTCGAGCTCAATTGGTACACCGGTACTTGGCAACTTTTCGTCTGGTGCGATGGTGGTGTCGCGCATTGTACCGATCAAGTCCTCCACCGGCAGTGCCTGATTGTCCTCGAGATACTTCGATACCGCGGTTTTGGACCGCAGCACCTTCGGCCACGGCGTTTCGAGAAGATGGTTACTAAGACCATAGACGCCCTGATCAGGATATTCTATTTTAGTAGAGCGATTCGAGACGTAGGCCAGAGACTCGCCATCGAACAAGAGAAGGTTGTACCCCGCGTAATCGCTTCCGTGATCAAACGATTTCTCGGCGTAATCGGACGCCGAATGCGACGACATCAAAAAATCCGAGACCAGATGTCCTCTGGACTTCCTGTATTCCGTGTCATCCAACTCTCGATAGTTCGTTATCAGCGCGACGCGGCCGGTAACCGTCGTACCAAGCCAGGTCCCTCCTTTCTCAAGATCTCTTCCGGCAATCACGGTTGGGTCGTCGTCCCAAACATGTGCCCTTGCTGATTCCCTCCCGTGGAATTCGTCCCGGTTGGAAACAATAACAAGGGGATGACCCGGTACCGCGTGAAATGCAATTACAGCGACACACATATCAGGCTCCTAGTGCTTTCTGATTGCAACAAGATGTGGTGGATTATTAATCTGATTCAGTGGCTGATACACGTAGGCGCAAAACTGTTCCTGCGGAATCTGCCGGACGAACTCGTGAATACGATGCGCCTCTTTAACTCCAGCGTCGTGCCCTGCATATGCAACGACAACGATGATTCCCCCCGCCTTGATCATGCGTAGTGCACTATCCAATGCTTCGATTGACGTCTCTCCTTCCGTTGTGATGCTCTTGTCAGAGCCCGGAAGGTAACCAAGATTGAAAACGATCCCGGAAATTCGAGGGATATCAAGCGCAGGCACGTAGTCCATCATCCTGGCATGATTGGCGTTATGCAGCACAACTTCAGCCTTTAATCCGCTATCCTCGATTCTGGATCTTGTTGATTGAAGTGCATGTGCTTGCACATCGAACGCATGAACTCTCCCGCCGGCGCCGACAAGGCCGGCCAGAAAAACGGTATCATGACCCCGACCGGCAGTTGCATCGACAGCAATATCTCCCTCGCGGACATACTCTGCGAGAATCTGATGAGACACTGAAACTGGTTTCTCGATGCGCATATTTCACTGTTGGTTGGCGATCGAGAGTATAATACAAACTATCTTTGAGCGATCGCCTGAGATCATGACCACCTTTAGTAAAGCCTTTCCACATAGCATATGAGCATCAAGATCGCGACAGGTCAACGTGTGTCATATCCGATGATCTTCGATCCGATAGACACCCTCGATCGAGTCGTTCCAGAAGCAATCGGCTACTCTCCGTCGCAAATAATTGCGATTTCCGATTCGAATGTTGTTGAGATTTACGGCAAACGGATCACAGGAATCATGGCGCCTGTTTGTGCTTTCAGTTTGATCACTATCCCGGCTGGAGAAGCTTCAAAATCGCCAGAGACGCTTGGGTATTTGTATGACAAAATCCTGGGCATGCAGATTGACCGGAAGACCCCGATTATCGCTTTCGGTGGTGGTGTCGTCGGTGATCTTGCCGGATACGCGGCAGCAACAACTCTTCGCGGCCTGCCTCTGATTCACGTACCGACTACGCTGACGGCGCAAGTCGATAGTTCAATCGGCGGCAAAACTGGCATCAATCATTCCCTTGGTAAAAACCTGATTGGCGCCTTCTACCCTCCGCGAGCTATTCTGTGTGACACATCGCTGCTACAGGCTCTTCCCCGACGCGAGTGGATGTCGGGTCTGGCTGAGGTTGTCAAGCACGCTTGCCTCGTCGGCCGTGATCATTATTCATGGGTTAGCACCAGGTGGAATGACATTGTTAGAAACCAGAGCAGTGACATCGACAGGCTGGTTGAGCAATCAGCGCACGTAAAAGCTGGCATAGTCGAAGAAGATGAGAAGGAATCCGGCATGCGGATGTGGCTTAATCTCGGGCACACGACGGGCCACGCGATCGAACGGGCAACAGGGTACGGACAGTTTTTGCATGGAGAAGCAGTAGCATGCGGCATGGCAGTCGCTATCGAATTGTCGCGCCTCAGGTCTTTCGAGGTTGACCGTTCCCTTGTGTACAAACTTCTTGAAAGCATGAACATCAACGAACGAATACGTGATCTCGACCCGGAAGTAATCTTCTCGGCCACCGTTACGGACAAGAAGAGGCAGGGCGGTACGGTCCCATTCGTACTCCTTGAGCAGATTGGGAAACCGTTTCTCGATTCGGAAATCGGGAAAGCTGATTTTCGTTTGGCATGGACCGAAATGCTCGACCACATCCAGTAGTTATTATCCCAGCGATAAGCGACAATGCCGCATTATGGCACTATCGTTGCCATAGAACGTACAATTACTTTATCCACCAACCCCTCGTTCTGCGGCCATCCGATTCCTCCTCCACATACCACGGGGAACGATCAAGGTAGTAGGGTACACCCTCCTGCTAGGCACCATCGTATTCTTTGCGATGACAAGGACTCAGGTCGGGCGTGACGGACTGAGAGCCCAAATCGAGCGGTCCTTTGAAAAGCAGTTCGTTGGCACACTCGAGATCGGCGAATTGCGCGGCGATCTTGTCTACAGGCTTTTCGCAGACAATGTTCAGGTCTACGATTCGACTGGAGCAGTTGTGGCAACCGTGGATCGGCTCGTTATAAATCCGTCATGGACGGAATTGTTCAGGCGAAGACTGCAGTTCTCTTCGGTTCGCGCTGACGGGATTCACTTGAAGGCAACCGCGGACTCGTCGGGCCACTGGAATTTACTTGCAGCATTAACCCGTCGGACGTCGGACTCTCAGTCGGACCCGTTCGAATTCCGCGTAGCTGACATTGAGCTTGAGAATATCGATCTCACCACGAGCTCGCCAAAGGATATGTACAGGCGCATCAGCGATGGACGCCTGCATGATTTTGGTAATAGCGCAATGCGATTTGCGAGCATCAGTGGAGCAATCGACTGGACGAGTTCATCCCGAATCGTCGATTTGTACCGTTTTGGCGGGTATGTAGATAGTACCGGAATAACTGTCGACGATATCCGGGGGCAAGTTGTCATTGAGCCCGATCAGATTTTCCTGAATGATCTTCTCATTCGGTCGGGTACTATGTCAGTCACGGTTGCCGGCTTTATTCAAGCGATTGAAGATGATAAACCAATTGGTTTTGACAACGGAATCGTCTCGCTTGATGTCGACCTTGATGAAATTGACAACGAAAGAATTCTTGAGGTGCTTCCCCTCTGGAAATTCCGCAGCACGTTTACCGCCAGCTTTTCAGCCAGCGGACCATCTAACGACTTACGACTCGCAGAAGGACGATTTACAACGAGGCGCAGCGTTCTCGAGTTCGACGGCTCACTCAATGGCTTACCCGATTCACTGGCAGTCGAGGGCATCCTTCGATCGGAGTCAATTTTTTCCAAAGACCTCGACGCGCTGATCCCATTCGCAAATATTCGTCAGCTAACGGAGGTCGATTCACTCAGTTTCGGCTCCCCGGTTTCCGGCTCGTTCGATTTTGAAACCAGAGAGCTGCGATCCACTTTTCGCGATCTATTATTGCAATCGAATGCTGGATACGCTGCCGGCACCTTCGGATATTCTTCCGGTAACAACCAGCGCATGAGTGGTGCGCTCAGTGTCGCTGATTTGAATCCGGGTGTATTGCTGGCAAACGACGCATTCGATTCTGACATCACCGGTCAGATTGAATTCCGTTCACAGAAAAGTGTGGACGGTAGAGGCATTGAACTTGTCGCGGACCTTGAATCCTCTGAGATCGCCGGCCTATATCTCGACAGCACCGTTGTCAATGGTTCGTATTCGAACCAACTTTTTACAGGAGATGTCCGGGTCCGCCAGGGAAACGGCACCCTGGTTGGTGGCATGTCGGTGGATCTGGCTCCGGACAGACCGACCTTCGAGGCGAATTTTGTGTCACGCGAGTTGAATGCTGGCTCAATGAATGAGAGCCTTGGCCGCTTCGAGAATCTGAACACACAAGTGCGCCTTGAGGGAAGCGGGATATCACTGGAAGATCTAAGGGCAACCTTTGAGATCGAGTCGGACTCGTCAAGAATCGCCTCGCCCGGAGTAGACGCAAGCTATCTGGATACACGACGCACATCGATCAATTTTGTCAGCGAAGCTGGTAAGACCAGTCTGGTCCTGACAGGCGATATAATCAATGGTACGATTACCGCGGATCAGGACTTTGCCTCTCTTCTCGACCAGCGAAAACACTGGGGGTCGGTATTTGCTGATCGTGCAGGAGAACTGGTAAAGCCACGCAGCACTGTTCAGGAAGCCGGAAATGACATCCGATCCTACACGAGCACGACGGTCAAACCTGTTCGTCTCGAGGGGTCTCTTGCAATGGACGACCTGGTCCCCATTCAAGTCGCAATACCAGGAGTCAGCATCGAAGGGGTCAAGCTGGCGATTACGATGAGAGCCGACATCACGAGCGATACCTTCGTTGGTTCGATAGACACCATGGCGGACACCCTCCATGTAAGTGGTGCGAGCATGGATAGCATGCAAACGTCGCTCAACATCTCTGCTGCAGTCACCAGCGATTCGACTAGCGTTGTCGATTTTGTAGCAACGGTATCTGGTTCTTACGGCGCGTACAAACTCCAGAGGCTCGCCGCTCCCAGACTCGCAGTGGCAATGACCGACCGCATTGGTTCCGTGACGTTGAGCAGTACAAATGCGGATGGAATTAGCCCTCTGGATATTTCCGGTCGTATAGAGAACTCAGCAGCGGGCACTTTCCTCCTGCTGGACAGATTGTCAATTGAATCATCGACATATCGCCTTGCGCTTAACGGAGAGCGTAATATCAGCATTTTTCGCGATGCAATCGTAGCCGATAGTATCGAGGTTGTTCGTCAACAGGAATTTGCAGCTGCAACTGAATTTGTCAGGCTCGACGGGACTTTTTCAAGACTCCCGGCAGACACACTGCGCCTGCAATCGTCGAATCTTTCTCTTGATGACCTATCCCAGGTATTCAGCCTGCGTAAACCCATCGGTGGTCGTCTGGATGCCAATCTTAGTTTGACGAATGGTGAGGATACGCCGGTCGTACTTGGTGATATGCGTGTTGCCAGCCTTGCTCTTGACAACCGGATCCTCGGAGACGTTGAGGCAGCATCATCATTCAGTGCCCTTGAAAACCAGATTGCGCTGAATGCATCAATCAGGCCTTCGACGCCGACCGCCGAGTCAGCCCTCTTACTTACCAATAACTCTCTGTCACTGACCGGTGTTATTAAAAGGGACCCTCAACAAACGTCGCGAATACTTGACCTGGATATTAACATTGACCGTGCGGATCTTTTCTTTTTCGAATACATCTTTTCATCTACGATAGATGATGTCACCGGGTACCTTACCGGCACTGGCTCTATTACCGGGGCAGTAACTAGTCCGGTTTTTGACGCTCGTTTGGAAGTGATCGATGGCGACTTTCGCGTCCCCAGGTTCAACCTGCACTACGCAATCGATGGCGAAGTTGAAGTCGATGACAGAGGCATATACATTATTGCCTCGGAGATCGTTGACGACGCAGGCGGTACTGCACTACTTGAAGGATCAGTGTTGTTTAACGACTACAGTTTCTTCTCGCTTGGACTGAACGGCTCGCTGGCGGACCTTGAAATCATGAATGTCATGGACAGCGACGACCTGCCGTTCTATGGAAACATTCGGGTTAGCGGCGATGCGACTTTAACGGGACCGATCTCCGGTGCACTGCTTTCATCAGACAACGCAGTTACAACGCCGGAATCAGAATTGTTTATTCCCCTGGTCGAAGCAACGTCCATTTCTGATGCCAGCTTCATCGTGTTTACAGACTCGACAGGCGTCGTGCCGGATCTGACGCGCCGCAATCAACGAAAGAATGTCCTGGCGCGCCGGCCCGTTGGTGAGCGGTCATTTCTGGATGGCCTCGACATGGATTTGAACATACAGGCGCCCCAGGGATCGACCGTGCATCTGGTAATCGACCCGTTGGTAGGCGATGTTATAAATGCAGTAGGAAACGCTCGTGTACAAATCCAGCGAACCGGCGGAGAATTTGCAACATATGGCACCTTCCTTGCCACAGGAGGCGATTACTTATTTACCGCTGGAGAAGTATTTGTCAGACGATTTGATCTCGACGATGGCGGAGTAATAACATGGGATGGCGATCCGACGAATGCCCAACTGAATATCCCGGCTTCCTACCGAACGCGGGCATCGAGAGCAGGCTTACCGTCAGCAAATCAGGATGCAAACCAGTCTCTTATTCCGCTTGTAGTACGCCTGAATATTACCGGACGTGTCGCTACACCGGCGGTAAATCTTTCACTTGAGGTAGACCGTTCAGATCGTAACATTTCGACCTCCTATGATAGTATTGAAGCGATACTCAATCAGCCGGAACGGGCAACGGAATACGCGACCAGTGTGTTGCTAACCAATTCTTTCCTGCTTACGACCCAGGGCACCAATACTGAAGCTCTGACGACGTCCGCCTTCAACAGCTTGTCCCAACTCGTGGCAAGCCAGCTTAACAGGTATATCAATGAGGCGCTACCCAACATCGATTTCAGTTTCGGAATTCAGGGGGACAATGCTCAGGAGCTCGATGTCACGTACGGGATTGCCTTGAGACTCCTCGACGAACGATTGGTCATTCGCGGTCAGGGCGTCTATCAGGGAGCGCGCTCAGACGTGACTGCCAACCAGCAAAGCCTTCAGGGTGAATTTGTTGTCGAGGTCCGGCTTAACCCGAGTGTCTCCGTAGAGGTATTCTACCGGCGTGAGGGAGATGTGCTCGCTGAAGAGTCGTTTCTGACGAATACGACAGGTGCAGGATTATCCTATCAGACAGAATTCTCAACATGGAAACGCTTTTTCCGTAAACTGTTCGGGCGAAGCGACGATGCCACTGATCCGCCCGACGCTCCGCAACCGACGACTGCCGGAAGCAGCCCTCCCACCAACTAGACAATTAGTTTGAGCTTATCCCGCGAGGAAATCCGCAAGCGGATCCTGAAACTCCTTGCCAATAATGGCACGCGTTTTTTCCGACCCAAAGAAATTACAAAGCGAATCGGTTCGCTCAGCAATGAGGAATACAGGATCGCTAGAGCGGTTATCGAAGACCTGAAAGATGCCCGCCTCGTCGCAGTGCACAAAGGCGGCCGACTAGGCCACAGAAAAAAATCGGGTCGCAAGGAGGGCTGGCTGACGGTTCATCCGAAGGGATTCGGGTTCGTTTCGATCGATGATGGCGGCCCTGACGCTTTCATCTCGCCGGGCAATATGGGAACCGCACTGGACGGCGACAAAGTGCTTATCGGGCTGGCTGCACCCCGCCGGAACGATTCGCGTCGTGAGGGTGAAGTCCTTGAGATACTCGAACGAGGTCGGACAACGGCTGTAGGGTCCTTCTACCGAAACGGGCAACATGCATTTGTAAAGCCTGACAATCAAAAACTCGTTCACGATATTTTTGTCGACGCTGCTGACTTCAACGGAGCGACAAAAGGCCAGAAAGTTGTCGTATCAATCGATCGATTTGAGAGTCCTCATGGTGCTCCCGAAGGGCGCATACTGTCAATCCTGGGATCCGCGGACGATCCCGCCGTTCAGGTGTTGTCCATTGCCGTAGATATTGGCGTCCGGGAAGGTTTTCCGGAAGAGATTGACAGAGAGGCTGAGGAGACGGCAGCCCGGATGGAAGACGATACCGGATTCCGAAAAGACCTGCGCCATCTCAGAGTGTTTACCATTGACCCGGAAGATGCCAAGGACTTCGACGATGCCCTCCACATCAGGACCCTGAAAGATGGTACATTCGAGGTAGGTGTTCACATCGCGGACGTGAGCCATTATGTGCGACCGGGAACTCTTGTCGATGCAGAGGCCCGCAAACGCGGGACCAGCGTATACCTTGTTGACAGGGTAATTCCCATGTTACCCGAAGTGCTATCAAATAATGCTTGTTCGCTGGTCCCGAACGAAGATCGATTTGCATTTTCGTGCATCCTAAGAATAGATGCTTCAGGTGACGTGCAATCGACAGAAGTCGTTCCAAGCATCATTCATTCGCGACGGCGGATGTCCTATGAGCAGGCCCAGGAAGTCCTCGACAACGATGCACCGGCCGATGAACTTGAAACTGATCTACTTCTGGCTGCCTCACTTGCGAGAACACTTAATGCAAATCGGGTGCGGATAGGGGCAATAGACTTTGACATGCCCGATGTGAAAGTGAAGCTTAACCCGGACGGCACGCCTGACGCGATTGTTCTTCGCGAACGCAAAATGTCGAACAGACTGATTGAAGAGTTCATGCTCCTGGCCAATAAGGCCGTTGCAACACTGATGATCGACAAATTTGAAAACACGGAATTCGTTTTTCGGATCCACGACATCCCGAACAGAGATCAGATAATCAAACTAGCGGACTATGTAAAAGCTTTTGGGGTGAAGCTCGAGCATCGACAGGGTGCCGTATCGCCAACAGATCTTCAAAACCTGCTGGATGAGTTCAAGGACCGTCCGGAAGCAGCTATCATTGAAGATGCAACGTTGCGAGCGATGTCCAAGGCGATCTACTCACCCGACAATATCGGGCACTTCGGCCTTGCGGAAGAATCGTATACCCATTTTACGTCTCCTATTCGGCGCTACCCGGATCTGCTCGCACATAGGGTCCTGAAACGGGTCCATGGATATCTGGATGGAGAAGCAGAAGACCTTGGACCTATCTGTCGACACTGTTCGGAACGAGAGAAAGTTGCCACAAATGCCGAGCGGGAATCTATTCGGCTGAAGCAGGTTCAGTACCTTGAGAGACATCTTGGCGACGAATTTTCCGGTGTCGTATCGGGGGTGACAAACTTCGGGGTTTTTGTAAGACTCGATGATGTATTCGTCGAGGGAATGGTCCATGTTCGGGATATGGATGGCGACTTCTATGAGTATGATGAGGCCACGTACACTCTACGCGGAACTCAGCGAGGAAAAACATTCAAACCGGGCGACCGAGTACATGTCGTTGTTGTCTCAACGAATGCCGAGACGCGGGAGGTCGACCTCTATTTCACAGATCCGCCGAACAAGAAAACGTAACACACGGCTCGCTATTTTGGGGCAGATGAACTCCGCCAGTCACAGCCAGAAAGACCAAATATCAGAGCGGTCAACCGGATAGAGCGTGTCACGACGAATCCGCACAATTATGTATACAGGCTATATTTCGATCGCCGATAGGTAGAATTCCCCTCACTTTCGTAAAAATAGCCGTATCTATTTCAAATAATCGCCGATTATGGACTTGTGAAGGCATCTAACTTGCATACCGTCTGGCTCCTTTCCCGGAACTACGTTCGTTCGGTGTTTCGAACGCCGTTGATGCAATCTCATCCTGTTCTTCTGACGTGCCTGACTCTTGTGATGCTCTCAGTAGCCACACTTCTTTTTCTGTCAGGTCTTCGTTTCGGCAGCGCCCTCTACATTCTTGTCGGCATACCCAACGCCGTAGCCTTCGTCAACGATTATCTGCTCGCAGTGTTTGTTTCGCTGTTCACTATCCGCTTTCTTTTTCAGCGAACACCACGTTTCAATTTCGAACCATACCTGCACCTGCCAATCAGCAAGCTAACTTTGGTTCATTTTTTTCAGTTCACGAGTACCGTAACGCTGCACAACGTTTTTCCGCTTTTGTTTCTTGTCCCATTCTGGTACATGAGCATCCTGCCGGTTTCAACAACATTGGGAGCTATGCTGTGGCTCCTGTCCATCGTGTTGTTGCTTGGGATGTCGACATTCATGAACAACTGGCTCCGCGCAACTCTCTCTCACCAACGCCGGGCTGTCACAGCATTCTTTATGCTGCTCGTAATGTTTGTCGTTCTTGATCAGCTGTCGACGGCCTTTTGGATGAACGATATCTCTCGTTGGTTGTTTGACGAAGTTGTTATGGGAAATGGAATCGTGTTTTCGTTGATACCCCTGACAACGCTATTTGTGTTTGTCCTGTCGTCGCGAAGTCTCATGCTCAGCATGAGGCATACCGGAGCAGAGCGTGTTCTCGACCGGAAATTGATCAGCCAGTCGCCGCTGTTGAGAAACAACGGCGTATTGACCGAACTGATCGTGACAGAACTTCGTCTCATGTGGCGCAACCGACGTCCCAGGCACTACCTTGTAATGTCGATCCTGTTTTCAACGGCCTACCTCCTGTTCCTCCTTGCAAATCAGAACGCATACGGTGGAATTATTTTCGGAGGAGTAATAGGTCTGTTTGCGTCGGGCGGTTTTGCACTAAACTACGGGCAACTGATGTTTGCCTGGGAGAGCGCTTACTACGATGGCATTCTATCCCGGAATATTTCGGTGCATACAATTGTAAAATCCAAGTACCTGATGCTCCAGGGATCATGCGCGATCCTTTTCGTCGCGTCCCTCCCTCTCTTTTTAGTGCTTCGACCTGACCTGCTTGCTATTCATCTGGCATTTCTGCTTTACAATGCCGGCGTCACGTGTACACTTATTATGATGCTGGCACTCAGGAATCGTCGTCGGGTTACGATTGGAAAGACCGGTAATTTCTTCAACTATGAAGGATTCAGCGCGATGCACTGGGTATGGATTTTCCCAACTGCGTTACCGCCAATACTTGCACTCGTCGCTTTTAGAGCAAACCCCACGGTTGGTACTTTAATCGTAATGGGAATGGGACTCATGGGCCTGGCGTTCTGGTCCTTCTGGGTTCGTGGCTTATCTACTGAATACCATCGGAATCGTCATAGAATGGCAGAGGGCTTTCGCATAGCATGACACTTGAGATCACAGATCTTATTAAGAGGTACGGTGACAAGACCGCCATCGATATTCCCCGTCTTAAAATTGTTCGCGGAGAAACGTTTGGTCTTGTTGGATCCAATGGAGCCGGAAAAACAACTTTCCTGAGGCTCGTTCTGGATCTGTTGTTGCCCGACCTTGGCTCAGCTGTCCTGGGTGGAATCAATGTGCGATCTTCTACCGCCTGGAAAGAGTACACTGGTGCTTATCTGGACGAGTCTTTTATCCTCGATTTTCTTACACCCGGCGAATACCTCAAATTTATCGGCCGGACCCAGGGCTTGTCTGATCGCGAAATCGAGGAACTGGTCGCTCCGTTTCAACCATTTGTCCCGGCTGAATCACTTCAGGCTTCCACAAAGTTTCTGCGAGAGCTCTCGAAGGGTTACGCTAAGAAAATCGGATTGATTGGGGCGCTCGCATTCAATCCGGGGCTCGTGATTCTGGATGAACCGTTTGCCAACCTCGATCCGGGTTCGCAGATCCGTCTGAAATCAATGATCCGTCGGCTAAATGAGGAGAAAGGCACAACGATTATCATATCGTCGCATGACTTGCTACACGTGACCGACATCTGCAAGCGTATTGCCATTCTCGAGAACGGAAAAATAATTCGGGACATGCCTACCTCTGAGGCAACCCTTCGTGACCTTCAACGATACTTTACTACCTCAGAACTGTCGGAATTCGTCGCGACGCAACTCCGGAACGAAGGAGACTAGTGGTTATCGTCAGCTATACTCCGACCGCCGACAACATACTTGACTGTGTTGAAGATGCCATTCGGAGTCTCACGGAATCAGGCCTGTCTCCAAGCTATATAATCTGCGGGATGGGTTCGTACAATCTCCTGTGTGATGCCATCGCAGCACGACTGAAGCATGGTCGTAAGAACGTCGAGTCCTTCAATCATATTCCTGTTTTGATCGACCCTTTTCGTACCAATGAGATTTGTGTTGTCCCGTCACCTCATGACATCCTTGGAGGTGTCGAGACTGTACGCGTATAGCCATTTTTACAGACGGTTTACGACGCTACGCGAGTCTGTTTTATGATCTCCCTTATGTGAGCATGAATACTGGAGTCGACGTTCCAGCGAGGCATCGCGGAATAAAACTCATCAGTCCTTTTCACCGGGTGTTTGAAACCGAGCGTACAGCAGTGTAGTGCAATGTTCTGTCCGTCGAATGATTGTTTCGCATTGTATCTCAGGTCACCGGCTATCGGAAATCCCATCGATGAAAGTTGACATCGGATCTGATGCTTTCGTCCTGTCAGAAGTTCAACCTCCAAGAGCGACCACTTCCCGATAATTGCCTTGCTGCGCCAGTTGAGTCGGGCTCTTTTGGCGCCGCGCGAGCCTTTCCCGGCCAGGACTGTAGTGCGTCCCTTGGTTACCAGATAGTGGTCCAGCTGTCCTTCACCCGTACACCGCCCTTCAACCAGCGCCACGTATTTCTTCCGGACCTGTCTGGCACGAAACTGCTCGCCAAGCCTGCCTGCCGACTTTGATGTCCGGGCGAACACAACGACACCGGATGCCGGCCGATCGATTCGATGAACCAGCCCGAGGAATACGTTGCCGGGCTTATCGTACTTATCCTTGATGTAGCTCTTCGCAATCGTAAGCATATCCTCGTCTCCCGATTCATCTTGCTGCACGGGCAGACCTGCCGGCTTGTTAACAACAAGAATGTGGTTGTCGACGGCTAGTACTTCAAGCTTTGGTTTGTGCGATTTCAACTTTCGAATTACCTGGCGAATACGTGAATGATTCAATCAACCGGTGCAGAAGAGCTCGAATCTTACGTTAGATCTGTGGGGAGCCTGATTTGTTGCGAGGGTCTACAACTTAGTGATTAGTGTCCTATTTTTGGTCCACGGATAACCATCCTTTGATTTGACGACAGACGAAGACACGAATTTTGCGGGCGGAGAGGTTTGGCGAAAAGCAATCCATCTCCTTGTGCTCGTTTGCCCCGCTGTATTGTTCTATCTCGGCCGAGATGTATCTCTCGTCGTTTTAGCGGGGTTTTCGCTCGTCGCCATCGGGTGCGACGTGTGGAGAGCTAGATCTGCCGCGTTCAACGGATTGATCGACAGGTTTTTCGGCTTCATGATGCGCAAGTCCGAACAAACGGAACCCGGCGGGCGGGTCGTTATCAATGGTGCGACCTGGATCCTGGTTTCGTTGCTTATCCTGGTATCGATCTTTCCTTTCAAATTGGCCCTGGTTTCATTCTCGATATTTGTTGTAGCCGATGCCGCCGCTGCAGCGATCGGGATGACAATTGGAAAACGAACGTGGCCTAACTCCGACTCTACCTATGCCGGGTCGGCTGCATTTTTCATCGTCGGCGTATCAATTCTGATTCCAGTTTTCAACTATGACCCCGTTGTGGCAACCCTTGGAGCCGCTGCGGGTACTGTTGTTGAGGCCGTCTTTCCATGGCCAAATGACAATGTTTCGGCACCACTTTCGATCGCGGTCTTTTTGTGGACTGCGTCGCAGTATCTATAAATGGCAAAAATTACTGAGAACGCTATTCGGCGGATCACATCCTTGCCGGAATTTCCTCTCCCTCCGATATGGGCGACTCGATATCCTGTTGTACTCATGCACGGATTCGGGATGCTGGCGGGCATTCGCAGGGGCGGGCATTTATCCACCGCGGCTGCATTTCTAAGGCAGCGTGGTGTCCGGGCATATTCGCCGAATGTGACGCCATATCATACGGTTGAAGCACGCTCTACTATGTGGAAAGCCCGGATTGAACATGTTCTGGAGGAGTGCAAGACAGACCGTGTTAACCTTATTGCGCACAGCATGGGAGGACTTGATGCTAGATATCTGATAAGTGTCATGGGACTACACACGGTCGTCAATTCCCTCGTTACACTGTCGTCGCCACATCGAGGATCTTACCTCGCAACCTATTTGCAGTCTCAGCCTGAAAGATTGACGACTATTGTCACTGAATTTGCAAATTGGCTGGGGTCGAACGCACTTGTCGAGGGAAACTCAGATTTTGAGACAGCCGTGCGACAATTGACGCCCGACTTTGTAATCCACCAGTTTAATCCGGCCGTGCTTGATCATCCTTCGGTTAAGTACTGGTCGTTGGCAGGTCAGGCTGGAAAAGGGCCCGCGACACCCATCAATCCGGTTCTGCGCGTATTCAATTCTGTTTTGTATGAGATGGAGGGCAATAATGACGGTATGGTTTCCGTCGAGAGTGCAAAATGGGGTGAGTTTCTGGGCACGGTCGAAGCTGACCACATGCAGCAGGTAGGCCTGTCCTTTATGGCAGGAAAGTTTTCGGCAAACGACATTTTTTCCAGAATAGCCGCGCTGCTGGTCGAGTACGATTTCTAGACGGTCTTTTCTACTCCGAGCAGAAATTGTCCGAAACTGCAGTTACTTTGGCGCCCGATTCGACCGCGTAGTGCATCACTTCTACAAAATGTCTATCCCAACCCGGACAGTCGACTCGATCGCGAATAATATTGTGCCACAGAACAACCGGTGACCCGTCTACCTTTCTTGCATGATCAAGAAGCTCACACGTGTGTTTGATGGCATCTTCCACACCAAGGTACATCCTGTTGAAAAGCGCCGACTCCATCACAATCAGAGGATGTTCCGTGAGTCTCGACGACCGCCCGGATTCGAAATCAAACGTTACAAAAGGCACACACGTACCGCGTCGGAACCCGACTGTCTCTGAGTAACCCAGTGTCGAGTCGACCGTAAATCCTGCTGCTACATACATCGATGCCGTTTGCTCACTCCATCGAAGATAATGTGAGCGGACTACGTTAATCGGTTCACCGGTTACAGACTCCAACGTTTTCTTTTCTGCATGGAGTCGTTCTCGATCTACAGCCGCCCAGTACGATGGATGAAGGCCAATCTCATGGCCCGATTTTTTCGCACTGCGAATGAACTTTTTAACCTGGCCGCTCAACCTGTAGCGCACGTCGTACGGATCCGCCCCGCCTCCCTTGAAAAAAAATGTGCCACGACCACCGTGCGATTCGATGTTCTCTCGAATGAACTTGAGCGAGTCTTCGTACACCCTGTTGTTGGTAACAAACTGTCCGGCTGATCGGGCCAGACGTGATGTCCGCTCCCTGAAAGATTCAGCCCTGATGTTGAACAAGGGCGATTGAACGACCTCACGATACACAATTCCAGGGCGCCATTTTTTCGTGTAATCAATATCGACGGTTGGACAGATACACCAGCTATGCTTGCGAACCGGTGCGAGCCCCTTCTCGACAAGAAGATTCAAAACATGGTTGCGGATATAATCAACAACGGGCACTTTTGAGCAGTCGAGTTGATCGGCGATTGAGCCTTCAAATACAAATCGGCCGTGTCGGTCCCGTCGTGTTGTCTGCCTTTCATCGTATCCCGACAGAAAGAAAAAGGCTGTGGCGACCAGATCTATCTTTCCGTTTGCTGTCACAAGCGCAGGAACGTCTTGCCCCGCGCACACGGTCGCAACAAAGTTTACTTTTCTAACAGGCTCTCCCCGCGCAAAGCGCGTCCACAGATCGAGCCCGGAGGGAAACGATATCTGCTCCGTTTCATTTGTACCCGATTGTATGGAAATATCCACATCATCCGAGGCAACCGGCAAAACGACTGCCTCGATGCCAGCTGGCTTCAAGATGTTTTGCAGGGTCCATTCGATCGCAGCTCGTGGAAAGTCACCGGAGGGTTCGGGCAACCCGAGAGAAATTCGTAGTGTTGCACCTGTGCTCTCCATTACCGGCAATTTCAATTGGAATTGGCTGGATAAACTACGAAGTTCAGGTCGAATTTCTTTCAGATCCGGTAGAGCATTTTGCCAGCCATGCAGAGTCGGATTTTTTCTGATCCGGTCCACGGTTTTATCTCCGTGGATGGATCGCTATTGTTGTCCTTGATCCAACAGCCTGAAGTCCAGCGACTTCGGCGAATACGTCAACTGGGTGTTGGATATCTAGTTTTTCCCGGGGCAGAGCATTCGCGCTTCGGGCATGCACTCGGCGCAATGGCCCTTATGGATGACGCCCTGCAGTCACTCCGCAAGCAGGGAGTCAGTATCACCGATGAAGAACACGAGGCTGCCCGCATCGCCGCATTGATGCACGATATCGGCCACGGCCCTTTTTCGCACACACTTGAAAACGACCTGATCTCCGAATTTCAACACGAGGACATGAGCCGGGTGTTGCTCGTTGAGATAAACAATCGATTCGACGGCGCGCTGGACCTGGCTATCGAGATATTTGACGGTTCGTACCCGTCACCTGTCTTCCATCAGTTGGTATCATCGCAACTGGATATGGACAGACTCGACTATCTGCGAAGAGACTCGTACTACACCGGTGTAATGGAGGGCGTAGTCGGTGTGGATCGGATAATCAAAATGATGCGTCTGTTTGTCAACAATGATGGATCAGGAACGCTGGCTTTTGACCAGAAGGCAACATATACCATCGAGAATTTCCTGCAGGCGCGTCGATTCATGTACTGGCAAGTGTACCTTCATCGTGGCGTCATCGCTGGTGATCATGTACTAAAGTCAATCCTCCGTCGGGCAAGATTTCTTCATGCGAACGGACGTCTGGACGTTCCTGCTTCACCGGCACTGTCATACTTTGTGACAAACAGCGTGGACTCGTCAACGATCTCAAGTGACATTGTTTGGAGATCGTACAGCGCACTCGACGATTCAGACATTCTTTATTCGATCAAGCAGTGGCGCTCGTCCAAAGACTTTGTACTCTCGGACCTTTCCGACAGATTTATCAACCGGCGTTTGTTCAAGGTTAGATTTCAGTCTGTGAGTTCATCCGCGGAGCGCCTGGCCCGGGCGAAGTCACGTGTGGTCAGATGGATACAGGACAGTCGAGCAAGCGAATCAGATGGGATCGAAGATACCCTGACGTATTATCTACATTCTGGATCAGTTACCCACACCGCATACAAGCGGGCTACCGGTGGAATTCAGCTTGTAGCAGGGGATCGTCTGGTTGAATTATCTGAATTGGATGCTGCAACTGCGGTAATGGCACTTACACAAAACGAGGAGCGCCACTATATTGCCTACCCGCCGGAAATCGAACCCGTTGAATAGATATGATTGACCTCTCGTTACATAACCGCCGGGCACTCGTGTGCGGAAGTACGCAGGGAATCGGACGTGCCTCGGCACTCATGATGGCCGAGTGTGGTGCGGACATCGTCTTGATGGCTCGTAATCCGGAAAGCCTTGAGACGGTACGACATGAAGTATCCGGGTTCGGCGTTTCGTGTGATGTTGTGGTTGCCGATTTTTCTGATCCGAGCCAGGTCGCCGAGCGTATCGACACGTACACAAGTTCGCACGCCGGATTCGATATCCTCGTGAACAACACGGGGGGCCCCCCGGCAGGGCCGATCGCGTCTGCATCTGTAGATGACTTTCTAAAAGCATTTAATTCGCATCTCATCAACAATCATATACTGGTGCAGGCTACCCTGCCGGGTATGAAGGAGCGTTCCTTCGGTCGCATCGTAAACATTGTCTCGACTTCGGTGCGCGAGCCCATCCCCGGAATCGGAGTATCGAATACGACCAGAGGCGCCGTTGCCAGCTGGGCAAAGACTCTTTCAAAAGAGGTGGCGCCATTTGGCATCACCGTAAATAATGTGCTTCCCGGCGCAACCCAGACGGGACGTATCGACGCTCTGATTAAATCGAAAGCCGCCAAGTCGGGCAAATCGGAGGACCAGGTAGAACAGGACCTTGTGTCAGCAATACCCGTTGGCCGATTTGCCGGGCCCTTCGAGATAGCCGCCGCAGTTGTGTTTCTTTCATCAGATCACGCAGCATACATTACCGGCGTCAGCCTCCCTGTTGATGGGGGCCGTTTGAACTCCATATAACATGCAGCGCTATCGGAATTATATCGGAGGAGAGTTTCGCGAGTCAGAATCTGGTGGACGCATTCCGGTAATCGAACCCGCAACGGGACAAGAGTTCTCTACAATCCCTGACTCTACTCCTGAAGATGTTGCTTCCGCAGTCAGTGCTGCCAGCGAACAGAAAGAGTGGTCCAGTATTGGCGGCGAAGCTCGCAGCAGAGTTCTCAACCGGATAGCCGAGGGTATTGAGGCAAGACTCGAGGAGCTTGCTTTACTGGAGTCATGTGACAACGGCAAACCTGTACACGTCGCGCGATCAGTGGATATTCCAAGATCGGCGCGCAACTTCCGTTTCTTTGCGTCTGCCGCGGTGCAGTTTGGAAGTGATGCATACGCCAACGGCGATACGGTCAATTATTCGATCAATCATCCACTCGGCGTTGTAGGGTGTATCTCACCCTGGAATCTTCCCCTGTACCTTTTTACATGGAAGATTGCGCCTGCCCTTGCTGCAGGTAATTCAGTCGTAGCAAAACCATCCGAAATCACGCCCGCCACAGCTTCGGTACTGGCTGAAATCTGTTCAGAAGCTGGCCTTCCTGCAGGTTGTCTGAACATTGTGCACGGATACGGGCACACGGTTGGCGATGCAATTACGGGACATCCGGATGTAAAGGCCATTTCGTTCACAGGTTCAACGGCGACAGGTCGATTGATTGCGGCCAAAGCCGCGGCCGCTTTCAAGAAGGTCTCTCTCGAAATGGGAGGTAAGAATCCAGTCCTGATCTTCGACGACTGTGATTTTGACAGGATGATCGAAACGACTATCCGATCGTCGTTTTCAAATCAGGGTGAGATATGCCTTTGCGGATCGCGCATCTATATACAGAGGCCGATTTACGAGAAGTTCAAAACCGAATTCGTAAAGAGGACTCGTCGCCTAACGGTTGGTGATCCCCGGGACGACACCTCTGACCTGGGCGCAATCGTTTCGGCAGATCATCTGGACAAGGTGCAAAGGTATGTCGAACTGGCGAAAACTGAAGGTGGAGCAGTTTTGACCGGTGGCTCGCGAATCCTGCCGGAGGGTCGCTGTTCTGGAGGCTGGTTCTTCGGACCGACGATAATTGAAGGACTGCCGAATGACTGTCGCACGAATCAGGAAGAAATCTTTGGACCAGTCGTCACGATTGCACCGTTCGACACTGAATCTGAAGCCCTGGCGATGGCCAATGAATCCGCGTATGGGCTGGCGTCCGTGATCTGGACCAATGATGTGTCTCGCGCTCATCGCCTTGCTAGCCGGATCAATTCAGGAATCGTCTGGATAAACTGCTGGATGGTGCGGGACCTCCGAACACCATTCGGCGGTGTCCGGGAATCCGGCCTCGGCCGTGAAGGTGGATACCATGCTATGCGCTTTTTTACCGAACCAAAGAATGTCTGTCTGAAGATCTATGATGATGAATGATTCAATTTTTCGACTGAAAAATGCCCCGGAACCGGTGGGAGCCTATCCACATGCACGGAAAGTCGGCAACCTGCTTTTCCTCTCGGGTGTCGGACCCAGAAAACCGGGGCAAGTGGACATCCCCGGTGTGACTCTGAATGAAAACGGCGAAATCGTGGACTACGACATCGAAGCCCAGTGCAGGTCAGTATTCGACAATGTCAGAAATATAGTCGAGGAGGCCGGCTCATCATGGAATCAACTTTTCGACGTCACCGTATTTCTAACAAACATGAAAGACGATTTCCAGACGTACAACAGGATCTATGCCGAGTATTTTGGCGACATCCAACCTGCCCGGACAACGGTAGAAGTCAACAGCCTTCCTACACCGATAGCAATTGAACTAAAATGTATCGCAACCATTTGACGTAGCGGCACCTATCCGGTATAATCATCTTTATTAACGTTATACAGTCGAAGACGATGGCAGTTATTCCTCCTATCAATTTCACCAGCTGGATCGATGAAAACCGACATCTTTTGAAACCCCCGGTTGGCAACAAATGTGTCTACGATCTCGCGGACAACTTCATTGTTATGGTTGTCGGAGGTCCGAATGCTCGCAAAGACTATCACTACAACGAAAGCGAAGAGCTGTTTTATCAGGTTGAAGGCAACATTGTAGTCAAGATTATTGATGATGGTGAGCAGAAGGACATCCATATTAACGAGGGCGAGATGTTTCTCCTGCCGCCGAAGGTCCCGCATTCACCGCAGCGAACCGCTGGATCGATCGGACTGGTTATCGAGAAAAAAAGGACCGACAACGAGACCGATGGAATGATGTGGTTTTGCGAGAATTGTGGCAACAAGTTGTACGATGAGTACTTCAAGTTGACTGACATCGTCAAGCAGCTCCCGCCCGTAATGGAACGCTTCTTCAGCTCGGATGAGAATCGGAAATGTGACGAATGCGGTACTGTTATGGAACGTCCACAATAAGCTTGACAATCCATTTTGTCTATTAATACCCCGCCTTTCTTTAAAGTCGATATTCACACGCACATCCTGCCGGAAACGTGGCCGGACCTGCGTGAACGGTATGGATACGGTGGTTTCATTCGCCTTGAACATCATAAACCGTGCTGCGCGCGGATGATCAAGGATGATGTCTTCTTCCGGGAAATTGAATCGAATTGCTGGGATCCATCGGTGCGAATTGGTGAATCCGACGCATGCGGTGTTCACGTCCAGGTACTGTCCACGGTACCGGTGATGTTTAGCTACTGGGCGCAACCTGAACACGCGTACGATCTTTCAATAATTCTGAATGATCACATTGCGTCTGTCATCGAGGACTTCCCTCGCCGATTTGCCGGACTCGGCACGGTACCATTGCAAAGTCCCGATCTCGCGATCAAAGAACTGGAACGATGTGTTAACGAACTGGGTTTGTCGGGTGTGCAGATTGGCACCCATATCAACGAATGGAATCTGAACGAACCGCAGCTCTTCGATTTTTTTGCCGCTGCATCTGAACTCGGTGCCTCCGTTTTTGTCCATCCGTGGGACATGATGGGTCAGTCTCAGATGCCGGACTACTGGCTTCCGTGGCTGGTCGGAATGCCTGCTGAAACGTCGCGAGCGATCTGCTCGCTCATTTTTGGAGGCGTACTCGAACGCCTTCCGGATCTTAAGGTAGCTTTTGCCCACGGCGGAGGGTCGTTCCCCTCCACTATCGGCCGCATCAGCCACGGTTATGACGTTCGTCCGGACCTCTGCGCAGTAGACAACCCGTATCACCCGCGCAAATACCTTGATCGCATTCTTGTGGACTCGCTGGTTCATGATCCGGAGACGCTTGAAATGCTTGTAGGGCTTCTGGGCGTCAATAATATTCTGCTCGGCTCCGATTACCCCTTCCCCCTCGGCGAGCATGAGCCAGGTAAACTTGTGGAGTCCATGACGCATTGGACGGATGATGACCGGGCCCGCGTCCTGGGTTTGAATGCTCTTGAATGGCTCGGATTGACCCGGTCGCAATTCGTGACAGCATGAGTACTAAGCGGGACGGTATCGACTCAATAGACCTTCAATCCGGAATCGATATAGCGATACCGCTGGAGTTCGGCGGGGCGCAGCCAGCCTTCTTCGGGGCAAACCCCGCGATCCAGTCTAATTACCAGACAGGAAATTTCACGGGTAGCACGCAGCTTGGCGCGTCGTGCAACGTCGCAGTTGTGACGGTAACTCCGCATTGTAACGGCACCCATACCGAGTGCGCCGGCCATATTACGCTCGACCCGATCTATGTGTCAGAAATTCCCGCAATCGTGTTTTCGCCGGCGTTACTCGTTACGGTAAATGGCGATTCGCCGATCGAAGCGAGTCACCTCGAATCTTTTCTTGACAGATACAATGACGTCATAGAAACTCTTGTCATTCGCACTACACCGAACGAGAATTCAAAGCGCCACCGGAATTACGACCGCGAACCTGCCACGTGGTTTCATCCTGATGCGATTTCGTTAATCGTTGCGCAGGGACTTCGCCATCTTGTCGTTGACCTTCCCTCTATTGATCCAGCAGATTCCACTGACCTTCCGGCACATCACGAATTCTGGAGTGTACGCGATGGGTCGGTTGTCAACGAAGCGGGCAGGTCGCGCACAATCACAGAGATGGTCTTCGTTCCGGACTCCATTTTAGATGGCCGCTATGCATTCTGCAACTCGTGGCCCCTCCTTGAGACGGATGCCTCACCAAGCCGTCCAGTCCTCTTTCGTTACCGCGACTAATGATGGAATACCAGAATACACGGGATTATGCACGAATGTGTGACCAGGAGGACCCGCTTTCTTCCTTCCGCAATCGTTTCCATTTGCCGCTCGATGCAAATGGGCAGCCTGCAGTCTACTTCGCGGGGAATTCCCTCGGCCTACAACCAAAAACTGCAGCCGAGTACGTCCTGATCGAGCTTGAAGACTGGCGCAAGCTTGGAGTCGAAGGTCATGTCCATGCGCGCCACCCGTGGATGCGTTACCATGAACTCGTGGCGGGACAGTCAGCAGAACTTGTGGGTGGGCTGCCGCACGAGGTTGTTGTGATGAACTCACTCACGGTGAATCTTCACTTGCTCATGGTCTCGTTCTACCGACCAACGAATTCACGGCACAAGATTCTCATAGAAGCCGACGCATTCCCTTCAGACAAGTATGCTGTCGCCTCGCAGGCCCGGTTCCACGGTTATGATCCGGCTGAGTCGATCATAGAACTACAGGCAAGACCGGGGGAAGCCTCACTTCGAACTGAGGATATTCTCGAGACCATTCGCAGTCACGGAAATGAAATTGCCACGATCCTTGTCGGCGGCGTCAACTACTATACCGGGCAGTATTTTGATCTGCAGGCGATTACAGCGGAGGGCCACAACGCCGGGTGTGTTGTCGGCTTTGATCTCGCGCACGCCATCGGCAACGTCGAGATACAGTTACATGACTGGGATGTAGATTTCGCGGCGTGGTGCTCATACAAATACCTCAACTCGGGGCCCGGGGGTATTGCCGGAGTGTTTGTCAATGAGCGGCATTCCAACGATTCGTCACTTCCGCGCTTCAACGGTTGGTGGGGGCACGACAAAGAGACACGGTTTGCAATGCCAGACACCTTCAAGCCTGTCGGCACGGCTGAGGCATGGCAGCTGAGCAACCCCCCGATTCTCCAGCTGGCATCTCTTAGAGCGTCACTGGACATGTTTGAAGAAGCTGGCTTTGGAAGATTGATCGATAAGTCCAGGAAACTTACCGGGTATCTTGAATGGCTTGTCAAGCAGATCGAGGGTGTCGAAAGTATCACGCCCGGGAGTCCGGCCGATCGAGGATGCCAGCTCTCGCTGCGTGTCGACGGGGATGGAAGAGATGTGTTTTCCCGCCTGACCGGTAGTGGTGTTATTTGTGACTGGAGAGAACCGGATGTAATCCGGGTTGCTCCGGTTCCGCTATACAATTCATTCGAGGATGTCTACCGTTTTGCGACGGAGTTGAAACGAAGTATGATGGAAGCAGTCTGATGGATCCACAAAAAGCTGTCATCGTAGGAGCGGGCCTCGCTGGATCGCTTCTGGCAACCCTTCTCGGGCAGCGGGGCTGGGTCGTAGACGTCTACGAAAAACGAAGCGACCCCCGCCTGTCTGCCGCAAACGGCGGTCGATCTATCAACCTGGCGCTGTCGACACGCGGCATTCATGCTCTGGGTCTGGCAGGTGTAGCCGACAACGTTCTAAAACTGACCATTCCGATGGCCGGGCGGATGATTCACGACCTGGACGGAGAGACACATCTTCAGCCATACGGTAAAGATGATACCGAAGTTATTCGATCCGTCTCACGCGGAGGACTTAACAATTTGCTCCTTGACTCAGCCGAAGCCACCGGGAATGTTTCTTGTCATTTTGACACCGGCTGCGAGAGCATAGACTTTGATAGTAGAATCGCCCGGTTCTCCGGTCCTCACGGGATTACGGAAACCTCTACGAGTTACCTTTTCGGGTGCGACGGGGCGGGCTCGGTCGTTCGACAATCACTCGAGAAAGCTCGCAACATTCAATCTACTTCGGACATACTTCCGCACGGTTACAAAGAGCTAACCATTCCCGCGGGTCCAGACGGTAGCCACTTGCTTGACAACAACGCCTTGCATATCTGGCCGAGGAAGTCATACATGCTTATCGCGCTTCCTAACCTCGACGGCACGTTTACGTTGACACTCTTCATGCCAAACGAGGGTGACATCAGTTTCGCAAGGTACGCGGATGCACGTTCTGCGAAGAAATTTTTCGAGGCCGATTTTGCCGATGCGTTGAGTCTTATGCCTGATTTCGAGATGGACTACGATCATAACCCTGTTGGGATGCTTGGCACTGTGCGCTGTCAACCATGGTCCGATGACGGTTACGCCCTGCTGCTCGGCGACGCAGCTCATGCGATCGTACCATTCTTCGGACAAGGAATGAACTGCTCTTTCGAAGACTGCGCACGATTGATAAGTATGATCGATGAGGGCGCAACTGGTCAGTGGCCAGAACTATCTACACGTTATGAGACAGAACGGAAGCCGGACACTGATGCGATCGCTACGATGGCGCTTCAGAATTATGTAGAAATGCGCGATAGCGTTTCCGACCCGCAGTACGTCTTGAAACGTAAAATTGCACTGGAACTGGAGCTGCGATATCCTTCGAAGTTCATACCGCGCTATTCGATGGTCACGTTCAACCGGCTTCGCTACTCAGTCGCATTGGAAAGGGGGAAACGACAGGCCGATATTCTCAATACTCTGATACAGAGTATATCAACTATTGAAGATGTCGACTGGAAGATGGCCGGAGACCTTGTCAATCAGCTACCTGCGTTGACCATCAACGATGGTCTTGTGAGCTGAGCTAACCGAGACTGAAGCCCATCTTCTCTACCACTGCTTTCGGAAGCTCAGGTAGCTCAGATCGAGGGATGTATAGAGTCGACAGGTTGAACAGGTCGGTAAATACCCGATTGTGTTCGGCAACCTTACTCAAATAGTTGTGACCGGAAGATCCGCCCGTCCCGATCTTACTTCCAATCATGCGGGATACCATGAGCGCATGTCTGTGACGCCAGCGCGCAAATAGCTCATCGATATCCATCAGGAGCGTTAACATTCGAAAAGGCAAATGCAGTATGGGCTGATTGCGGTACAGGTTGATTAGCAAAGCAGCTGTGAACGCGTTGTACGATAGTCGGCGCTTCCCGTCAGCTACAAGTCGATCGTATAGCTCGCGGTCAAAAAGAGAATCGAATTCGGTGCGTGTACCGCGTAAGGCCTTTAACTGCACCTCTTTGTTCTCGTCCGACAACAAGGGGTTCGATTCGATTGAATCCTTGTCTTGCGTAAGCATTTTGTCAACCGCCTGGCGATAGGCGGACCAGAAATTGAATTCGCCAAAGTCGAGAAACGGAGTACGGCTGAGCCATTCATCTACAAGATCAAACAGCGATGGTCGAGATTCGGATTCATGCAGCAGTTTTCTGTGCTTCTCCTGCAATCTGGACAGGTAAGATCCGCTACCATATGTGAGTCGGTCCTGAGGACGCAGACCGAGCATGTTTTCTACGAGTCTGAACTGAACACTCTGGAATCCCGAGGCTGGTATCAGCGCATCTCGGAAGTCAAGGAAATCCAGCGGAGTCATCGTTTCAAGTACATCAATTTGCTGAACCAGCACCTTTTGTATTTCGGTGATCCGCTCCAGGTGGTGCACGGCCTCTCCGACGCTGGGTTCACTCACCGTGGAGGAGTCGAAGAGTCGATGGACAGCAGATAGTTCCCAGATAATCTGCTTGAACCAGAGCTCGTATGCTTGATGAATTACGATGAAAAGCATTTCATCGTGAGCGACCTTGCCACGCCTCGCGCTTTCAAGCTCCTGACACTGGAGCAGCTCGTCAAGCTTCAGGTAGTCGGAGTAATAAATCTGCTTGTCAGAGCCGTCGGACATTACGCGTCAACTTCCTCATCGAGGATGTAAATATCCGGATAGTTGCGTGCAAGCTGCCCGTAATCGAGTCCGTATCCGATTACAAAAAGATTCTTGATCTTGAAGCCCACGTATTTCAAGTTGATATCGACCTTCGTTGCCTCGTGCTTGTGAAGCAGGGTGGCTGCCGTAACTGATGCCGGACGATGCGAACTCATTTTTTCCATGAGATACGACATCGAGAGACCAGTGTCGACGATGTCTTCTACGACAATTACGTGGCGACCTGTGATCTCAGCATCGATCTTCTTCAGTTCGTGCACAACACCGCTTGTAATTTTCTGTGCGCCGTAACTCGATAGCTTAATAAAGTCGACCTCGCAATCAATAGAAATACTTCGCATCAGATCGGCGAGAAACATGAATGCGCCGTTCAGCACACCGATCAGTACTGGCTTCTTACCGGCATAGTCCTCGGAGATCTGCCGCCCGAGTTCAGTCACTCGTTCCTGTATACGATCGCGGTCGATATACACACGGAACTGCTCTCCAAGACACGTGATTGTTTGTTTATCGCCCACAACTTCGGTTTCTGACATTGGCTCAGTTACGCGCTGCTTTCCTGATACGGGGTTTCTTCAATATATGTTAATAATACGACTTCCGAAGTCTCGGGACCTATTTTGTGGATATCCGATCGAGCGGCTCCCGGTATCCAGACAATGCCGGCAGCGGTTTCAACGATCAGTCGATCACCCCTCCCGACATTAGGAGTCCTCGCATCAGTCAGAATGTCGCTGACCTTCTTGGTTTTCTTTGATCCGGCAAGTACCATTTTATCCCCTGCTTTCCATCGGCGAACCGTGACGGGGAATGCCCGACGATCAAGGTAGGCAAACAAGTTGCCCGGTGTATCCAATGAATTGGGCGCGTCATGCAGTACATGAGAAAGAATGTGGAAAGGACCGATTCTCACATGGCCATTCGCATCCAGGTACTTGCTTTCGGACTTCGAATCATTCTTCGTCTCCGAATCCAGGAATACCAGCCTCTCGCGGTCTCTGATTATCAGACAGGTACCGACTTCGGTTTTCCGACCTGTTTGACCCTCGAGTAGACTGGCAATCGAATCGATAGCATATCGATCAACGGATGCTTCAGGTACCCACTGCCGTAATGCTTCGGCGATGATACGATCCCGCCAGACAGATTCCAGCTCTGTCAGCACTCGCACTGAAAGTGATTTCCTGCCCGAGACACTCCCCCTGAACACGGCGTTTACGAGCGACGAATGTTCGGCCTGTACGTACCCGCGAACGAGTGCCGCGCTTCTGGCAACGTTGGCGAGCGCAGCATCTCCAAATTCGTCCTTAATGATCGGAGCTATTTTTGTCCGTATGATACCGCGTCCGTATGTCGGGTCGAGGTTCGAAGCATCTTCTCTCCAGCCAAGTCCTTCCCTCCGAGCGTACGCCTCAATTTCTGATCGCCTCAAACCCAGCATCGGTCTGACTACTCTTACATCAGACTCCGGACTGATTGGACGGCTTGCCGGAATTCCCGTCAGCCCTTCAAGTCCAGCGCCCCGGAAAAGGTTTAGCAGAAGAGTTTCGGCACTATCATCTGCATGATGCGCAAGCAGGACATGTTTCGCGCCTACTTCCTGTGCAGTTACATGGAAAGCGTCATACCGATAATCGCGTGCTGATTCCTGCAACGACTTTCCCGAAACATGTACCTCGGACTCGTCGGGATGAAACACCCTTAGGGTCAATTCGAGTCGCGTGCACAGTTCTGCGCAGAACGCCTCATCGGCAGTAGATTCATGGCCGCGAAGTCCGTAATTCACATGTACTGCGACGGGCTTGTACTCAAGCGTAGACAGTACATGAAGCAGCGTCGTCGAATCTACTCCCCCACTGAGCCCGAGTACGATCGGGGCCGTGACTGGAGCGTCGCGATCCGCGAGGCATTCAGCTACCCGGTCGACGAGGCTCATCGAGGTCATGACGGGCGGGCCATTTGCTCAAATCGTCGGTCAATCTCATCGGTAGAAACCCAGACAACCACGGGCTTGCCGTCGGGCGACACATACGGCGACTCGCAGACAAACAGCTGATCAATCAGGCTGCGCATCTCTGAATCCGTCATTCGAACCCCGGTCTTGACCGATGTTCTCCGGGCTAGCGACCGTGCGAGCTGTTCGCGATACGTTGTAGCAGATGATGAAACTCCAGGGCGATCATGAGCTGCATCATGCAGTATTCCCTCGATCTCTCCTTCACGAACTTCGACAGGTACACCTCTTACCATGACTGATGTGCCACCGAACTTCTGGATATCGAAACCCAGCAACTTCAATTCACTGAAGATTGAGGACACTCGCTCGAACTCTCGTGGATCCAGATCGATTGTTACCGGGAACAACAACTGCTGCGACATTGCGACAGTGCCATTCAAATTCGAAAGCGCCCGCTCGAAGATGACACGTTCATGAGCTCTGTTTTGATCGACAAGCATCAGCCCGGAACGCATGTGCACCACGATGTATCGCAGAGCTAGCTGATGGACAAGATCACGGCCGGCCTCGTCGCGGCTTAGCGTAGCTGCATTGGCCAGCAGCCCTGGCTCGTCCGTATCACCTGTTTGAATTTCGCGGTACAGATGTTCTGATAGCGCTGATCGATCAAATGGACCCGTTCTAATGCCGAACGGCTTATGCCCTGTAAATCGAGGGCCGCTGAGGTCGACGCCGGACGAACTATTTAGGGTTGAGTCCTCCGAACGAAATTCTGGAATCGAAAACGCTGACGCCAGCGCTCTGCCGGCAATCGCTCGAATCATTGCGTAGACACCGCGTTCGTCGTCAAACTTGACTTCTGCCTTGGTAGGATGAACGTTAACGTCGACGTGCGCGGGATCCATGCGCAGGAAGAGGGCAAACATAGGATATGCACCTTCGGGCAGATAATCTTCGTATGCACCGCGTATCGCATGCTCAAGATATCGACTTCGTATTGACCTTCCGTTTACAAACAAATACTGATCTCCACGAGAGCGTTTGTGACGTTCAGGGACGGCTATGCAACCCGACACACTGAGGTAACCCGTGCTCTCGTCAATCCAAATAAGGTCGTTTGTGTAGCTTGTATCGTATATGTTTGCAAGTCGCTGTTTGAGAGCGTTATCAAAATCATCATCGGTGTACGCGTCAAGTTTGAAAATCGACGCGCCGTTGTGAGATAACGAAAAGCCGACTGCTGGATTCGACACGGCCAGCATCAGAAACGTATCTACAATGTGACGATACTCAGTTGCATCAGTCTTCAGGAAATTTCTACGGGCGGGCACATTGAAAAAGAGCGACTTGACACTGATTGAGGTTCCTTGCTCAATGGCAGTCGGCTCGGTTTTGATGAGCGACCCTCCGTCAATCTGAACCAGTGTGCCTGGTTCGCCATCTCCGGAACCTGTTTTTAGAACCGTTCGAGACACAGCCGCAATGGACGCTAAAGCTTCTCCACGAAAACCGAGAGTTCGAATACGCTCGAGATCAGTGATTTCAGTAATCTTACTCGTTGCATGACGTTCAAAACATGCGATGGCGTCGTCACTACCCATCCCACAACCATTGTCGGTGACCTGTATAAGTTCGGATCCGGCCGATTTGACGACCACGTCTATGCGTGTAGCGCCTGAGTCCAGACTGTTTTCAACGAGTTCCTTTACAACAGACGACGGACGTTGAACGACTTCGCCAGCGGCAATCTTGTTGGCGAGAACCTCCGGCATGCGACGGATAAGGCGAGATTTACTTGCGACGACCTCTGACACTATTTACTGCTCCTGCAAGATATAAGAATGAAAACCGGGCCGAACCGCATCGACCCGGGGCTGGCCTAAAAACGGGTGTATATAAAAAGGGCAAAAAGCAACAAGACGGCTATCCAAACGGCTTTGGCGGGAGAGGAACGTCGCTGTGCCTTGCTCTTTATTCGCATCCGACGTTTTATCTCATCATCCTTCTTGGGATTGTAATACCTCGGCTCGTAATCGAATCGCTTGTGTCTCGTTCTTCTATTGGAAATCAGTCCCATAATCAACTATCTGCATATTCAGAGCAGGTTTTTACGGGCTGCCGCAGGTGCCGTTCCAGCTTATTACGGGCACGCGACTTCAAAGTGAAGAGGCGAAACGCAGATAGAGGTAGCACAACGGCAGAGCGACCACGAGAGCATCGATTCTGTCCAGCGCGCCGCCATGGCCTGGCAAGATATTTCCGGAATCTTTCGCTCCTGCAGACCTTTTTAACATACTCTCCGCCAGGTCGCCAAGTGGACTAAGTAATCCACAAATTATCACGAATGCGCCCACGTCTATCCACGTTATAAAGCCAGCAAAAAGCGCCTTGAAGCCAATCGCCACGATGGCCGCACCGGCAAGTCCTCCGACTGCCCCCTCTATAGTTTTTCCGGGCGATATCGAGGGCGCAAGCGGACGTTTTCCAATCGCACGTCCGACAAAATACGCAGCGGAGTCAGTTGCCCAGAGAATTACGAGGATACCCGTAGTGAGGATGAACAATTCGGATTGGTCCAGTGTTAGTCCGATACCAAACCTGAGCATAGCCACTAGGGCGATGAGCGAGGCCGGATAGATTATTCCTGCAAGAGCCGCCGCGATTGTTTTACCTGATTCAGGAGATTTCCGGACTGGCAGGATACACACGATCAGGATAACCAGTGCTGCCGCTATCCACAGCAAGTTGTTGACGTACACGCTTGCTATGATCGCAATCCCGGCAGAAAGGCCAAGGCATCGGATGACCACATCCATTTTAGGATGAAGGAGATGGTAGACTTCATTCTGCGCAACGGCTCCAATCAGGGCAAGCCCGATCAGGAATGGCCACCCTCCAAGGTATACCAGATAGACCGCGATTGGAGCGGCTATCAGGGCTGTTACGATCCGGGCTGCAGACGATCTCAAGGCTAGTCGTCTGGAGAGTTGTCATCCTGCGAGTCGTCCGACGTCATTTCAATCCTGTCGATCCCGCTATCGAGACGGGCTTGCTGAGCAGGAGTATGCGCATCTGGAGCACGGGGATCAGCAGCGAGTGCGGCCTCATCGAGCTCGCGCCCGGTCAGCGGTGCCTCGAGAAGCAGGGCACGTGCTTCTGCCTCCTTCTCCGGTGGCACACGAACGTGTACGCGTGCCAGGTCGCCGACGGTAAGATTAAGCGCGTGGTCGCGTTGAGTCAGCACCACTGCGGGTATGCCGGAATCGTCCAATCGGCTGCGAACCAGATCGGCTTCATAGTCCGTACCCGAGCTAAAAACGGATACCCATTCTTCAGTCTTCATTGCTCACCTCACCTTCGTGTACCGGGCCTTCGTATTGCTGGCGCTCTGCCAGTTTTGCACGAGCCAGGCTTTCAATTAAATATATGCTGCACGCAAAAACAATAATACCGGCAATGACAAAGTAAATCGGCAAGTCCAGCTGCTCAAGTTCATCAGGCGTCCTGTTTTCTTCAGAAAACAGAATCGTCATCACGACTGCAAATGTGTTGTTCGCAAAGTGAACCAGAACTGCCGGCCAGACGCTTCCAGTGCGCCATGTCAGATATGCCATAAACAGACCCAGAAGCGAGAGTGGAAGGACTTGAGTCGGCAACAAGTGAAAAACACCGAAGATTACGCCGGCGAATACAATTCCCCATCTGGACCCCATACTTCGTTCAGCTTGTCGCAAAACATAACCTCTGAATAGCACCTCCTCGCAGATTGCCGGCGTCGCAGCTATCATCAGGATGCCTGGAATCAGGTTGACGCGGTCTGACAGATACTTGCGAAGCGGCTCCTGCATGAGCGTCTCAAACTCACGGATGGACTCGGGCCAGGGAAGAGCACGATTCAGCTGGGCGGCAACATCGACGATCGGGATCAGCGCTGCGAGGCCGACTACTGAAAATATCAGGATTAGCGGTGAGACCCGTGTAACCCGTAGAAACCTGAAAATGCTTGGAGAACTCAGTCGGGCGAATACTAACACGGGCAGTGCAAGTCCGAGGAACTGGCCGACTGTATTGGCGATAAGCATCAACTCGGCGTCGCCTTCCATGACCGAGATCAGAGCATCGACAAGGCCCTGCGCACCGACTCCACGCATAAGCAGCAGCGCAATGATCGTCAGTGGTGCGATTATCAGTTGAAACGAGACGAGGGCGACAAGAAGCATGAGAAGGGCCATAAGCCACGGCGCAAACTCGTGGCGTTCCGCAAACCCGACAAGCGCGATCGACTGCCTCTGCCAGGGATCTTTCAAATACTTCAAACTATCGCTTGTGTGGTGATTCTCTGCTATCGGAAACGCATACGCTTCAAAAATAGGGATGATGCACGCGTAGTACCAACTCTACGACTCTTCTATCATTCGCTTTAGCCGATTAACAATAGTTCTCAAGCGAGTATAGACGTATTTGTGGTTTTCGAATGACATAGCTTCAGCGATTTCCGAGGCACGCATGCCGTGCTCGAATCGAAGCAGCAGAAGTAGTTGATCTTCAGGATCTAGTTCCGCCATAGCCGCATTGATTGCATCAATGCGTTCTTTTTCAAGTGTCGGCTCGAGGCCTCGATCGGGTTTGCTGCCTGAAGGTGCCTCGAATCCGAGATTCTGTAGGTCCTCGATTGAAAGCATCGCCTTGTTCTGATGGAGCGCCATCAACAGGTGCCATCGCTTGTTGACACTCAGCAAGTCATTGATCTTATCGAGTGCCTGGGCTACGTCCAATGAAGTGTACCGTTGACCTTCGGTTGCGCTAAGCATCTCGACGATCTCGGAGTGGATCATCTGATCCTGATAGTAATATTTGAATACGAGTTTTTCATGGTCGGTCAACTGATCGATAACCGACTGGGGCATGGAGACATACTTGTTCTTTCGGAATCGATCGCGACAGGCATTTGCAACTACAACGCTCAGCCATGGTGTGATCTCTTTTGATATGCGAAACTCGCGAAGCGCTTTGAATCGCTTTGCACGAAGCCTCTCTGCGACGGCTGTGTAAACCTCCATCACTTCATCCTGATCATTCATGAACCGCCTGATCATGCGAATGATAACCGGTGAGAATCGCTTGAGAAGTTCGGCGTATGCCTCTTCGGGGTTTTTATTGAAATGACCGATGAGCTCAGCATCGTTCATTCTTGCGGTCTCGTACCGTAAACGTACCCTAGTATCTTGCGCCATTTGTTCCGTTCTGGGAAGAGACTGGACAGACTGTCCATCCGCTGACGACATCCACTGATAGTCCGTGCGTTGATCTGTTTGATTGGCTATATTTTGCGCGATGCGCTTGTAGCTCAGTCGGATAGAGCGTTGGATTCCGGTTCCAAAGGTCGGGGGTTCGAATCCTCCCAAGCGCGCTAATCCATTTCAATCGGACTAATAAAGGTCTGACAGCGTAGAGTTGACTTCCGTTAGGTTAGTATTCCTGTTGTTGTCACAGGAGTACTCGAAGAATGTGCCAGTCTCGAAATTTTCGGCAGGAAAGTCTATTTCGAGGGTTTCGTCGTCAGATCAGCGACGATTTGATGAAGATTGACCGCAAATTGACGCGCCGCAATCTTGTTTTGAGACGACTACTCGGCTGTACCGGGTACGGGGGGAAGTTCCAGGCGCTTCAGCGCAAGCGTCGCCAGGTCCTCCACTGATCGCTTGTATTCGTAGTCTCCCTCATAGCGAAGTGCTTCCGAATAGGAGTGTCGTGCAAGTTCGATGCGCCCGTCCTCTTCGAACATGAACCCGCGGTAGTATTCGGCCCACGGCGCCCACCGCGTATCCGGATCTCGCGGAACATCAATCACTTGCTGGTACAGGTCGAATGCCCTTGCTCGATTGCCTGCAGCATGATTAACCCGGGCAAGGACGTAAGTCGCTTCAGCTATCTCGTTGGGCTCCCGATGACCGGAGTTCATGAACTCCGTCAGCAACAATGCGGCATGCTCATATTTTCCGGCGGCAAGTGCATTCTGAGCCAGCAACATTGTCCTTTCAACTGCGGACATCGGCGCTTCGATGAGCGATCGCGCTTTTTTCTCTGCAACATCATCCAGATCGAATTCTCGCCTGGATACCACATTCTCGTAGTAAGGTATTGCCTCACCTCTTCGGCCCAGTAACTCAAGGGCGAGTCCGACATTCAGGTTGGCAGGTGCTTTGACTGCAGGGCCCGGATGGTTGTTGATGTACCGCTTGTTATAAAAGATACTTTCCTCGAAATCACCTCGATAGAAATAGCAGGTGGCAAGGAATTGATCCGTATAGTCGATAAAGAAGTACGTCGGATCATCGTAGCGATCTGCCGACTCCCGAAAAAGTACAATCGCTTCGTCGACTCTCCGGTTTGAGTAGAGGTAGAAGCCGAGAACATGTGAAAATATCGGGTTCTCGGGATACTGGTTGTACAGCGACCGGAGCATTGCTTCACCATTGCGCTGGGATCCAAAAAGGACGACATCTAGCACACCAAGCATCACGCGCGATTCTTCCCAGTTATACAGTGATGCCTCGGACGCTTTTGTCAACTCTGCAACTCCCTGACCAGGCATACTGGAATAGCCGAGGATATTCAGGAATCGTTTATAAAAGCCTGGTGCATACTCAAAGGTCAGGTGTAGCAGGCCCAGCCCTTTATATGCATCGTAGAAGTGAGGGTCGTCGCTAATTACACGATTGTACTCCTTGTATGCCGTTCGCGCAGCCAGCGCTGCCCGTATGTAACGTCCTCGTTTAACCCGTACAACTGCGCGCTGCAGATTCGCCTCTGCCCCGATGAAGATGCGCCATGGTGAATCGTCAATATCGTCGAGCAGTGTTTTCAGGGAATCCGACCGCAGAAGAAATTCCTCTTCGTACTCGTCTCGGTCGGTCATTAAAAACCGGTACATGGAGATCGACGACAGGTACAAATATGCGGCTGCCTCTCCCCCTTCGGAAGTTGAAAGGTGGTACAACTGATGCTCGGCATCGTCAAGCTTGAATGACAGATACGCTTCACGAGCGGATACAAATGCGGCGCGTAGAGACTCCGACGGAAGCAGCATTTCCAGGTCATCGCCAGAATGGGGACCCTGTATTTTCGCAGACGCATCGCCGCATAGCAGCGATATCATCGATACAAAAACGATGGCTTTAAGGATAGGCATACGCCAGGAGGCCTTTCAACGGGATTTGAGCTGGGAACTACTGAAGGGGTCGGCTATTGCTCGAGTTTTCTTTACCTATGCCGTTTGGGGGACTGCTGCAAGTTCTGGAATGTCCAACTGGCCTTCAGAGGCCGCAACCACAGTTGCCACAGTCGCATCACCGGTTACATTCACTACGGTTCGAAGCATGTCCAGGATTCGATCAACTCCAAGTATGAGAGCGATACCCTCGCTAGGCACATTTATGGCTTCGAGGATGATCACCAACATCACGATACCTGCACTCGGCACAGCCGCCGTCCCGATAGACGCGAGCATCGCTGTCAGTACAATCACTACCTGAGCAGTGAGTGAAAGATCCATCCCGAGCGCCTGCGCTATGAACACGGCAGCAATCGCTTGATATAGACCTGTTCCATCCATGTTGATGGTAGCACCTAATGGCAGCACGAAAGATGACACCTCTTCCGAAACGCCAATATTCTTCTCCACCGACTCCATTGTCACGGGCAGCGTTGCGCCGCTGGATGAAGTACTGAAGGCAACAAGCTGCGCGGCACTCATTCCTTTCATGAATGTGGATAATTTCACAGGCGTGAGCGTCTTGAGAAGCGTCGGGTACGTAATTGCCGCGTGCAAGAACAACCCTATGATAACAGCAAGACAATAGTAGCCCAGCGCACCGATGAGTTCGACGATCTGCGATGGATCGTCTCCGGCTATTGACGAGATAGTCCCTGCTAGAAGCCCGAAGACTCCGATGGGCGCCATGAACATGATTATTTCGACGAGCCGGATAACAAGATCATTGGCGCTGTCAAAAAAAGTGATCAGCGGCTGAGCCTTCTCACGAGGCATTAGTATCAAACCGATTCCAACGAAAATCGAGAAGAATACGACCTGCAGCATATTCCTGTTGTCGGAGATCGAGGAAAACAGGTTGTCTGGAACGATGTCTATCAACGGCTGAAGTGCCACACGATCCCGTGCTTCGTCAGCTATTCCTATTCTCGACTCCATGTCTCCCTGGTACGTCTGCTCAAGCTCCTGGCGCATTTCAGGTGGAACGGCATTTCCCGGTTTTAACACATTTACGACGACCAGACCGATTATGAGCGCTACAAGCGTTGTGCAGAGGTATAGACCAATCGTCTTACCACCAATCCTTGATAGTTTCTTCAGATCAGACAGTGAAGCGACTCCCGTGATCAGGGAAGCGATAATCAGCGGGATAGCAATAAGCTTCAGCAGATTAATGAAAACTGTACCGAATGGCGTGATCCAGTTGTCTGTAAACTCTACCCATCCATTGGCTGCAGCGATAACGCCATAGATGAGACCAAGTACCAAACCGATGATAATTTGCCAGTGAAGCTTCCTGTACCACGGCATATTTCTCTCCAATCCGTTGAAATAGTGCAGTTTTCAATGTCAGGTTCTAGTATATGACTATGCCCCTAGATGGGCAAACGCGTAAGCTTTGCGTCAGGAGATCAAAACCTGATTCTCAATGTCGCGGCTGCAGAGATTTTTCCATCCTCTACAGGCACGACTGTCAGGCGTGCGGCAATCCGATCGTTGTGTAACTTTGAAAAGACCGCAGCATCTGCAGCGGCAAGCACGTGGTTCACGAAAAGGAATGCGCTGACCCGCGATGCTCTGCGTAGTAATGTCTGGCTATGCGCATGATCCGACGCATAGTCATAGAAACTGTCTGTGACGTTTATTTTCTCTCCATTGCCATCTGACCTTTCAGGGTCAATAGATATGGTGAAACCGTTTGAGTCTTTCCACGAAGCATAGTCACTCCACCCCGGTGCAAACTGAAAGTACTTGCCAATAAGCTCATAGTATTGTTGCTCACCGAAGAACGGAAGTCGGTGGGAAAAAGAAGCACCAGTTTCGGGGTGAAACATCTGGCTTTCTATGGCACGAATCTGCTCAAAAAACTCGGTGACAACAACAGTCGTTTCGACGTTCCAATTTTCAGGATTCGAAAAGTCCACTCCCGAAGGGATGACCGCATCGGGCGCGGTAACTACTGCTCCGTGATCGGCCACAAGAAAGTCGGCGTAGTCATTTAGCCACATGGCATACTGGTCCGGTTTCCAGTCTGCGTGTGCAACCGCACGGAAAGCATCTTCCCCATTCCGACCCCGCGTGCGCCACACCGAGTATCCGGAAATCAACGCGACATCTGTTGCAAGCATCAGAGCGCCTTTTATCCATTGCCGGTTATATGCCTGCCCCGCACCGGGGACTACGATAGACAAACCCAGCGCAAGAGGGACGCTTCGAGTACCGCCTGTAAACGATAACGGCAGTTCATCGCCGGTGCCGGTGTTAGTGTTCAACAGCCACTGACGTGCGCTGGACTCATCAGTCGGCAGCGCATCAGACGCAACGGTTGAAAATGAAACCACCTGTGCAACGCTCACATCAGCGAGCGCGAATAGCAAAATCAAGGCGATACATACCCGGTCCATGCTGGCACTATTAAAGGTATGGTTCAATAGCACGCTTGAAATAGTTATAGTCGCGTGCCCCGAGGATGTATTTGCGAGCTACGCCATCTCTGTCAACTATATACGACGTCGGACGGATGTCGAATCCAGCCTCAAGAAGAGCGGGAATTTTCCCTGTGATTTCGAAATATCCCGACACCGTTTCCAGATTCAGGCTCCGTTCAAACTCCGTAAGTGTAGCTCGATCCTCATCTGAGATCGAAATGACGACCACACCCTGGTCTTCGTACTCGCGTTGTATCTGATTAAGATCAGGAATCTCCATCAGACACGGCGCACACCAGGTTGCCCAGAGGTTCAAGATGACGACTTTGCCCTTGTACGATTCGAATGTCGAGGGCCGGTTGTCATCGACAAGCTTGAATTCGAAGTTCTCGACGGACTGTCGAAGATCCATTTCAAGGATCTCATCGGGACCCGCAATTGCATGCTGACTGATTTCGAAGTTAGCTCGCGAACCGAGAACGATCACACCAATGCTGCAGGCAATTACTCCGAATGCCAGGCCGTATCCGACGCGGTGCACTGCGTCCGTCGGTTTCCAGGAACCAGCCCGCACTCTGAGAACATATAGTAGTGCCAACGTGACGGCGATCAGTACCAGCGCCCCTGCGTATAGAATTTGAACGTTCATTGTGCTCAGGATTTACCTAAAGATCAAAAGAAAAAAGAAGTCCTGCGTGAACCTGAAATGATCCACCATAGGTAACGGTTTCATCTCCACCGGGTGTCACAAAGGTATCGTCTATTTCGAACTCAAATTCATCGATTCCGTAGGTCCCGCTTACAAATATTGCAGATGGAAGCAGATAAAACGATCCGGTGACGATTCTCAGCTCTGCTCCGACGTCTTTCCGCACCGTATTCAAAGCGGGGATTTTTCCTGACCAGGCAAGTGCTGCATCGGCGTATGCCTTCAAAAACAACTTGTCGATGTAGAGGAATCCCAACTGTCTGGCAACATCCGGCAGAAGCGGGAACGTGTATGATATTTGTCCCCACGCAGTTTCATTCCCACCGAGGGCATAAAAAGGATATCCCCTCGCTCCCACCAGCCCGCCGACGTAATCGTTGTAGAAGGAATCGACCGTAGGGCCAATCACAGATGAAAGACGAGCCCGGATTCCGATTCCGTGAGTAGCACCACGCGGGGTGCCCGGCAACCGTTGCCCGTAGAATGAGTCCAGTGTCAGACGATGAACCTTGTCTCGCTCATAGACCGGTACAAGTGCGCCGTCCTCGATATCGAATTGATCCAGAAGGCTGCCGATCTCATATTCGTACCGGGCGTTGATCTTCAGACCGGACTGCAGCACATCATCGTCCGAATGCCGTTGAAGCACCTCTGTACGAATGCCGAATGCCAGAGCCTTTCCAATGAAATATCGGGACGATGACTCGGGTATGGTCTGCTGGAACTCGGTGGAAAAGAATCGCTCGGTAGTAACGCGATACGGACTGTAACGATATGATGCTTCCGCAAGCGTATAACGGTTAAGCTTACTTCGGGCGGACAAATTCAGCTCCCACAAATTGTAGGATATGTCTGCAAACGACGTGTCAGGCGGAAAACATGCTGTGCACGAAAACTCCTCGATCGACAAACCGTTCTCTACGTTTCGCCTGATGTTGAACAACTCCAACGACAGCTGAGGTGCCCAGCGCTTGCGCTTGAATCCGATTCCCTTTCTGTATTCAAACTGGACAAACAGATCCCTCTCCAGTTTGAGGAGGCTCGCCGGAGCAACATAGTCTCCAAAAGATTCCGCAGGACGCGATGCCGGACCTACTAACAGGCCGCCAAGAAACGAGAGTTCGTCAAGGATCTCACGGGAGTTCACATAGAGTCCAACCTTTGTATTTCTTGCGAGTGTCTCCAACCTTCCCCGCCTGTCAACTCTACCGACAGTTCGGCTGCGTTCTCTCGTCACGTACTGATCCAACCGGATGACCGGGTAAAAGCTGAATGACGTGAAGTTCGGCCGATAGTCGTTTGAAGTAATGTCAATGGACTCCGCAGAACCCGATCTCGCACCCAAGCCCGTTTTCTCCATCGCTCGAGGTGTGGCAATATGCAATGCTGGATTCTCGGATACGATGGGCGCGGCTGACGTCATTGCAATGTCATATCCATCCCAGTCATAATCCGCATAGACCAGCTGGCTGCCTCGAGCATCGGGCATGAATGCACCTCCGACAGTATTCGTTACCCTATTGACCCGCCCTGTCTCCAGGTCCCTGGAATAGATGTTGAAAACACCAGTCTCATCCGAAGCATAATACACAGTTCTACCGTCGTCCGAGACTGCCGGAGATCGATCTTCGGATGGTCCCGATACGACCCTCTGCAACTCTGCACCGGTGGGACGAATCCTGTAGATGTCTGAGGATATCGAGTCAGCGCGGGCGAAAAATATCCAGCCACCATCAGCGCTGGACCACGACGGTTCATATACCTGGGTACCCGGACTAAAAGATGTCAGTTCGGACACTTCTGACGTTTTAACATCTAGAATTCGAAGGTTGGTCGTACCATCACTCTGGTGAACAAATACGATGCGCGAATCATCGGGACTGTATGCGGGATCGAACGCTCGAGCGTTGGTTGTAAGGCGTGAAACGTCCTCGGTCTCGATATCGACTACGTGAAGGTCTGCAAACAGATACCCTTCCGCGGTCTCCATCCTTTTTGAAAAGACAATGCTGGATCCGTCCCAGCTCCAGTCTATGCTACCCGACACGGCGGTAGCCAGTCGATGGCCAAGAGCGCAGCGATAAACCGCTGAGCCTCCAGGGTCAACAGAAACGGAGGTCAAGATATTGCCATGTTCGTCGTCACCAAGGGATTCGACTACTAAATGAGTAGCTGATTCACTTGATGTGCTGTTTGTCAGATACGCAATCCTTTTTCCATCGGGCGATAATTTCGGGTGGAAGTTGAAAAAACCATCTGACGTTATTCTCGCATGATCTGTAGAATCCCCAACCTGAGCTTGAACCTGTAGATAATGCTCCGTTAGGCTTTCTATCCAGTCCTGGTATACAATGCTCGCCTCGATCCCGGTTGCCGCCTTGATTGCGCGCTCAACATTGAACGTCTTCCAACTGGCCAACTCATCTGATATTTTCCTGACGACGTCTTCGCCAAAACGATTAGCCAGATACAGTGTAAATGCAAAGCCCTGATTGTAGACTGTTTCCCGTTCAAGACTCGAATGCGAGTAGAAGCCACCCATCTCTGCCAGTGTCAGCTCCCTGCCGGCCAGCACACGCGTGCGTAGCAACATGTCACGATGCGAATCCCACGTGTCCAGATCGAAATTTGCCCGTTGATACTGCGCAGTACCCTCAGCAAGCCACGCCGGATTACTAATTGCCGGAATCGGGTATGTGACGATTACGTTAGGATACCCATACAACACATCTGGTCGGCGCACGTCTTCATAGCCCAGTGCCTGAAAGTAAACGAACGGTCTTGTTCGACCAGACTTGAGCGTCTTTTGAACCTGGACAATGTGCGTAAACTCATGGGTGACCACATTCTGGATCCACTTGTGGAAGCCGCGTAGAGGAGAATTCAACGCGGGTGCCCAGAGGACGATCATGTTGTCGAAAAAATAGGCGGCTCCATTCGAGTAGTCTTCGAAGTCGCGAATAATGATGGACGTCCGACCCGAGGGCTCATACTCATACAGGTCCGTGATCGGTTTGTAGATTGATTCTGCCGTGCGTGCAACTTCCGATGCGGTCCATGGAATGACTTCCGCTGAATGCGAATGGTAGTGAACCTGGAAGTGTTCGGTTTCGATCGTATACCAGTCAAGATCTGCCCTGACATAGTCATAAAAAGACACAGGTACTTGTGCAGATGCAAGCGTAGCCCCTGTTGCAAAAATAAAAGTCGCGATCAGGATTCTGAAAAGACATCGCATCATCGGATCACCGCAATCTTGATGATTTGATGCTCCTCTGATCCGGAAGCAAACCTTGCTGTTATGCGACCATAGTAGATTCCTGATCCGGCATCAGTCGTCCAGATTCTTTCTGATGGAATTCCCGCTCTGACCTCACCAATTTCGATTTCGTCGATCTGCCGACCGGCCCGATCAATGATAGTAACGGTGACGGTGCAATCTCGGGATGCACCTACCCGAAGATTTCCTACACCTTCGCGAACAGGATTAGGCCACACGTACGTTTCTGTGTTGTCGATAATTCCTTCGCCGGTCGGATCAATCTGTCCTCCCCGGGCAACATCTACAAATGATGTATTGCCTGAGCTCAACCATCTCTGACCCACAATAACTTCCACCGGACTCTGTCGCTCGTAAGACATTACTTCACCTTCAGCGGATACCGTCACAATCCTGTCCTCCGTCATTGCGGGTGTGACGCTGATAGCATCGCCCGCGGACAGCGGAAATCCCGGGAGCACCTCCCATCGACTGCCAGACACGTTCGCGTACTCGTACAGGTAGCCACTGCTCGTGGAAACCACGAGCGTCATCCGACCATCGGACGTATAGACCATCGGACTGGCTACAATGTCAGCCGAAAACTCAACTGGAAAACCGTCAACAACAGTTCCGTTTTTTGAAATCCCGATCGCTTCCCTGCCGTATGTCACCAGAAATTCCACAATACCGTTGCTGTCGAAATCGACCGGGACAAGTGTGGCGACTTGCGAAAGCGAGTTGCCACTGAAACGTTGACTCAGGTCAACCTGCGTAACGCTACCATTTTGCACCAGGGTGAGACTTCGGTTGTCCGGCGAAAAGGCAGCCGCAATGGTACCGTCGTCATCTCTGGCTGCAAGAGTGGAACTCTGATCAGAAATCTGACCGTACAGGGTCGTCACGGCCTGAGTTGTAGAGTACAAACCGTCCGTTCCGAAAACGATAAGATCTGAATCTGTCAATGCGACACTTACGAGACCTCCTGCTGCCTGGTCAACCGGCGTGAACGTAGAGCCACCCGGTTCAAAAGTTACCAGCCCTCGCTCTGCATCGCTTGTATAGGCGGCGGCAAATGTACTGTCATTGATCGTAACAAGAGGTCCCTTAAGGAAAGTGGTGTTCAGTCCGGCAGGCATGGCGATCGTCAAAGGAACACTGTCGTCCGGAAGCAAGGACAATGTCACACCATCTGTGCCAGTTGCCTGCAATACAAGTAACTGCCCGGTTGACGTACCCGCAATCAGGCCCGGACCGACGCTGGTCTGAAGTCCTTCTTCCACGGAATAGACGTGAACGGAGTCATCCTGCGACGACTGAACGGCAACAAACTGCTGCCCACTTCCGAAGGGAAGTATCAGCCCGTCGCGTTGCGTCGATCCAATGGACCTCGAAACAAAACCTTCCTCGGGAATGAGAACCGAATTGCGATTCTGGCGCTCTTCGAACGTCATGGTCATCCCGGGAGGACTAAAGTCGCCCAGTTCGATAAACGATGGTCCACCACCATTGTTATTGCTGTTTGGAAAGGTATCTCCGCCAAACCGATTTTCGTACAGGACGATCTCCGTTCCCGTAGCCGTAACCACCGTGACCGGATTCCCCTCGTAAAAATAATCGAACGGTGTGCCCAGGTCGAAAGGAGGTGCAAAGGGATTCAATGGTGGGAAACCGAGGTCTACTGCACTATCTGCTTCTTCCAGATCAATACCTCGCGCTTCGGGGTCAGCATTTACTGAGTTTGTCGCAAGGGACGACCGGATTATACGCTCATCGATATGCCAGACGAGTGCTCCACCCCTGTATTCAATTCCTTCCGTGTCAGCGCCGCCGGGAAGAGCCCAATCATAGTTGTCAACACCGACTACAACGCCACCTTCAAAGCCTTCTATTGTCCGGGAGTTGAACGACTCATCATCAAACGAGAACCGCTGCTGAACAATACCATCGGAAGTGTACACGTCCAGGATCAGGCCATCTCCCTCGGGGTCACGATTACGATTTTCAATCAGGAAATATTCGCTTTCGGATATGGCAACCTTCCTGACGTCAGATCCAGATACATCGGAAACAGCAGTAAGGCTGGTCATACCGTCCACAGGGTCAACCTCCGTCGACCAACCAAGGAAAGATTTTGTCCATGCAGACGGCTCTGGCGGGAAAAGGCCGTTGAAGGCAAAGATGCCCAACGGGTCCATAAGTCCAAAGGGACCTATAGCACTGGTACCGTCTTTTGTATTGAAGAGATCGGGTACACCGAGGTAGTTGAAAAAACTGGCAGCGATCAACCCGTTGATCGAAAACTCGGCCAGAAATCTACTGTCGGTAATAAAGTTGGTACCGACGCGTGTCTCAGTCCGCGGCAGAACGATCGTAGAAGACACGGTGAGGCCCTTGAAGGTGGGCAGTCCATCTGGAAGAAGTCTGCTCAAGGCTGTCGGACCAAAGTACAGGGACGGAAGATCCAGCGGTGTCTTGTCCAGCGTCGTGCCAATCAACTCGATGTCCCGACCAACTCCAGCGTGAAAGAACGCGAAGGCGGTCCTCTGTGGATCAAAGCTACTGACATCATACTGAATGTTTTCATCGGCAAGTTGCCAGACCTCACTGACAAGAGCAGCCAGTTTCCCGAGCTGTTCATCCGAATCTGATTCGAGACCGATGGGACTATAACTATCCATCGCTTGTGAAACGGTTACAATGCCCGGAAGAATATGTGTATTGACAGATGCTGCACCATCTGACACTCGCGACACATAGTGCTTGAGAAATTGAAGATGTGCGTCGAAGTACGAAGAATCGTGCGGAAGTGGATCCAGGCGCGGGGCCAGGCCATCGTCGAACAGAGGTCCGGCAAATGTGCCGCTGCCCGTTGTAAATCTGTTGGAGTCAGATTGAAATTCTACGAGAGCAACGACAAGGTCGAAGTCGCCCAGAGTCGGAGCGGAGGCCTCGGCTCGATCTAATGTCAGGCGAGGCACCATCTGAGGCGACTGTGCGTAGCTGTAGCTGGCGACAAAAAAAAGAAAGCCGCAGCAGATAATTCTACCGCTGGTGGAAAGATGAACCGTTCGAACTTTTCCCCACCAATGCATCTGCTGCGGCTTTGGGTATTGATCTGGATTTATTATCCGGCGAACTCGAGCAGCAATGAGAATCGCATCGTGTTGTCCAGAGGAGAGTCTTCTGTAATCCCGTAGATGTACGAGAAATCGACTCCAATTATGTTATACCGGATTCCCGCTCCGAGAGTAAGGAACTGACGGTTGCCGTTGTACGGATCCTCGTAAAAGTATCCTCCCCGAAGTGCAAGAAGCTGATCATACCAGTACTCGAGACCACCGCCAACGGTAATCTGTCGTGCGACACCAACTCTTTCCAGTTCCGTCGGATCACTCGGGTTAAGATTAATGTCCAGTCCTTTCCATGAGGAGAAAATCGCCTTATAGAAAGGCTCTGCTCCTGTTGAATCCACGTCGATTAGATCCTTATTGAAATCAAGCGTGAAGTTCAAAGCATTGTACTCGTCGAAATCAAATGCAAAGGCGGTTCCAAACCGTAAGTTGGTTGGAATCGGGTCAGCCTGATCAGAGTCTGAGTACTGAATTTTCGGCCCCATGTTGGCAAGGTTGAAGCCAAACGAGAATGTTGTAGGCACATTGCCAAGGTTGAATTTGGGCGTACGGTACAATCCGGCAAAGTCAACTGCGGTTGACACGCCAGCCCGCGTTTCCTGAGCGGAAACTGTCTGACCGGGAGCAAGGTTCGAATAGATGAACCGAAGACTTGTGCCCAGCGCAAACCGGTTTGAAATCTTGGCACCATACGATGCACCCAGGGCCAGGTCATACGCACGGAACGTTCCCGTAGGAATGTTCTGTTCGTCGCGACCTTCATGTTCGCCCAGGTTCAAGTAGGTAACGTGAGCCCCGAAGGTACCCCAACCGGGTACGTTGCGTTTTCCAACCAGGTATTCGTAGAACAGACCTGCGTTGAATTCAGGGAGCCAGTTTGAGTGAGTGATTCCAGCTTCGGAACCGGTTTGGAAAGCCAGGCCTGCCGGATTCCAGAAGATAGCGCTGGCATTATCTGCAAGTGCGACTCCCGAGTTGCCCATGCCTGCGGCGCGGCTGTCAGGTTCAATCTTCAGAAAGACGACTCCTGCTCCGCCTACCTGCGCGGTGGCTGACTGAGCCATGAATGTCATGGCCAGAATCGAAGGTAGAATTATCCTTCTGATCATGTTGGTCGGAATGATTGTGAAACGGTTCATTTTTAAGATAAGTTATGTTTTCACTCGTTATTTAGGTATCGGTTGCGCGTATCACCGAATAAGCGCAATTTTCTCAATCTGCTCGGCCACCTGACGCCCTCCTTCGGGCGAATCGACCTCTACGCGTACTTTGTACAGATAAATTCCCGTAGCCAGCCGGTCAAGATCTTCATCAAGTCCGTCCCAGGGTACACTGACGGGACCTCCGGTAAGCACGCCTTCCGGCAGCGCATCAGCACTCTCAATCGTCCGGACGGGACGTCCATCGATCGTATACACACGGATCAACACGTCCGCCTGGGTGCCTGGTACCTGATTATGCTCGAAGACGAAGCGTGTCCGCGAAGACATCGGATTCGGGTAGTTGTAAACGTTTCTTATTGCTAGCCTTTCAGATGCCGTCACCGTATAGTCGAGCACTGCCTCTGTCGAATTATTCAGGACGTCCCAGATCCGCACACCAAGATCGCCCGGTCCATCCGGCAGGTCCGAAAGAGCCCAGGTAACCGTCCCTTTCTGGTACGAATTGGGCTCACTCTGAAAGCCACTGCTGATGTCTGTCGAGTTAATCTCGTCACCATTGACGGTGAGTAACAACTCGTGCCCGACACCTGCACCGACGGTATTAATCCCGCTCTCATCGAAAACCTTGACAATAAGCTGAGGATCAGGATTCGTAAGCCCGCCCGATACGAATGTGGTATCGTTAAGAAACAGTCGCACTTCAGGTCCGGCGATATCATTCGGAGGATTATCGGACGTCCCACCGACGAATATATTTTCGCTATACCCGGCCGCGTCCTGTGGGCCAGAAGCATATACAGAAATTCGCCCGGAGAGATTGCTGTACGAGATATCTTTAGGGACGACAAACGTTGCCTCGAACCGGCCTGCATTAACACCCACATCTCCCCTCCAGATCAGATCTTCCCGAACGCCGTAGTCTGGTGTGGGCATATAGCGTGGATACTTGACAAGGATTCGCCTTTCTGCATCGAAAACGGTTACTGTTGCCGTCCCCGAAAAACCGGCATCTACATTACCCTGTACATCTCTGATGGCTCCGCTTAACACAACGCGATCAAGTGCCTTCAATTGGCCGGCAAGTGTGTCGATCGGGGTGCCGTTCAGGGCCTCAACACTTGCACCACCGCGAGGGAGGCCCAGGCGCATTGTTGGATCACCAAGCAGGCTGAATTTTCTGCTATTGCCAATCAGCCCGACCGGTGTGCCTTTTGTTGCGAGCATGGCATCTCCCAGACGAACCGGAAGCCCGTTTTCGTCGCGACGAAACAACTCCCTGTTCAGAGCCCTGTTTAATCCCGGATTAAGCGTGGTAGTATCTCCCGCTGTATACACCTGTCGAACCGTAGTCAGCATTGCGACAGCACCACCGTCGGGATTCTTTAGTAGTGCTTCAGCAGCGCTGGTTGCGTCATCTATGTCCCACCAGCCGAACGAACAGGTTGCTGTTACAAAGATCGCAAGTTTATCTCCGTTTGTGAGCTCTTCTGCATCTTGCTTGGTGAAAAGATCTTCCTGTGCAAGACCGACTGGACCACCGTGACCGCTGTAATTGAATATCAGCGTACCATCGATAAGTGATTTGAGGATCTCTGCCTTTGCGTCCGGAATTCGGAATTCATTCAGGAAGACGCGGTTAAACGATTCTGCGTAAATCTTCTTTTGATTGATTTGCGGTGCCAGCTCATTCTCCACAAGCTCTGCAACAGAATCGACATTCTGCATGTGAAGATCAGATTCCGCGATCGCCCCGGTAGCTCCTGTAAATGCATCGTCTGCAACCAGCGTGTATTTTGTACGCCACGGGCCGTAAGACTCCGGGCTCTCGTAGTCCTCAATCTTCTTGACCATACTGGCAGCTTCTGCTACAGTCTGAGCGGGTATGCGTCCGATGCCTATGTCGACCATTTCGGTACTCCCCACGTTAAAGCCGCGGTACACCCACACGCCCTCATTCTCATCGAGCAAGCCGAAATAATCATCGCTTGTGTACGACCGGTCAGGGTGAAAAGACTCTACCGTCTCGTAGGGAGGGATCCAGTTGTTTTCAGGTTCTGGAAGCTGCCTGAGGTTGCGGAAATCGAAGTGACCGTCTCCAAACAGTAGCAGATAGCGGGGAAGCTCGAATTCAGTTTCAGCACGGTCGTACAAGAAACGTACATAATCTCGTACGGCGCGCATGTCAACTAGTCCGCCTGAGAACTCGTTATAGACATGCTCTATGTCCACGACCTGAACATCGAGTCCTTCGGCTCTCCTTCGATTCGCAAGCCGATTTGCGCTCTCCAGAAATTCGGCGGGTGTCACGATTACGAATCTTGGATGCCCTTCCAGACCGTGCAGGTTCTGGTTGGATACTGCTATGGCCCCTTCGGATTGTAAACGTTGAATCGCACCGGGACCGTACGCAACCAGTTCGCGAATAACAGGCTCCGCGCCAACAGCTATATCGACGGCATAATTGCTGCCGGAAGTACGAACTGCGACACCGAATATCGAGTCGGGACGAGTGATGTCAAGAACTATCGGTGATGCAGAAAATCCTGAAAGCAGAAACTCCGAATCCGATGAGGCATCCGCGGTGTGAAACCGGACCTGTTCGTCAACTGCCACAAGCCTTTGTGGATAGAACATTCTAACCCAGTCGATTGAGGCCTGCGGGTCATTGGCCTGGTCGGCCAGAGCCATCGATAACGTCACACTGCCGCCCTGGGTCACAGAACCATCGAATCGCGACGTCGACCCGGCAGCGGTTGGTTGTTGTGAATTCGGGAGAATTGAGAATGGAGCTCGAACAGATGCGAGAACGGTCGAGCCACTCTCGAACGTTACTGTCGCTCGGGGATTCGAACTTATCGCCGTGCGAACCTCGAATGTCGCGGTTCCCGTTCCAAGCTGCGGCAACCCAGGTTCGTTTATTACATCAAGCCTTCCATTCTCTCGAATCGGATTGCTAACCCATGTATGACCGGACCCATGCTCACGACTCCACATGAAAACATCAAAATCGTTTACGTATCGCCCTGTGACAGTCGTGATAGACTGAGGAGATACGACGCCCTCTGGAGCGGCAAGAGATACCTGGCGGGCGTTAATCGTACCAATCTTGATGAACACATAGTTGGCCACATCAAATGGATTCACTGTGTGGTCCCACGTTGCACCTGTAGAGTCATAGGTCCAGGATGTTGTACCGTTCAGATAGAAGACAACAGCATCAGAGGAACCAAATGACCCGTCGCCTCCCCCTACGATACGTGAGGCAACCTCCGCCAGATCAGGAATCCGCGGTCGCGCGTTTGCATCTGGTAACGGCGAACCCTGATTTGAAAAAATCTGTACCCGGTTTGGCTCAACGGCATCCGGATTAATACCCAGCTCTGTCAACAGCTGCCTATCGACCCTGTAGATACCCTCACCGGTCACGGGGATCTTGAAAATTGTACCGTCCGCTAATACGCTTCGCTCGACGGCGAGATGAGGATTTGACGACACGCCGAGGGCTTTCGCACTGGTTGTGAACGACGCTGGTTTGGAAACCTCAAGCTGAACAGTCGAGTACCGCCGAAGAATCTGCCGCTGCGCATCATATTCCAGAACGGGAGTAGCGACTACGGCTACCGGCCTTTTCCTGACTACTCCGACGCTGACGATTCGGTTACTGACCTGCTCCAGCAATTGAAGCGCATCGTCGCTAATCCGGTTTGCGGGCAATGCAACTTCATCGTATGTCGCACTGGACTGACGAACGAATGGACTAGTATTCGACGCGAGAACAACCCGGTGAGAGATGTCCAACTCTCCCCCTGCGAGGCGAAGAATATCTCCACCTGAAAGGATGTGGCTATCGATTGAGTCCAGGGAAGCCTGAAGTGACGCATTCCACGTCGCTTGAAAGGATATCAGCTCACGATTCGAAGACAACACCTGTGAATCGACGTCACGTACCTGTGCATCGACAGTGCCCGGAGGGCAAAGAAATACAAGTACTAGAATTACTATTGAAGTCCGCAATGACATCCTATAAATATTGACCCGAGAAAAAGGGCTAAATGCTACGAATGATCAGGGGTGGTTCGATTAATTCGAATTAAATCGTAGCGGTGTCGCGGATACGCTTCAACAGAAGGTTAGGGAGTACGGGAAGTTACTCAATGATGAGTCTGGCATCAAGGTGACCCAGAATCCCATTGATCGGCCCTCAGGCACGAATTATTAAGTGCTGGACTCGATTGTGCCCTTAAAATACGTCACCGTTATGAGGTTCCTATGGTATTTCGAATTACCAGCGACTACTCACCGGCGGGGTCCGGCGGTGAGTCATCAAGAATTGCTGAGAGTTCGAGACTTAGCTGGTCCAGTGATGCCGACGATTCGGCCATCCGGTCACAGGCAACGCGTATGTCGTCAACAACCTCCATTACTCCGGCATCCGTGTCGTGCATTACCAACAACTGCTCGAGAAGTTGAATGTTACCCGACAATACGGCCAGCGGGTTATTAATATCGTGATACGTCTGGCGAATGTCGCTTCGTACACGAGAAAGTATGGCCCTGTATAGTGAACTGTCAGTCATCCCTCTTTTGTCTATAGTTCCTTGAGAGGTCGAGCTTGAGCGACCACCGGCCGGCCTCTCTCGTCCAGGATAACCCGGGCAATTTCAACGTCCGGATCGTGCTCGAAAAACAGATCCCAGTCGGCCTCGATCGCACGTTTCAAAAACGCGTCCTTCTCGTCCATCGTTTTCAGCGGGCGTATGTCATATCCCATCGTCCACGCCGGCGCCAGATGATGGCTTGTCGGCAGCAGGTCGGCCACGAATACAAGTGTCTTTTCGTCTTCTGAATCAGGATCCGAAATCGACACTGTCTGCATTGACTCCGTGTGACCGAAGAATGTATCAACGGATATACCCTTAAAAATATCCTGTTGGCCGTGAAGCAAGTTCAGTTGACCGGAAGCGGCAAGCGGCTCAAGATTTTCGCGGAAGAAAGACGCTCGCTCGCGCGCATTCGGCGCGTTTGCTGCCACCCAGTGGTCTCGCTGAACGTGAAATCGAGCATTTTCAAAAGCAACATGAAGCTTCCCATCGACCTCTTCCGTGCTGCCGCCCGCGTGATCGAAATGCAGGTGTGTCAAAATGACGTCTGTGATGTCGGTTCGAGAAAAGCCCGCCGACGCTAGCGATGCGTCCAATGTGTCAGATGAGTGATCAACATTGTACAAACCGGCAAACTTGGGGTCGTATTTATTCCCCAGGCCATTATCAACAAGAATCAGTTTGCCACCGCCTTCTATCAGCAGACACCGCATCGAAAGCTTGATTCGGTTTCGCTCATCCGGGACCATTCTTCGCTCCCACAACGGTTTCGGAACCACGCCAAACATGGCGCCTCCGTCAAGGCCAAACGTTCCCGTCTCAATTGGGTGAAGTGTGTAATCGCCTATCTTTGCCATCTGGGTATTCTTTTACTCGGGAGGAAAGTCTTGAAAATGTCCATTCGACTGCACCTTTTTTCTGACCGACTCGATCTGCTCGACCTCGGGAATAAACTTTTCCATATGGTCGACAAGGTATGAGATCCGATCGTTTTCAGACAGCATCTCCAGAACGAGTTGCTTCTGCGCAAGGTCGAGACCAGCATTGCGGGCAATTACATACGATACATACTCTACATCCTGATACAGAGACGGTCGAACCGTTCGCCCGGCCAGTTCCAGCAGCCGCATGTGTTGAGTAATAACGCGCTCGATCATGAGCGTGTCCCGTTCGCTCGAGTCTTCATCCAGCCAGGTCGGATGACATTGCATATATGCTCTACCGTCGACCAGATCGTTGAGCTGAAACCTTGCGTCCCCCACGACAATGATATCCATTTCGCCATTGTCGGATTCAGATAGCCGTTTCGTGATACGGGCGCTGCAACCCACCGAGGCAATATTTCCCTCGTGTGACAGAACGACGCCAAATTCTGAATCGGCCTCCAGCACATCGGCTACCATGGCCTTGTACCGCGGCTCAAAGATGTGCAGCGGCAACGACTCTTCGGGAAACAGGACCAGCGAAAGCGGGAAAAGCGGTATTAGCGGACTATCAGACTCCATTCGAGATTCACTATGATTCGATAACTCAGCGTTGGAGCTTGCGTGAACTTTCCTAACTTACCCATGGAATCGGTCATTATCAGGTAATATGCGACGAAATTTTCGCTTCGGGCATACCGGAATTGCAGGGTTTGTATCAGTACTTGTTATGTGCTGCTTGCAAACGATGCCTGTAGCCGTAGCCCAACCAATTGCCTTTGGATCTGCTGATGACCCGTTCGAAGACATCCCCCGTCAGTGGTGGCTTCGCAGATCGACTGTAGACGTTATGGGCGGCGTGTCACTGATCGGTGCTCAGTGGCGTGGCGCGACAAGACTGTCGGCGTCGTTAATCTCTCGCGATCTTGCGGCACGATTGTCTGCGACGGCCCGTGCCGGAGTTTTTGGCTTCCGCGATTCTGATGCAGATGAGGCATACGATGCACTTCGCTCAATCGAATTCGTCAAATACAGGCCGCGTCGTGCATCGGGACTGCACATGAGGATCGGCCCCACAGATCGCATGCGAATCGGTACAGGACATCTTGTAAACTTTTACAGTTCGCAGACCGCCTGGGACGAGCGGACCGTGGGCGCTGAACTCGGGTTTGAAGGAAAAGCCCTCAGTATCCATGGCTTTACGGGAGATCTCCTCCTTGATACTATCGGGGGCGGCCGGATCGCTCTGGCTCCGTTCTTCTGGTCAAACGATGCAGGTCTCCAGTCACTAAGGCTGGGCTTCTCGGCCGTTCGAGACCTTGGACTCCCCTATGTGGACAACAAGCGACTCACCGGATTCAACGCCGACATGAACTTCATTGCCGCGAACGTCGGCGAATTTCTTTTGTCTCCGTATGCCAGCGCGGCCTGGATCCAGGACTTTGGTGGAGGAATTGCATTCGGGGCACATCTTGGGTCAGACAATTTCATTGATCTGGCACGTCTCGATCTGCGAATGGGATTCCAGAGGAATGGAAGTCAATTTCAGGCGGATTACTTTGGCGCATTTTATCCCGTCTCCAATATGGCGGCCCGGATCCAGAAAGCAGAAGACCTGAGTCCAGATGATCCGCCCGGCGCACTTGCGGGTACGCGACTTTCGCGCGTCGAGGCCAGCTCAGATTTCGTCACTGAAATCCGCGTGATGTTTTTCGGAGACTTTGAATTCTGGTACTACTTTAAACGCAACTTCGGGGATCAGGCTCTGAGCGAATATCACCTGAGATTGTTCCTTTCAATTGAGCGTTTTCGAGTATCTCTCAGCCAGGATCGAGGTGGGCTCAGGGGATTCTTCTCGCTGTTTAACGATCTTGGAGACCAGACGTCGCTGACGTTCCGTACCGATTACGAAATCAGCAATCTCTTCTGGGTATTCGTCAGTTCCAGATACTCCTACGAAGATATTACCCCTGAAGCTGCGGAGACAAAGACGTTTATAGTCGAACGCCGATTCGAGCCGCTCGTTGGCGTCCGCGTAACATTCTAGGACTAACGGACCGCTTTTGACATTTCAAGCATCCGCTCGATCGGTTTGAGCGCACGTATGCGAACGTCCTCCCGCATCAATATCTCCGGTTGCTCGTGCTTCAGACACAGGTAAAGTTTCTCAATCGTATTGAGACGCATGTGCGGACACTGATTACACTGGCATCCGCTCTCGGGAGGGGCTGGAATAAAGTTTTTCCCGGGATTGTCCTTGCGCATCTGGTGCAGTATGCCTTCTTCAGTTGCTACAATGAACTGCATGTCACTGGACTCTCGCGCAAAACGCCGAATCTCTGAGGTCGAGCCAATAAAATCTGCGTGGCGCAGCACACCCTCCTCGCATTCCGGGTGGGCAAGTACTTTCACTTCCGGGTGGCGAGCGCGCAACTGCACGAGTTTCTTTTCACTGAATGTCTCGTGTACGATGCAGACACCGTCCCAGATTACCATGTCATCCCGTCCGCTTGTTTTGGCG
>JABDKO010000017.1 GCA_013002165.1 Rhodothermales bacterium | reverse complement strand
GTGGGTATCATTACTACAACGGATCGGCCTGGGTCGATGCCAGCGGATCCACCAATCACGGCGCATTGGCAAGCGACACTGAACGTGATGCAATAGTAAGTCCCGCGACCAACGATCACGCGATAGTTGCCGGTGATTTCCACTATTTTGACGGAACAGATTGGGTTGATAGTGGAGCGGCTGCCGATTACGGGTCAGTCGATACAATCGCCCAGCGAGATGCGCTCCCGACGCTCAAGCGGAACGACTACGTGTCGATTGGTGGAAACTATCACTACGTGGACGACGACCTGGAATGGGTCAATACGTTCTCATCCACCAAGCAGGTTGTACCGCCGAATCCCGAGCTATCGCCTGACTCGATCACGTCATCGTGGAGTGAGGTGACAAAGCTCCCGACGGTGGCGACAACGGCCGATCTGGACCGCATTGACTGGGGGAACTATCCCGATGGGGTGTATGTTGAGGACACCGGGCAGGTAGCGTACCGGGATACCAACGTTCCAAAAGTCTACCAGGACTTGTGCGGTACCTCGGCAACGGCCTGGCTCTCTCGTGGATGGTTGAACAGTGCCGCCACAGCAGGGCAGGCCATGCGCGTGCAGATCGAGGTCACAGCAGACACTTATTGCCGGATCGGGTTTCAGCCGGGGACCGATTCGTCGGATTCACTGATGGTCGAGGTCCAACCGACCGCGATTCGCGGGTATGACGATTTCAGCGCTGTCGGTTCGCCGATTACGGTCGAGGTCGGGGATGTGATCGGGATATTCCGACTCACCAATGGTCAGACGACGATCAACGTCAATTCGGTTGATGTCTATACATTCGCCCGCTCTGATACCTCGGCGATGAACATCTACGCCTATCTGTTCGGGATTGATGACTGCGCCCGGTACGTCCAGCATGGGGTCGATGGATTGTTCCTCGATCCTGTTGTGTGGACCGGATACTCGGATGCCACGATGACCGAATCGGGCCGCACCGAGGACTACGGGTGGTCCTACGATGATCCTGATGTCACGGCTGGGACAACCGACAATCGGATGCGGGTGGTGTTCCGCTCGGCGGGGCAGAAACCGGAGCTCGGTGGGTGGTCGAACATCTACCCGGATGGGGCGACGGTCCCGGTTGGTCTGCTGGTCAATAACGATCTGTTCACGCTCCTGGTCGCTCCGGGGGAATCGGTGGTCGTGGATGGGAACACTATCGCGATTGATGCCGGGTACTCGAACCTGGAACCTGTTCACTTTGCCAAGATCAACAGCGCGATTGTCCGGATCGGTGGTAACTGATGCTGTTCAAGACATCACCGGCGTACACAGGTCCGCTACTGATCTGCCAAGCCGGGACGGTATTCGCCAATGAGGAGGTTGGGAATCCGGTCCTGACCCACTATGCACGACCCGATAATGGACAAGTGTACTGGCAGGCAGATGGTTATCAACTGGATGGGACGATAGGCTACGGTACAACGACGTGCGAGGCGGTGTTGAGCTGGGCAGACTACAACGGCGGGAGTTACTACTTCAACTGGCATGATAACGGGAGCTTCGGCATCCCCGCAGACGGCCGGCAGTTCCTGCTGATGATCGACGTTGCTACATTCACCCGTACAGATGAGCCGGAGTATTACTACCGGGGTGCACCGTATACCTGGCCACCGGAGTTCATGATCCAGCTTCATGGTTTCCAGGCCGCCTCATCCCCGCCGAACACGTTCGATACCCGGTACTTTCGGATGGATGGCTCCTGTTATCGACCGACCTATGACGAGACCGGAGGGGATGATAACTATTACAACGCACCGAGCTACCAGACCACTACAGGTGATCCGTTCTTCAATATCGACGATATTGGATTGACCGCCGACGGTTCAACATTCGTCTGCCTGTTTACAATGCAGAACACGCATCCCGACTTTGTTTACTCCACTGGAGTTTGGCAGTTCGGGCCTGTATTTGCTGGCTCGTGCCGGTTTGCTTTGACTGAAATTATTTAACGAGGAAAGATAGATGCCGTATACAGATTTGACGAGCAGCACTACGACAGACTGGGCGGCACACGCTATAGCGGATGAATCAATCCCGGCGGATACAGATGGCGAGATATTCGCCACTATATATGACCCGACTGTTTTGGGGATGCTCTCATTGGTCACATCCGGTGACGAGCCAACGGGATATGCCACTTTGGATCACGCTATTTATATCTATCGTAAATCAGATAGGATAAACGTAGTAGTTTATGAGTTGGGGGATAGTAAATATGACCATAATTCTACAGCCTATAACGTGTACGGTGAAGTGGTCAGCGTGCGACGAAATGGAGCAACAGGTGTAATCGACTATCGACTTGATGGGACTACCATCTACACATCGGCTACCACGTCCACAGCTGAGCTGGACATTTGCGTATCGCCATTCGATAACAGGTATGAAATGAAGCAGCTTGCCGTGGAGATTGACGGGGGGTCGAAAGCGCCACTTACATTCACGGGTTATAGAGTAAATGTCACTGACGTTGCACCTGATGCCTCTTACACACTTGGCGCAACGCCTATTTTTAATGGGGTGCAGTCAACAACGGTATCAGCTTGGAATGGTAACTGTGGCAGTGCAGAGGATATGCCTGCTAGTACAGACTGCAAAATAAGGATGCGTTACAGAGCAGAATCAAGGATGATGTTTGGGCTAATTGACGTTGACGAGGACATCACCAGTTACACAGCAATCAATTTTGCAATATATCCTGTCGGTTCAGCCGGTGATATTTATGTCTACGAGGCCAATAGCAACAAAGGTTTAATGAGTAGTACGCTTGCCGACGAGGATGAACTGGAGATACGTCGGGATGGCACTACAGGTGCGGTGACTTACTACCAGAATGACACACTGATCTATACATCGCTATCCACCAGCACTGCCGCGCATTCGGTGGCCGCATCATTTTATGAAGCAAGAGATGCTGTCTGGAAAGCAGAGTACAGTGTCGATGGTGGTGACTGGAACCCATTGAGTTGGGACTACACCGATGATGCTGTACTTTTCACAGACCGGACTTGGGCAGTTGATCAAGTAGCATCCAGCACCTCAAAGATCACAATCGGGGATGCGTTTATCATCGGGGCAGATTCGCTTAAAATCACCGACTCACAATTGACCATCACGAGCGGTTGAATATGACGATTAAAGAGAGCCTGGAGACGATCCGGGGGAATCTGGTCCGACAGCAGGCCAGTGCAGAGGATGTGCTCGAAGATGTATCAGCGGCGCTCAAAGCCTCGCAGGATTCGCTTGATGCCCTGAAGCCACTGGCACTGATACTGGAGCAGGCCAATGCGGATCGTGTGGCGCTGGCTCAGTCGCTTGCTGATGCCATTTCCCCGGTCCCTGCTGATCCAGAACCGGAGCCGGAACCAACCGGATTCAGGATCGTGGAACCGATAGATGTGATCGACATCACAGATACCACGGCCACGGTGACGATCATGGCAAGCGAGAAGTGCTATGCGGAAATGACCTATGGTCCCGTTGACGGGAGACCGGAACAGACGGTGTACGAGACGAGTTCTCCGCCGAGATGGGGTGATGCACCGCTCGGGCACCAGATGCGGATATCTGGCCTGACATCGGGTATCGAGTACGGGGCCACGCTACAGCTATGGAACGACGAAAGCAGAGTGCCGGTGCAGAGCATCAAATGGACAATGGCAGGCGAGGTGACGCCAAAAAAGCCTGATCCCGCTCCTACAGGGGCGGGAGAGTGGGCTAAGCCAGTCCTGTCACGATCCGGCGCAGGCTACGGATTTTTCGTCGGTGATCCAATTGATCTGTCAGCAGGTATCGGTAATCGGCACACAGCACCGCACCACGCTCTGTTTTTCGTCTGCCCTACTGACACTGCACTGATCGACTCTGTGTGGTTCCACGCTCGAATGATGCGTGATTCCGATTTGGCTAAGGA
>JABDKO010000128.1 GCA_013002165.1 Rhodothermales bacterium | reverse complement strand
ACGCTGCAGTCTGCACTGAACGGTGAGGACCATTTGTCCGTCGCCCTGTTGCCGGACCCGAGTGCTGAGACGTTGGAACTGTTTCGCAAACATGCATATGCGTTCGTCACAAATAGCACTGTCGACTGGAATTACAATGAGTCGACGGCTGAGGTTGTGACAACCTACTCGTATGAGACGGAACTTCTGGATGGTGCCAATGGCAACATCAACGAAACGATGACCGCCCTGTACCGGCACCAGTATTTGCACACGTCGGATCTGACCACGAGTCACACGTATCAATCGCCAAACGGAACAATGAAGCTGCGCGAGGGGAACACCTTTACGACAAACTTGAACTTCGGCGGCGTCCTGCCTGCCCTTCCGGATCGCGGCGATTACAACAGAGACGAGCTGCTTGGTTTTGTTCAGTCCGTCGCAAACGAAACACTCCCCGTTGGACCTACATACGACAACGGGAAAGCCATGGCCCGCTTTACGCATCTCGTGCACATTGCCGAACAACTCGGAGCAACAACGGAACGTGATCACTTCCTGAGTGAGATTAAAAATCGACTGGAAGAGTGGTTTACTGCAGGCGGTGACCAGGAGTATTCCTACATCGATAGTTGGAATGTATTGACAGGCTATCCGTCCGGCTTCGGAGCTGACAATCAGATCAATGATCATCACTTCCATGCCAGCTACGCAGTGATGAGTGCGGCGACGATTGCCCAGTACGACTCAGCCTGGGCATCTCAGGAAAACTGGGGTGGCATGGTCAATCTAATCATCAAGGATGCCAACAATTGGGACCGCTCGGACGACATGTTTCCGTTCCTGCGATCTCATGATTCGTACGCGGGTCACTCATGGGCCGCAGGTCACGGTGATTTCGGAGACGGAAACAATCAGGAGTCTAGCTCCGAGTCCATGAACTTCGCTGCAGCACTGATCCTGTGGGGTGAAGCAACTGATCAAACAGAGATTCGGGATCTTGGAGTGTTTCTGCACGCAACAGAAACTACTGCGGTCGAACAGTACTGGTTTGACGTAGATAACGTCGTATTTCCAGAAGATTACCCGCACGTTGCGATCGGGATGGTCTGGGGCGGCAAAGGAGTCCACTCGACGTGGTTTGGAGCTGATCCGGAGTTCATTCATGGTATCAACATTCTGCCGGTAACGAGTGGTTCTCTGTACTTGGGACGACACCCGGATCATATTATTGCCAACTATAACGAAATCGTCTCGGAACGAAACAGTCAGCCGATAATCTGGCAGGACATCCTCTGGGAGTACCTTGCACTGGCAGATCCATCTCTTGCTTTGTCGTACTACTTCGCTGACAACGAATATGAACCATTTGACGGCGAGTCGCGAGCACACACATTGCACTGGCTTTACAATCTCAAGAAAATGGGTCGTGTCGATACGACTGTGACAGCAGATACGCCGACGTATGCTGTATTTAAAGATGCCAACGGCGAGCGAACATACAACGCATACAATGCTGGTGACGTCGCGCGGCTGGTGAGCTTTTCCGACGGGTATTCGATGTCTGTTGATCCGAAAGAGCTACGTTCCGAGAGTACATTCGAAGAAAATCTCGATGCTCCGGTGACATTATTATTCGCCGACAAGACGTCGGGCAAGTCGCCGCTTACAGTTTCGTTCGAGGGAAGCAAGAGCTTTGACAGGAATGGCAGTGACCTCGAATATTCCTGGTCATTCGGGACACTGGATTCCAGCATGATCGCGGATACTGTATTTACATTTACCGAGCTTGGAGAGCACCGGGTTACGTTGACGGTAACGAACGATCTGGATCTAAGCACTTCGGACAGCGTGCTGATTACGGTGCTTGGCAACGGTACGCCCTTCTCAGGTCAGCCCGTATCCGTACCCGGCAGAGTGGAAGCAGAAAACTACGACAATGGAGGAGAGGGGATTGCCTACCATGACGTGGATACAAACAACATCGGCCTGGCATACAGACCGAACGAGGGTGTCGACCTCGAAGGTGCCAGTGACGGGGGCTTTGATGTTTATTGGATTACCGACGGTGAGTGGATCGAGTACACGTTTGCTGTTGATGAAGCGGGTACGTATGACTTCAAACCGTACGTGGCGACGGTCCCTGGTTTCGGATACCTCAGAATGCTGATCGACAACGTCGATGTGAGTGGACGCAGGCGAGTCCTCAATACGGGCGGCTGGCAGTTCTGGAGAGCGGTCGATATTCTGGCTGTAGAGCTCGATGCAGGTGAGCACATAATGCGATTTGAGTTCGAATCCGATACCGACAAAACAGGCTGGTTGATGAGTCTGAATTACGTCGATGTGACTCAATCTGTTGTCGTAGGTACGGAGGAGGAAGAAGGACTGACAAACGACTACGCGCTGAATCCTGCATATCCGAATCCGTTTCGCACGGTTACCCAGATTTCCTATTCGCTCCCAATCCCCGGACCGGTTCGTCTCGAGATTTTTAACGCCCTCGGCAGAAAAGTGGCTGATCTGGTGCACGCTGACAGACCGGCCG
>JABDKO010000091.1 GCA_013002165.1 Rhodothermales bacterium | reverse complement strand
CTCTTGATCGTTTTCAATACGTTGTAACCAAGCAGCAATGCACCGATCAGATAAAGTGTTCCACCTGTCATTCGAACCCAGTACATGGGTATGATCTGTACGACCGTCTCGATGAAGTCGGGATACGCAAGCCTACCGGTTGTATCAAAGGCGCGCCACATTAGTCCCTGTGTAACCCCGCTGGCATACATCGAGAAGACGTATAGCAGCATTCCAATGGTACCAATCCAGAAATGAGTATTCGCGAGCTTGTTGCTCCAGATCTCAGTCTTCCACAGCCTTGGGACGAGCCAGTAAATCAGGCCGAATGTCATAAAACCGTTCCATCCGAGAGCACCCGCGTGCACATGACCGATTGTCCAGTCCGTGTAGTGACTCAGGGCGTTGACGCTTTTTACTGATAGCATCGGACCTTCGAACGTTGACATTCCATAGAACGTCAAACCAATCACGTACATCTTGAGAACGACGCTGTCCCTGAGCTTGTGCCAGGCACCGCGGAGCGTAAACAAACCATTGATCATCCCACCCCAGCTTGGCATCCAGAGCATTACTGAAAACACCATTCCAAGTGTGACCGCCCATTCGGGTAGAGCTGTATACGCAAGATGGTGAGGCCCGGCCCAGATGTAAATAAATACGAGACTCCAGAAGTGGATGATCGAAAGACGGTAGGAGAAAACGGGTCTTTCCGCCGCCTTTGGCAAATAGTAGTACATGAGGCCCAGAAACGGCGTCGTAAGGAAGAACGCGACAGCGTTGTGACCATACCACCACTGAATGAATGCGTCCTGTACGCCTGCATAGATCGGGTAACTTTTTACCAGCGACGCAGGAAGCGCAAGACTATTCCCAACGTGCAGGACGGCTACAGTGATAATCGTGGCTATGTAAAACCAGATAGCTACATACATGTGCTTCTCTCTGCGATGCTTAAGCGTCAGAAAGAAGTTCGCTGCAAAAATTATCCAGACAACAGCAATGGCGATATCGATCGGCCATTCAAGTTCTGCATACTCCTTGCTTGTAGTAATTCCCAGTGGTAGTGTCACAGCCGCAGAAACAATAATTGCCTGCCATCCCCAGAAATGAAACTTGCTCATTCCATCGCTGAACATGCGGGCCTTGCAGAGCCGCTGTGTTGAATAGTAGATCGCTGCAAAGATGGCATTTCCGGCAAAGGCAAAAATGACGGCGTTTGTGTGCAGCGGACGAAGTCGGCCAAAACTCAGATAAGGTCCAAGGTTTGCTCCCCGAAACGGCAATTGAAGGGCGATGATTACGCCCACCAACATTCCGACAATGCCCCAGATGATGGTAGCAAGAACGAACTTCCGGACTATTGCATCATCATACGTGTTGATCCCGATGGCAGCTGTGGGGTTCGTTGAAGTCCTGATTTCGGCACTGGTGGTTGATTGGGTGTTCTGTGTATTCATATCGTGTGAGAGGTGAAGAACATCGTACGAAATAACGGCAGGCGGGGAGGCCAGTGTGCAAGTTGCGCCCCTCAAGCGGTGTAAGGAGTAGCTTCCATTTCAATGTAGGGGATATCCTTGCAGCAGTAAAAGTCTAATCGGGCAGAAAAAATCTATCCCGTCTACAGGTTGTTGTATCTTTGTAATTGCAAACGAAGCCAGGTCATGCAGATAGCGAAAAAGACTTGTGGCTCCAACGACACCTGCATGCAATAACATCAACCACATGACATTTTCAAGACGTCAGTTTGTCAAAACTGCGACGGTATCAGCAGTATTAGCGGAAATCGCCGGAATTCGATCGATCACACATCAATCCGACCATTTGACTCGACGCTCACAACAGCAGTCATCGATCGTCTCCGCGGACCAGTATTCGCTGGCTCCCGACATCAACTATCTGAATCACGCCTCGATTGGAACAGTGCCCGTAGTCGTCCAGCGGGCACATGAAGCATATCTGAAGCTTTGCGAGACTAATCCGTGGCTCTACATGTGGTCCGAGCCATGGCAGGAGCCCAGAGAACAGGTTCGTCAGCAGGTAGCCGACCTGTTTCAATGCGATTCCAATGAGGTCGCGATTACCCACAACACGACAGAGGTCTTCAATACCATCGCCAGCGGACTCCCACTGGGACCGGGCGATGAGGTTCTATTCAGTTCTCTGAATCATTCCGGCGCAAGTATTTGCTTCGCGCATCGTGCAGATGAAAAAGGATACTCGGTCCGACGGTTCGATTTTCCCGTGCACGATGTACCCGAAATGACGCCGGAAGATGTGGTAAGCGTATACGCAGATCAAATACGACCGTCTACGCGTGTCCTTGCGATTCCTCACATCGACAACATGATCGGCCTCAGACACCCTCTCAAGATGATTGCCAAAGCAGCGCATGAGCGGGGAGTGGAATGGGTCGTTGTAGATGGAGCGCAAACCGCGAGTATGATCCCTTTAGATCTTGCTGAATCCGGGGTCGATGTGTATGCAACAAGTGCACACAAGTGGATCCAGTCGCCGAAAGGGCTTGGACTCGCGTATGTACGGCGAGATGTGCAGGACGTGCTTTCGCCGTTGTGGGTGACCTGGGGGCAAACGCGGTGGAAGGGCACCGCGCGTATCTATGAAGACTACGGCACGAGAGCGCTCCCGGCGGTTCTTGCTATGGGCGATGCACTGACGTTTCAGGCAATGATTCCTGCCACTGAACGAAGTGCGCACCATATTTCAATGTGGAAAGAGATGCAGGAAATAGTAGACAGTACGTCAAAACTCGAATGGCGCAGCAGTCGCAACTGGGAAGCGGGCGGAGCCCTGTATGCAGTTGAGGTAGTGGGGCAGCCAAGTTCAGACGTCGCGCGGCACTTGTTCGAAGAGAACGGATCAATTGTCCGGTCATTTCAAACGCAAGGATTGAACACCATCAGAATCTCTCCGAACATCATGAACAGCGTCGAAGATCTTAGTCAACTGGTCTCAGCAGTCCTCTGATCACAGAATATGGATGTACTGGTAACAGGGCTAAATGGAACGGTCGCGCCCGTTCTCGCTCGTACCCTGGAAGCACGCGGGCATCGGATAATTCGATGGGATCGAACGCTGGTACCTCCCGACAATGAGGATAGGGTCAGATCGTTTATAGATGCGGAGAGTCCACACGCCATCGCACACCTGGCTACCGGTCCGCCTGAATGGGCCGAGTTACTCGCCAGGGTCGCACAGGAAACCAACATTCGTTTATTGTACACGAGTTCCGTATCGGTGTATGGAGATGACCAATCAGGCCCGTTTGCACCCGATGCAATCCCAACTCCCGGAAGTGAATACGGAAAATACAAGCTTGATTGTGAGCATCGCATTATGCTAGTCAATCCCAGGTCGATTGTCGTCCGGATTGGGTGGCAGATCGGTTGGGAAAGAGGCGGTAATCACATGGTCGATCACCTGCATAAAATGCACGATGAGCAGGGTGAAATTAAGGCCAGTACGAACTGGTATCAGGCTTGCTCATTTCTGGAAGACACCTCCGATTCTCTTACGACATTGTTAGAAGCGGATACGTTCGGACTATATCATCTGGACAGCAATCCGGGACTGAGCTTCTATGAGATCGTCAGCAAACTTAACCATCTGATACAAGCGTCGTGGAACGTACAACCTGACACACAACCGTCGATCAACAATCGACTATTGGACGATCGTGTGCCCGTCAGAAGTCTGCGGGATGTTTTCCGTAACGTCTAGCAGACCAGGTCGAAAGGATGAAGCGGCGGTTCCTTTTTGTAAAGCCAGCGACTCTCTTGCATCATCACTCCCTGTCCAGCCAGGCAGGCCCCGAGAGCTGCAATGATGTGGTCAGAATGGGGCGCAAAGTTGTCGATTCGATTGAACTTCCCGGATTGCAGCCATGACACGATATGTTCACGAGAAGACTGGTCTGTCTTGATGGTTCTTACATAGCTTGCATCAACACCATTTAAAACCAGCGCACCACCGGGGTGAACTTCGACAATGGTCGCTTTTGGATTTGCTGCAAGTATCAATCTGGCAATGGAAATCCCGCGTAGTGTCAGGTAGGCCATGCGAGTCATCGTTGGCGTCATCACCGTACCTGATGACAATCCTGCCGAGGTCAGACGCTGCCGAAGTGCCTTGTCTCTTTCCCTGTCTCCACCGCCCGGCTCGTACGACAGCGGAGCATCGAGGGCAACGACCAGCTTGTCGTCCGGGGAAACGGACGAAACAAGATCGAAGATCATTCGATCGGTGAAACCTGACCCTCCTCCCGTACAGATCAGTTTATCTCCGACCGTTTCGCAGCGAATAGCGGCTGTATCAGACACATTCGATGGCCCTGACAAATCGATACCGATTATTACTGACATCAACCTTTGAATTTGTTGGTTACTTTACGGTGCCGGACAAAACCGCTTGGGCCCTGGGTAGTACCTACACCGCATGGATTGTTAAATGAAATAATGAATACTCTTGCTTCTATGAACCCAATTCTGAGGTACGCCATCCAAAGATCATGTACCAGGAGAGCAATTTTTGCGCTGTGTCTTGTCTCACTTGCCTGCGATCTAGCTCCTTCCAATGCTCAAGAAAACGATCCGTACGATTCTGGTGGCATCCTGATCGCCGAGCAGGCAGTTTATGATGTCACGCATTACGACCTCGAGCTTCGCATTGATCCGGACGAGCGATGGATCGGTGGAACGATGACAATGCAGGCACGGATGACGTCACCCGCGAATCGTATCGCGCTCGACCTCGACCCTCTGCTGACTGTCAAAGACGTTTCCGAAACTGTACACGGAGACAAAAGATCACTTGACTATGAGCATACGTCCGGTCGCATCTGGATAACTCTAGGGGGTACGAGGCAGCCGGGGCAGATCATTCAGGTCGCTGTTTCATACGAAGGGAATCCCCGGGTAGCTCCGAATCCGCCCTGGGATGGAGGCTTCTCCTGGTCAGAGACTGCCGATGGCTTCGCCTGGATCGCAACTTCTTGCCAGACAATCGGAGCAGACGTGTGGTGGCCGGTCAAAGATCACGTGACCGATGAGCCCGACTCGATGTCGTTGCATATCACGGTACCAGATCCCCTGGTTGTCGCTTCTAACGGGCGACTGCAGGGTGTCGACGACAACGGTGATTCGAAAACCTATCACTGGTTCAGTTCGAATCCCATCAATGTTTACAACGTCGCACTGAATATTGCACCGTATCGAACGATCGAGACCGATTTCCAAAGCGTAGCCGGAGAGACATTCCCCGTCGTCTTCTACGTTCTGCCGGAAGATTTCGAAAAAGGACAAGAGCTATTCCCCGAAATACTGGATCACTTGAAGTTCTACGAGGAAATTGTAGGCCCCTATCCGTTCCGTGCGGACAAGTACGGAGTCGCGCAAACACCGCACCTGGGTATGGAACATCAGACAATCATTGCATACGGTGCCAACTTCGACAACGGTTCAATGACGGGAGGAGTCGACTTCGGCTACGACGCGCTGCATCATCATGAACTCGCGCATGAATGGTGGGGAAACCTGGTAACGAATGTCGACTGGTCGGACATGTGGCTCCATGAAGGATTTGGTTCGTACATGCAGCCACTCTATCGAGAGTACCTGGCGGGGCCCGATGCATATCACGAGCAGATGGCCAGAGCGCGGGGAGGCATAAGAAATCAGATTGCCCTTGCACCTCGTGGGATCCGGTCAAGCCAGCAGATCTACACCGGCGATATCTACACGAAAGGTGCATGGCTACTCCACACACTACGCTACCTCATCGGGGATGATGCTCTGAAGACATCGATCCGTCGAATGGCTTACCCGACGCCGGCAATGGAGAGCGCAACCGATGGATCGCAGACTCGATTCGCCTCCACTGACGACTACAAGGCTATCGCTGAGGATATCTCCGGCCGGGACCTTGATTGGTTCTTCGAGGTCTATGCGAGGCAACCGGCCTTGCCCAGACTAAGCTGGAGTGTGCAGGGAGCGTCGATGACGCTGCGTTGGGAGACGCCGAACAGCCTTCCATTTCCCATGCCGATAGATATCGAGGTTGATGGGTCTACTCAAAGGGTTGAGTTCGATGGGTCCAACTCTACAACTGTCACCGTTCCGGAAGGCGCTTCGATAGTAGTGGATCCACTCAATTGGGTCTTGAAAGACGGCACTTGATACACCGAGACTCTCGTGATGGAGTGGCGACATATGGAGGCTGAAAGAAAAGTGATCTGGTCGTCGAAGTTCTTGTTCAATTCGTTGGTCATCACACACTTGCGCAATATCTTCCGTGCCTGAATCAAAGCCCAAGTTCAACCACCGGTCCTCGCTCGATGGCAAAAAACAAGACACGCGCAGCAAAGAAAAAGAAGAAGAAAAAGGGGAGCTCTAAACTCTACGAAGTCCGACACTCGCCAATACACGGATACGGTGTCTTCGCACAGAAGAAAATCAAGAAGGGAGTACGAGTCATTGAGTACAAGGGTGAACGTATCTCTCAAGCAGAAGCGGACGCTAGATACAATGACGTCGACAATGAGCACGCACACATTGTCCTGTTTGCAGTGGATGACGATACAGTAATTGACGGTAAGTCAAAAGGGAACGACGGGCGCTACGTAAACCACTCTTGCGACCCGAACTGTGAAGCAGTCAATTATGATGGCAGGATCTGGATTTATTCGCTCCGAAAGATCGAAAAAGGCGAAGAACTCTTCTACGACTACAGCCTCGAACTGGATGAGGAGTTTGACAAAGAGCACAGTCACTTGTACGCATGTCATTGTGGCGCAAAAAACTGCCGCGGTGTGATGCTCGCTGCTTCAGACTGACTACACTGAGTTGACTTACAGGGTGGACCGGCAGATATTGATGGTATCCTTTCCGGCAAGAGTTACGGCAGCAGATAATGAACAGAGTCCTGATCCTTGTCCTCGTATCGCTGTGCGCAAGCACATTTCGGCCAGTCGATGCACAGGTAGCCGGTTTTGGGGCCAAGCTCGGATTGACGAGTGCGGCACTGGGAGGAGAGAACAGTGCAAATACGCGGCGGAATGATTATCACGTCGGCGTGTTTCTACCTGTCGATATTCGCAATGGAATCCAAACCCAGATTGAACTGGTCTATTCTCGCCAGGGCACAAAGATTGAAAATGACCTGCGGCTGCGCTACAACTATATCCTGCTGCCCCTAATTGGCAAGGTCAGTGTCGACGGTTTTTATGTAGAGATCGGCGGACAGGTTGGACGTCTCCACGCTGCCAGACTAGTTGGACCCGAAACGAGCGTATCTGTTAAGGACCAGCTCAATTCTTTCGAAGCAGGCGTTGTGGTCGGAGGCGGGTACTTTCTGGACTCGAAGTCTGTCGTTTTCGGCGGACGATATACTCACGGGTTGACAAATACGTTGGTCGACGACCCTGACGATCTACGGTTTACCAACCGGACGTTCCAGGTTTTCATTGGATACGTCTTCTGGTAAGGTTACGTTTGCCCGACCTCAGTTGGACGAGCCTTGCCAGACGACCGTTACTGCGGCGACGATACTGAAGATCTTTCAGGATTTCGGGATCGGATTCCTAGTCGAGGGTGCATCCGCCGGAGAAGCCCTCGGCCGAGTAATTTATTTCGTCCTGAGCGACTCTTCCACCAGCATTTACGACGATCCGAAGACTGTGGCTAAGCCCCGAGCGTCGCGGTGAGCAGTACTCAAGTTTGTATACGCTGTTGGCCTGATCACGAATTCGCTCGGCAATATCCCTGAACTGCGGAGTGATCTCGTTAATGTTCGAGGCGAAAACAGATCCGCTTTTGCCTACGTTCTTCAGGAAGTTTTCGTCGATTTCCCCTCGAAGACCGATGCTGTACATGTTGATCTTGGGGTCTGCGTTGCTGACAGCTTCCAGGGCGCTGGACTGTGTCGAACGGGATGCCTGATCCGTTCCATCGGTAAATATTGCGATGGCTCCGATCGCAGCAGTTTCATCGTCAATTTGGTTCAGTCGATTTTCCAGTACTTCCACAGACTGGACGATGGCTCCGTATAGATTGGTAGAGGCATCGGTACTAATGCTCGCATCGACGCTGTCGATTGCGTTCATTAGTTCACTACTATCGTTGGTAAAACCGACGAGTTGCTTTAGCGCTGCATCACCATCAAACCACCAGACGCTGGCTTCGGTTGTGTTCTCATCATCAATGGATAGAGCAGATTCCAGGAATGCTTTGGAAGCACTCTTGAGGGGGGCAAGATTTTCGGTATTCGTAATGCTCCCCGAGAGGTCGAGGACAAGCACAACACTGGTTGCAAAGTCTCCTCGCTGTCCGTCAATTTTGCTCGATGACTCGAATTGCGACTGTAGAACATCATTGTCGAAAATCTCAAAATCAGTCGAGTCCAATCGTCCGATGGGGGTTGAGGAAATACTCTCTACCTTGAACAAAACGGACAAGTTCGCCGGGAAGGATCGCTCCTGACTGATAACACTTAGCGTGACATCGCCACTCAAATCGAGGGGGCAGTTCCCGGAGCAGGCGCCCGTGTCGCAGCTGGAGAAGCCCAGGAGTCCGGTAAGGGCGATCGCTAATGTGAACGCGGTTGAGCGGGAGACATTCTTTTTAGTCATCACACTTCGTAATCTTGATGGTGGGAAGGATCCGGTCAGAGTACGACGGGCGGGCAGCGATGATGTCAGGACTGCCCATCCATTCGAAGCGCTCTAACAGCAGCACGAAAATCCTGATCGAGCCTACGGCAACAGGCTCATCTGAAGTACAGTACATACTTATTAACATTGTGTTTCGTCGCGAAACACCGAAAAAGGACAACAATGAATCCGATTTTGCCGCCATTCCGTTATCTATGTGATGTCGAGGCCCGCGTTTGGGAGGATGGGCGGGTGTACGTATACGGAACGTGCGACACACCCGGGGACACCCAGTATGGCAGTCATATCTACCGTGCGTATTCCTCGGCGGACCTTGTCAACTGGAGCGATCACGGGATAATTTTGTCATCCTCTGAAATACATGCCTCCACCGATCGCCGGCTATTCGCTCCCGACTGCATAGAAAATAACGGTTTGTACTACCTGTTTTACTGCACAGATGACAAACGCGAGGGTGTTGCCCGCTCATCCTCTCCTTCAGGACCGTTTGAACAGGCAACAGGAGTCCAGGGTGCCGACGGTGACGGCATCGATCCAGCGGTGCTGATTGATGATGACGGCGCAGCGTATTACTACTGGGGGCAATTTGACCTCAAAGGAGCACGGATGCTGCCGGAATTAAACTCGATAGACGAGTCGACGGTAGAGACCCTGCTTACGGAATCGGTCCTCGGGTTCCACGAAGGAGCGTCCATTCGCAAACGCAACGGTGTGTATTACCTGACATACACAGACATCTCGCGCGACAGGGCAACGTGCCTGTCGTACGCAACCAGTCGGTCGCCGCTGGGTCCCTATGAAAAACAGGGTACGATAATCGACAACTCGGGCTGCGATCCTGGAACGTGGAATAACCATGGCTCAATTCAGGAAGTACACGGAACCTGGTATGTATTCTACCATCGGTCATCGCAGGCTTCCCGTTACAACCGGCGCCTGTGCATAGAGCCAATTCACTTTGATGACAACGGGATGATAGCGGAGGTTGAGATGACTACGCAGGGCCCCGGTCAGCCCATTCCGGCGAAACAGCGACTCCCTGCTTTCAGGGCATGCAAGCTGTCAGGCAGTGTGCGCGCAAACACTGCGTGGGCTTCGGGGAAGACTATCGATGCGCTGACCCACATTGAAAGCTCCGATTCTGCAGCCTACAAGTATATCGACTTTGCTGACGCCGGCAATTCAGTTAGTGTTGTCGCTTCATCCGCAACTCAGGGCGGGTTTGTCGACTTTCGAGTTGATGAACCCGATGGTCGTGTTATCGCTACCTGTGAAGTGAAGGCGACAGGTAGCTGGTCAACCTGGCAAGACTTTGAGGGAGGTGTGACTGAAAAAATAGAGGGCATACGCGCCCTTCATCTTTCCTTCCGGGGTGGACGCGGGCGTCTGATGGACCTCGCAAGCTTTCAGTTCTTCGAGGGTAGTCCGGCGAGATCAGGATCTGCCTAGTAGCCGCCACTACCCTGCAACCAACGGTCGTAGATCAAGGCAACTTTAGCCTGGCCACTATCACTCGGGTGTTGATTCGCGACTCCCTGGGAGCAACCCGGGTCTTGCGCGCGGAAATCTTCGCACACAAACTCGACATCGCTTGCATTGGGTTCACCAATTGCACTGTGCAAATATGGCCCGAGAATTGCGTCGGACTTGTCTAAGGCTTCAACAGCCAGTCTGACCTCGATTCCTGTTCTGTAACGAAGAGGCTCGCAGATTCGAGGACAGCGTGACGGATCGACCCAATGGGCAGGTTCACCCGGATAGAACGCGTGAACGGCATTCGGATATCGTGCTTTCAGTTGGTCATAGAGTTTTGGTAACTCAGTCTGAATCACGTCGCCAAATGTGTCAAGGTCCCACTGGCCCTGTGTCGCGATCATGTTCATAGTGAGCGATACATTGTCGCCGTCACAATCGGAAGCAAGATTCTTGCTCACCCAGTTTTCCAATGCATTGCTACTCAGCGCACAGTTGACAAAAGTCAACCCAGCCGACGCTGCGTATGTATTGATGAATGTTCGCGCGCTCTGCGATGAGTTCGAGTAGCCGGTAAAAACGACCGTCGTTCCAGAGGCCAGCGTCGGGACCGGATTGTCCCAGAGTCCCAGTACATCCATCGGTGATCCGTCAGCCTCTGACAGGTCCGGTGGGTCCGGCTGCGTATCGTTGACGGGATCGCTCGAGCACGAAAATAACAGAAAGGCCATGCAAACCAGGCCGAGTGAAAAGAACCTTCTCATAAAACACTTATTATTAATAACATACATGAACAACTGGCAAACGCACTGAGCGTTCCAGCGACAAGCGCTATCTCATGGTATCGGCAACATCGTTCAGAATTTCATCCAGCTGTGGGCGGAGCAGTACCATGCCGCCTGTAACGACGACAGATATTTTTTGTGTGTTTGCAATGTCATCAATCGGATTCTCGTCAAGCAGGACAATGTCTGCTATCAGGCCAGTACGTACGCGGCCGCGCGAATCCTCCTGTCGCAGAAATCTTGCAGGATTTATGGTTGCCGTCTGAAGTGCCTCAAGGGGAGACAGTCCAGCCTCGACGAACAACTCGAGCTCATTATGTAAACTAAAACCGGGATACGTGTAGGGGAGCGCGGCCATGTCGGTACCAGCCATGATTCCTACGCCGGCTTCATGCATTGCCTTCGTAAGCTGCATATTCTGGTCAAGGGCTTGAGTCCTTACAGCTGCAAGTTGTGGGTCGGGAGTGCGGTTCTCGCGCCAGTTCTTGATGTGAGAGGCGTGAACGTACCTGTTCAATTCCGGATGATCGTCGAGCGCCCTACTGGACAACCCCCAGAGCGTCCGAAGTGTCGGGACCTGCCATGTATCGTTGGCGGCAAATGTCTCGATCATGCTCGAGCAATTCGCAACATCAAAGGTCGAACGAACGCGTTCATCGGATCCGAGATAAATTCCCCATGGATAACCTTGATTGAGCGAAACGTTATCCATTGATTGTCTCAATGATGAAGCAGTTGATGAGCAGGCATAGGTCAGACCAATGATGTGCTCGATCGAGTTCATCCCTGCATTCGAGGCGTCTACAGGCGATACTCGAATCGGAAGATGTCCGGCGACCTGAACACCGAGCTTTTGCGCCTCATCAACAATAGCAAGAAAAACCTCTGGCTCGAGCATACTGTAAGCTTTGATGAAGTCGGCACCCCGATTCACCAGACTTCGCACTACTTCGCGTCCAGTATCTGGATCGCCAACGGCTGCAGATCCCAGCCACAAAGCTGGTTCACCGTCTACAATCGGTCCGGCAAGAATGATAGACGGGCCAAGCAATTCGCCAGCACTAATTTGATGTTTCCATTTCAAGATCTGGTCGAACCCACCACCCATATCGCGTACACCGGTAACGCCGTTGGCAACAAGCAGCTGAAGATGCGCTTCCTTGCGGTCGCGTGTCAAATGGTGTGGCCACATTTCGGGATCGTCCAGGTGGACGTGCATATCCCAGAGACCGGGAATCGCAAATTTTCCATCAGCATCAATCATGGTCGCGCCAGTTGGAATGTCGACACTCGCCTCCGGTTCAATGGCTGTAATGCGGTCGTCAGTAATAATCAGAGTTTGCGGTTCTGAAACCACACCGGAATCAACGTCGACGATGCGAACATTCGTAATTGCGGTGACCTGCGAGTAGGCAGGGACTGCGAGTAAGTGACCAAGAAGTAAAACAATCAGGGTGCGGAGGGGCGTCATTGTCGTTTGCCGGGCTGTTTGTGTTATTATAAGCAATGCGGAATCTGTCTCACGAAGTTGCAGGGTTCAGGAAAATGAAAGTAATTAGCGTCCGTTCCTACATTCGTTATAACTTATATCGATTCCACAATGCTTGACCAAGATGATCCTGCCGGCTGGCCGTCGTTCGTATTTCATCCTTCGGAAGACATCCAGCAATGCCCCGTATGTGGCGCCGACGGACCTCATTCCCCGAGGCACTCTCCGTACGTATGTCTTGCTTGCGCCGCGCGAATAGTTGATGACGGGGGCCATCAAATCGTCTTTGCAGACATGAATGAATGCCGGCGGGCAGACTCGGACCCTGATGATCCGGGGAGCTGGGAGAAATACTCAAGTTCCGACTCCTTCTATCTGGATGGCAATCCTGTGACGGTGTTTGAGGGAAGATTCGGAGGTTATGTAGTTCAACTAAGAACTCCGGGATCCTGAGGGTTTAAACGCCTGTCACCTACTGAGAGTTTATTGCCGAAGGTTCTGGAATGAGGATGATCTGCTTCTGCCGCCCATCAATGTACAAGACAGACTCGCCATCAAAAAAGGCATCCTCTTCAAGCATTATTCGGATCTCCTGATCATTCCACTCCGGAATCGGCACTCGGGCATTGAGTTCAATTGAATGAGCAGTGTTCGGGTTGAGCGGATAGTCGCCGCGACCGGGTACACCACCCTGCTGATCCCACAAGCCAATGGTCGGTCCTGTACCGTGACCATGGTAGCCGATCGGGTGAGTATAGATCGTAGCATTGATGCCCTCTGACGATGCCTGCTCAAGGGAAGCCAGCAGTATTTGATTCCCCGACCTTCCATCCACGAAGTTGCCAGTCAAAATGTCCTGCAACCGATTACCGACCCCAAGAGCTTTCAAGATCCCATCCGGAGCGTTCGTCTCTCCAGACTTCAAAACGTATGCGTGTTGCTGTGTGTCTGTATTTAATCTGAGATACGTAATGCCGAAGTCGACGTGCAGTAAATCTCCCGGCTGGATAATGTTTGCATCCTGCCTGCCTGAGAAATCGCCATCGCGCCCCGAACCCTCGCGCTGGATTGACACGGATGGGTGGAACCACGTAATTAGTTTGAGTTCACGTATGCGTTCACGGTACCACCACTCAAGGTCATCCGTAGATGTTATCCCGGGCTGAACGATGGTATCTGAAAACCCCTGTGCGATGATGTGGTGAGCCATCCGAACGATTCTCGGATAGACCTTCATCTCTTCATCTGTCCGCGTCTCGAGCCATGCGGCTGCAAGCAACTCGGAAGAAACAAGGCGCTTCCTCAGCGCCGGATCGAGAGCCGATTGCATCAGCTCATACTCGGAATATGTCAGGCCATCGGCAGTGGCGAATAGCTCCGATCGATTGATCGCAATTTTTCGGGGATTGCGTTCGGCGACTATCTCAGCCAGACGGGCCCACTGGTCGGGCTGCTCTTCCGGTGTCCAGGCGCGGGTAAATTTCGTCCCGACATCATAGCGGGCGACGGCAAGAGCTTCGACTCCCTCATCTCCACCCCGGTCAAACAGTACAAGTATTGTTCGCCGCCGTGCTGCGAGCCAGGTAGCGGGGAGGAACGTCTTGATGACAGGGTCCTCGTTATACTCACGCGCGCTGATGATCCACATATCGATCTCATGTTTGCGCATCAAATCTGGCAGGATGGTTTCCATCCGGTATTCCAGCCAGCGATCAATGGTCTCCGCCCGCTGCTCCATGGTCAGGACCCGGGGAGGATCTGCCTGCCCGTACGCAGCAGAGACAAGAAAGAGGGTGCAGATCAAAAGTGACAAATGACAGGAAAGGCGCATATCAGGACTTGTTTGCAATAATTTTCGCATTTTGATCAAAGATATCATCAGATTACGGGATGTTCACTATATTAGGCTTGCTAACGCGACTCGTCGGGGCGTGACCCGTCACTCAACGGGTGACAGCATGCCCTGCCGAAGTAGTGTTAGCATTGTTCATTACATTAATTAATCAGATCACCAGTTCAGGACCATTCTAAGCCCAACCGGCCACAACGTCAATCGTTTTAAGGAGTGTTTCAGTACTGTGATCATACTTGGTATATTATGGCTAACGGTAAAGTAAAGTGGTTCAATGTTGAGAAAGGTTTCGGATTCATTGAGCCCGCTGATGGCGGCAAAGATATCTTTGTCCACAAAAACAACGTTGTGGGTCTAGGCTACAATGAAGGCCTGGACGAGGGGCAAGAGGTGGAGTACGAAGTTGAGGAAACACCCAAAGGCTTAAGCGCACAAAATGTAAGTGTGGCGTAGCGCGAGAATCTCGACGACAAGAAGCCCGACTGCCATTGGCAGTCGGGCTTTCTTTTTGTAATCAATTTCAGCTCGCCCGGGATGATTACCAGAAATCAAATACGGCTGTCTCTTCACCCCTTGCGAAATAATATGATCGTTGCTTATTTCCCGGGAAGTGGGCGACTTTGACAATATTCTTCTGGTCGTCAAAGACCTCCAATAACAGCGTATTCCTCATCGTCATCGAGGTGATCTCTGTGGCCGAATCGAATTTCACCATGTACCACCAGACGGGCTCTCTATCAAGCTCGTCCTCGCCGCTCGTGATCAGTTGACCGTCAAGGTCTGTTCCGTTGGCGTTCACTACAACGCGTTTCTTGAAGTAGTCCACGAACAGGCTGTCGACGTACAGCGATGAGTCCATCCGGAAGTCGTTCCGGCGAGAGTGTGCTCCGAGGGCGGACTCAAGATCATCACGAAAGAAACGGACGCGCAGCATCGCAACGTTATTCTCAACCGCAAGATTTGCGTACGAGACATGAAAATCATGCTGGGATGGTCGCGGCGTTTGCCGCGACCATCCTCCCAGCAGTAACACACTGAGGAGCAGTGGTAGACCAAGTCGGGTTTTCACCAGCCCTTTAGTTCTAGTTCGAGTCTGATTCAGTTTCGTTGACTTCGATCGCGGGTGTCTCCCAAACGTTGTCAGAGCGATCAATGTCGGCGAAGGCTTCATCTGGATCCAGCTCCACCTTTGCCACAACCTTGTCACTGAAGAAACCCTTGCGGTACGTTATCTCATTATTCCGCCACACATCTACCGGCATATCGAATCTGTCTTCAGTGCCATCTTCATACGTGACAAGAAGTTCGACGGGCATCACCAATCCACCCTCGTTTGTTACCTCGACCCGATAATAATGCCGACCTTGAGCTGACGAACCCAGTAGAGCTTCAGACTGCTGCACGGTAACACTGCTGATCGCCTGGTTATTGGCATGGGTCGAATAGAACCAGCCTCGCCAGAACCACGCAAGATTCTCTCCGCTGCCTTCCTCCATTGATCTGAAGAAATCAGCAGGTTGCGGGTGCTTGAACATCCAGTTTTTGGAGTAATCACCAAACGCATCATCGAAGCCGACGGGCTCGACGACATGTTCTCGGAGCATTACCAGACCGGTTGCGGGTTTTGCGTAGCCATTGTTGCCGAAGTCCTTGTGAATGAGGTCAGACTCTGTCATTATCGGCACCTGATCCTCGTCACGCATATAGTTGACAATGTTGGCCGCAGGGCCGCGCCGACTCGGATAACTGCAGTCTTCCGTCTGGGTCCAGACTGAATTACAGTATGTTTTCGCGTAGTCCTGCTCCGCGTAGTATTGCAGGAACGTGTTCAGCCCCTCGTCCATCCATGTCCACTTGCGCTCGTCTGAAGCCACAATCATGGGAAACCAGTTGTGCCCGACTTCGTGAATCGTTACACCGATGAGTGCTCGTTCGAGCCCATCGCTGTATGTCCCATCAGGTTGAGGACGTGCCCCGCAGAATGCTACCATCGGATATTCCATTCCGAAGACGGGGCCATGAACATTGACGGCCTTGGGATACGGATATTCGAAAGCCAGACGACCGTACGTCTTGAGCGTTTGCAGCGTCGCCCGGGTCGAAACCTTGTCCCATAGAGGCATTGCGTCCCGCGGATATATCGAGTGGACTTTGATCGGTGTTTCACCTTCCCGATACGTGAATCCGGCGGCATCCCACACATATGTTTTCGATGATACCCACGCAAAGTCACGGACATTCTCTGCCTTGTAGTGCCACGTTAACATTCCGGAATTAACAGGGCGGCTTTGTGGAGACATAACCTCATCAGGACCGACGATAAATACGGGCTCTTCCGACTGATATGCGCGCTGAAGACGTCTGCGTTGTTCAGCAGTAAGTACCTCCTCCGGATTCTGCAGCTCACCAGTTGCATCAACGATGTGATTCCACGGCACCGTAACTTTTACGTCGTAGTTGCCGAAGTTCAGGTAGAACTCACCGCGACCTAAAAACTGATCCGTTTGCCAGCCATTCACGTCATCGTAGACGCTCATGCGCGGAAACCACTGTGCCATTTCATACAGCCAACCATCCATCACTTTCTCCTTGGCTCCTCGACCATTGTCGGGGATGGGATAGCTCCAGTCGATTTCAAGCTGCTGCGACTCTCCCGGGTTGAGAGGTTGCACCAGGTTCACTCTCATGATAGTGTTGTTGATACGATAGTCGGCACCGGCGATCGCACCATCGTCGACGAGAGCGACTCTACTTATCGTGTACCCTCCATCAAACGGTTCGACACCTACGAATCGTCGGAATTGCGGGCTGATATTCTCGGGTAGTGCCCGGGCAGTTTCATACGTACGGCTGTGCTCTCTGGACCTGACATTTTGGTCCAGCTGTACCCACAGGTATTTCAGAACGTCCGGCGAGTTGTTGTGGTACGTGATTCTTTCTGATCCGATGATTGAATGGCTGGACGTATCGAGAGTAGCTTCAATTGCGTAATCGACCTGCTGCTGCCAGTAGTCTGGACCGGGAGCACCTGCCGCGTTTCGATATCTGTTCGGTGCCGGGTACTCGTCGATCTGGCGGAAGACAGACTGGTTTGTATTCGAGCCGTCGTCATGAAGCCATTGCTGGGCGACGAGGTCCAGCGGAAACGTAATACAAGCCAGCGCTACAAGCGTCGCAAAAAGTCGTATCGGTGCGGTCATTATAAATTCACCGTGAGTTAGTAAGTATGAGAAATGTGAGACATCCGGGATAGGTCATTAAGTACATTACACGAGCCGGTCTGCCATTAAAACCAGGGCCCAGACTGCGATGATGCTGGAGATAGCCACGACGCTAAACTGTCGTTTCAAAGTCGTAAATCGTAGAAGTAGCGTCAGTATTGACACAAGAACGGCAACGATAACTATCTGGCCGAGCTCAAGTCCAACATTGAACGCGAGCAAAGGGACCACAATGCTTTCCTCAAATCCGAGCAGCGCACGTAGGTAGTTCGAAAATCCCAGTCCGTGAATCAGTCCAAAGAACATCGTTAAGAAATACAAGGTAACGGACAAACGTTGTTCGATATTACCGTCCCGAATGTTTCGGGTCAGGATGTTGGGCAGCGCTGCGAGGAATATGGTAAGCGGGATTAAGAACTCGATGATATTCGCATCAAAACGGACAATCTGCAGTGTAGCGAGGACCAGTGTAATGGAATGACCTACAGTAAAAAAAGACACAACTGCGACTACTTTTATCCATTCTGACCAGGAGTACCTGACACACAGGGCGAGTAAAAACAAGATGTGGTCGGCTCCTCCAAGGTCAAGCAGGTGTTCAAATCCGAGGCGGAAGTAGATCATGAATTCAGGCAAGAGAGCGTCACCTCTGCTGGAGCCGGCATTCGACAGCCAGACACCGTCGATTTAACCCTGGTGATTCCTATAGATACAAAAAAGGGCCTGCGCTTTTGACGCAGGCCCTTTTAAAATCTTTCGATTTATCGTCTACTCTTGAACAGTCTGCGGGACTCCGTTCAAAGAGTACGACTCGATCTTGAGTACTGGCTTGAAAATAAATCCCATTATGTCCTTGACAGTCGATGGGTTGCCCCGAACGACGAACGACTCCTCAACATTGAAGTCAACCGTGACGATCGCACTGTCAGCCTCCTGGAGATCGAAATTTGACAGATTGATCTTAATGCCTGTTTCGGATCCGCTAGGGATCTTCAGGTTATATGACGTAGAGTCCTTCATTACCACCGAGGCATCTTCCAATACTACAATTCTGAGCTGGCTGTACGATCCGACGGGAATGTCCAGGCTAGCCAGGTCGGCCGTGACACCATTCTGAAGATCGAGCAGATTGAACGGCTGTAGCGAATCGGAGATCACGAGGGATGACGTGCTGTCTTCAGAGCCGATTAACTCTACACGTTGGATAACGACATTTGCCGAGTCTGCATCATCGAACGGAAAAGGCATGTCGGTCAGCTTAATAGAAACAGTGGCAACAGAAGTGTTATCCGCGCTATCACAGCCTGTAAGGATGACTCCGCACAGGGCAATTACAAGAATACGGTGGGCATTAATCATTAGGAATTGTCTGTTATTAGTCGGTTTACAGTGTCATCAAGCATGAGTTTCGGCAGTCGCGTTCGGAATCTGAAGCCACACAACAGAAAACAACAATCTTGTACTACATTGGATTACTGGCAACCACCAAAATCCATCACACTCGATCAGATGAACAAAGTTATATACACCTTACTAGCTTCTTTTTTAGTCGTTTCAATGTCAGTTGAAGGGCAGACAACCGCCTCAGATGTAGGAACGGACATGCTAGCACATTTTGAACGGTCGTCATTCAAGACTGTCCGGATGGCTGACGCGATGCCCGAGAGCCTGTACTCGTGGACGCCGATGGAGGGAGCGATGTCGGTCGCCAGGGTCTACGCCCACATCGCCCGCTACAATTACTACTACCTCGAGTCATCACTCGGAATTCCCGTTCCTGATGGCGTCGATCTGGAATCGATGGAGGACCTCACTAACAAAGACATGATCTTGACTGCTTTGCGAGAGTCGATCGCTCACGTCAAGACAAGTGTCCCGGAAATGTCCGACGAAGACCTCGGTAAATCTGTCGTACTCTATGGTAGAAGCGTGAAGGGGTGGCAGGTTCTGACGCAACTGGTCTCGCACATGAATGAACATGTTGGCCAGGCTGTAGCATATGGGCGGATGAATGAGGTAGTGCCACCGTGGTCCCGGTAATCAAAAGTCCAATTTTGACTTGTCAAATGTGTGTGCCTTTGACTATTAGCCGGGTCTGGAATAGGCTATAATTCGTATTACCAAATTTTGGCCGTTGGACGTAACCTTGTTATAGTCTGTCCCGTCTGCTATAATTTTAGCACTATCCTGCAAAACTCCTGGTCCCGATGCTACGCAATTACATCAAAATCGCCTTTCGCAATCTAGTAAAGCACAAGGCGTACACCATCATAAATGTTGCAGGTCTTGCTGTCGGGATGGCATGTTGCCTGCTCATTTTCATGCTTGTTCATCAGGAGTGGAGCTTCGACCGGTTCCATACGAATGCCGACAGGATTTACCGTACGGTCGTTCCGTACGAATCTCCGGATGGAACGCAAAACTACCAGAACATGATGTTTCCAGACTTTACCCCTGCGTTGGGTGAGTCGTTTACATCGATAGAGTCGGCTACACGTTTTGTTCAGGGCAGTCGCGACCTCCGTGTGGGCTCTGAAAGTTTTCGCCAACTGCTCGTTGAGGTGGACCAACCGTTCTTCGAGATGTTCTCCTTTCCGTTTGTCGCTGGCGATCCGGAGAGCGCGCTGGTCGATCGAAGCGGAATGGTTGTAACCACTGAGGCGGCATCAACATTGTTCGGAGTCGGGGAAGGGTCGTATGCATCTGCGCTCGGTAATCGGGTCACGATTGTAGATGATGGAATTGAGCACAACTTTCAGGTGACCGGTGTAACCGACGTGCCGCCCGTGACTTCGAGCCTCCAGTATGCGGTAGCGATTTCGTTCGAAAATTACGACGACCTGTATCTGGGCGGCAACAACTGGGGTGGCAGGACCTCAACGTATATCCTGCTTCAGGAAGGAGAAGATCATCTTCGGGTTCAGCAGGAAATGAAACCGTTCGTCGACACGCAGTATGCCAGCTATAAGCAAGCCCTGCTTGACAACGAATTTCTTGCGGACAGGGAAGATGCGTTTGGAATGGAACTGCAGCCTCTCCTGAGGATGCACCATCAGCCCGATGTATGGACCCCTTATGAGGCTGCTCCGCAGGATCCTCTGTATTCGTTTATTCTCGGCGGTATCGGTCTGCTAATACTCGTAATCGCCTGCATCAACTTCATGACGTTATCCGTCGGCAGGTCCGCAAGTCGGGCGCAAGAGGTTGGTATGCGGAAGGTGATGGGCGCAAATCGTCCGCAACTCATGAAGCAATTCTGGGGAGAAGCGCTGATAATGACAGTGGTTGCCCTTGCTCTCGGCTTGCTGCTGACATTCGCAGTGTTGCCTCTGTTCAATTCGATCACGGGTCAGGAATTGGAAATGGCATCATTTATCAATCTGAACTCGATACTCATGTTAGTTATTCTGGCGGCAGTGGTCGGCCTTGTTGCAGGAGGCTATCCGGCCGTCCAATTGTCCCGGTTTATGCCGGCCGAGGTGCTCAAGGGCGCAGTATCATCGCAGGGACGGAATCGATTTACGCGGGGTCTGGTCGTCTTGCAGTACACGATCTCAATAGGACTTATTGTCGGTACGCTGGTGATGTCTCAACAACTTCGTTTCCTGTTCGACAAGGATCTTGGTTACGAAGACGAAATGGTCCTTGTTGTGAACTCAGGACAGGTCGATCGAAGTGAGGCTCCTCTCGTATTCGAACGATTTCGGAACGCCCTCCTCCAGACGGATGAGGTCTCCCAGATTGCCCGTTCCGGCTACTCGTTCACCCGCGGTAGCGATCGAAACACATGGACAGATGATAATGGGGTAACACGGAGTGCGTACAATTTTGGTGTCGGCTTCGACTACATTGATTTGATGGGTATGGAGATTGTCGCCGGTCGTAATTTCTCCAGAGATTTTGCAACAGATTCTACCGAGAGTATCCTCGTCAATGAAGCCCTTGTCGAGGAATTCGACTTGCAGAATCCGGTAGGGCAGAGGCTTACGGGCTGGCTGACAGGGATCTACGAAGAAGCACCCGTAATTATCGGAGTAGTAAAGGACTTTAATTTTCGGTCACTCCGAGAAGAAGTACAGCCAGCTGTGATGAACATGCACCCGGACTATTACAATTTCATGGGCGCAATACTGGTGAAGCTCAATACAACAGATTTGTCGAGCGCCGTGGCAGGTGTTGAACAAGTGTGGCAAGCCGCGCTTCCGGGGAAACCGTTTACCTATTCTTTTCTTGACGATGACCTTGCAGCGCAGTATGTGGCCGAGGAGCGCTGGAGTGATATCGTACGCTACTCATCCGGCCTCGCCATCCTCATCGCCTGCCTGGGATTATTCGGTCTGGCTACGCTGTCTGTACAACGCCGACGAAAAGAGATTGGAATTCGCAAGGTTCTCGGCGCTTCAATATCCGGCGTCGTTCGCCTTGTAGCAACAGAGTTTGCGATTCTGGTAGCTATTGCCACGGTATTTGCCTGGCCGCTCGCATATTTTGGCCTTCAGCGCTGGCTAAGCACCTTCGCGTACCGCGTAGAACTGGGTCCGGCAACATTTCTGTTTGCAGGTCTCATTGCGCTTTTGATAGCAATTGCCACGATTAGTTTCCAAGCCGTTCGGGCAGGAATGTCCGATCCGGTCAAATCACTTCGCTACGAATAAGGCTATTCATACCTTAAGGCAACGACCGGGTCCACGGTTGCCGCACGAATAGCCTGGTACCCGACGGTCAGAACCGAAATGGCGATCGTAAAGAACGCCGCTGCAACGAATATCCATACACTTATGGGTGTGCGGTATGCGAACTCTTGCAGCCAGAACCGGAGTGCAATGAATGCGAGCGGGCTTGCGATGACGACTGCCAGTGTAGCTAAAACTGCAAACTCCCTGGATATCATCATTGTTATTCCCGTTGCCGAAGCACCCATCGTTTTGCGGATGCCTATCTCCTTAACCCTCCGCGCTGTAACAAGTGTGGCAAGACCGAAAAGGCCCAGACAGGCAACAATCACCGAGAGTATGGTTCCGAGAGATACAACAGAACTAATGCGCTGTTCTGCTCGATACTGGTTGTCGACCGCATCATCCAGGAATACGTAATTAAACGCCTGGTCAGGCGCGACCTGATTCCAGACCGATTCAACCTTGTCAACGATTTGTGGCAATGCCGTAGCCTGGAATCGAATAGTCACCTCCGGTGAAAAGGACGACATTCCATCATAGTTTTCAATTCCGTCAAAGATCGGGGTCGGGTTTGCCATCATGACTAGCGGTCGAACAGCATCTCTGAGGGTTGAGTAGTGAAAGTTCTCGACCACGCCAATTATTTGATGGTCACCGAATGCCGAACCGGGTAAGCGTTGTCCAATCGGGTTCGACCATCCATACTCGGCGACAAGCGCCTCGTTGACAAGGATTCCACGGCTGATGTCGTCAGTCGATTCGCGACTATAGTCGCGCCCTTGAACGAGATCGATGCCAAGTGTCGATAGATATTCAGGTTGCACTACGTTGACCCAGAAGAGTCGGTATGTACCTGCCTCATCAGTGTACCCGGCGCGACCCCAGCCATCTCCAATATTAAATGACGACGCCGTCACGTTGACGATTGACGGATCGGCCGACAATACTTCACGCATCCGGTCAGCGGTTTCACGTCCGTCAGGTCCGGGCATATTTGTCGGGACTACCACAGCGAGTTCCTTTTCGAATCCCAGGTTTGTGTTCTGAAGGAAGTTCAGCTGCTTTTGCATGCCAAGGGTGCCGATCACCAACAGCACGGACAGGCTAAGCTGGAATACGATCATCGCCCGCTGAACAAACTGTCGCTTACCCTTAATGTCGAACTTGCCTTTCAAGACCTCCATGGGCCTCAACCCGGACAAAACAACAGCCGGGTAGCTGCCGGCGACAAGACTTACAAGAAGCGTGAGGCCGCCAATGAAGGTGATGCTCGCAATCCCGATGTCGAAATTGAGCTCCCGACCAGATAGTTCACGAAAAGCCGGAAGTGCAATATTAGCGAGAGCCAGACCTGCGACAAGCGCGAACACGGTCATCAATATGGCCTCTCCCCAGAATTGCGAGCGAACCTGCGCCTGCTGGGCACCGAGAACCTTACGAATACCCACCTCGAGAGATCGACCCGTCGATCTACCAATAGCCAGCGTAGTGAAGTTGACGCATGCAATGGTAAGTATCAGAAGTGCGATTCCGATCATGACGTACGAATACTGAGGATTGCTAATAGCCTCGCTTCCTGCTGGAAGACTCGTGTCAAGATGAATCTGATGAATCGGTTGAAGCCCGATGTTGTACACATCCGGTTGGTAATCGTCGCCAAGGATCGTTTTTGAAAGATCGGGGATCTTGGAAGTGAGTTCATCAAGAGTCGCATCTTCCCGAAGAAGGATGTACGTCTCTGGAACAACATTGAACCAGGCCGTCAGTAGTCGCTCCGGGTACAATGCCGGGTTGAAAGGTATCAGGATTTCAAACTGGATGCTTGACTCAGTTGGAGCATCATGGGCGATACCGGCAACAGTGAACTGCTCGAATTGATCTCCATTCTGCAGCGAAATGGTTTTGCCAATCGCATCCTCATCACCAAAGTATTTCAGTGCCGACGATTGTGTGAGCACAGCATTTGTCACAGTCGAAAGAACATTCTCCTGCGAGCCTGACGCGAGCGGGAATGAGAACACATCGAAGAAGTTGGGATCTACTACATGCACGACCTGTGGGATGATGTCAGTTCCGGATTCAACCATCGTCGGTCGCTTGTCGACTCTGACGTATGATTCGATTTCTGGATACGTATCTGCCAGGACCGGTCCAAGGGGGAGGGGTGTTGTCGTATTGAGAAACTGTTCGTCTTCACCGTAATCCTCGAATACCCACGCGCGGTACAATCGATCACTGTTGTCGTGGAACCGATCAAAGCTGAACTCACTGGCGACGAACATTGCGATCAGGATGCACGCAGCCAGCCCAATTGCAAGCCCAAAAACGTTGATCGCGGCATAGCCCCAGTGCCGTCTAAGATTTCGCAATGCGATGAGCAAGTAATGTTTCAGCATAGCGACTCCAATCTAACTTTTAGCGATCCGCAATCGTGCGGAGTTGAGTGAAATTTATGAACGACTGGTTGTATCCCGAAGTACAATCGCACATTTGTTCATTTGCGAACGGGTCCCGCGGTAAGTTGTCCACTGCCGGACAGTCGTTACTGCGACATTGTTCGGCGACGAACACTTCCCGCAGGTACATCTTCACGTTCTGACTTGTGGACGACTGGAAGACAAAAATATTGCCCCGTGCCGTGAAATAAATTCTACTGACGGAACAGACTGTCGCAGCAGTTAAGGAGAATCGAAGCGGCCTGACTGATGCTTGCGCCGTATGCCATCACGCCTTCGTCGTGCCCACCCATTATCACAAGTTGCTTGTTCCTCGGGTTACGCAGGGACAACAACCGTCGCACTTCATAAGCCATTTCGGGCGTTCCATATGCTACATCACGCGAAGTGGTCGGCAGTTTGTCTAGATAAGTATCCCAGAGATACCTGTGGTGTATGTGAATCACAGCCTTAATGGAGTGAGACGATTCATAAAATGCTGCATGCGTCAAGGATTCAGAGGATGCACGAATAGGACCCCGGCAGGTGACACGGTTTTCATCAAGATTGTAATCGATCACCCGCGTGAAGTGATTTCGGGTAAGCGACGGCTCAGCGCCAGTTGCTGTCCCCGTAATTATGAACTCGTTGAGCGGGACATCGCGAACGCTGATATTGCCAAAACCAATCCCATCAGGGTACATCCCGATCAAGCCGGCTTTGTGCATCAGCTGTCGCCAGTCGTTTAGCGCACTGAGTTTGTGCCACGGAGGCGCAGCACCCTCAATCCACTCGCAATCAAACTTGATATACCCTTCGTCTCGCGGCATCATCGCATTTCAGGATACATCGCAAGGATAGCCTCTTCGTTAGCCTCGAAGACCCCGCGTTCGGAGATGAGGGAGGTAACCAGTCGCGGAGGTGTTACATCGAATGCGTAGTTGGCAGCGGGACTTTTGGCAGGCGCAATAAGAACAGATTGTGTCTTCCCTTCGAGTTCGCCTGTTGCGTACCTGATCTCTTCGGGGCCACGTTGCTCAATCGGTATTTCCAGCAGGCCGTTTGATATCTCCCAGTCGATGGTCGAAGACGGAAGAGCAACATAAAAAGGTACACCGGTATCATGTGCCGCAAGTGCCTTCAGATACGTACCAATCTTGTTTGCCACATACCCGGAGCGAGTCGTCCTGTCAGTGCCAACGATTACAGCATCGACGAGACCATGTTGCATCAGGTGGCCACCCGTATTGTCGGCAATGATAGTGTGCGGGACACCATGTTGGCCCAGTTCCCACGCGGTTAATCGTGATCCTTGATTTCTAGGTCGTGTTTCATCGACCCAGACATGAATATCAATCCCGCGGTCGAAAGCTTCATAGATCGGAGCCGTTGCCGTGCCGAAGTCGACGAACGCAAGCCAGCCGGCATTGCAGTGCGTCAACACATTTACCGTCTGTCCGTTTTTGCCGGAGCTTAAAATCTCCAGCAACTTTCCGCCGTGGTGCCCGATCAACTTGCAGGCCGCAGCATCTTCATCGGCAATCGCCCTGGCTTCAGTCAGAGCGGTATTGCCCAGATCGTTATCGGGGGTATCAGACAGAATTCGGAGCTGGCGCTTGACCGCGTAGGAGAGATTAACGGCTGTGGGTCTCGCTGCATTCAGAAGCTCAGCACCGGCTCGGATAGATTTTCTCGGATCGGAAGAGGAAGATGAGGATGAGGATGAGGTGGCAGCGAGATACATGCCATACCCTGCGGCAGCTCCTATGGCACCGGCTCCCCGGATATGCATGTCGCGGATCGCGGTTGCCATGTCCTCGACGGTGCGAATAGTCTCGATCCGAAAATCATGTGGTAACCATCTTTGATCGATCAGGGATACGACGCCGTCGTTGTCCCAAATTGTCCGAAAGTGTTTACCGTCTACAAGCACGGGTGGTCTCCAGGGTCAAATGATCAAATACAGGCACTACAGTGTAAATGTACGCCATTACTGCGAGGATTCGGCAGGTACCTGATTCTGGCAGGTATCATGGTTAAAAAATGATTCCGGGCACATCAGCGGGTCTTTTTTAATCTGAAGTGATCTGTGTACCTTTACTGTGTTGTAGCCTCTTCTCAAACGGAATCCAAAAGACATGCGGAAGTTAAAGGTTGGCGTTATTGATGTTGTTGCCAAATCCCCGAGTAATCGGTGGTACGCCCGCGCCATGCGTGCGAATCTGGCGAGCATCATGCCACAAGTAGTTGCGATATGGTGCCAGCAAGAGGGTCACGAGGTGCACCTGGCGTATCGCAACGGGTACCAGGAGATGATCGAGCCGCTTCCCGATGACCTGGACGTCGTATTTATCAGTGCATTCACGCCATCGGCTCACCTTTCATATGCACTGAGCAATTATTACCGGTCGAAGGGAGCCGTCACTGTGCTTGGCGGACCACATGCCCGGTGCTACCCGGAGGATGCGGCAAAGTACTTCGACTACGTGCTTGGCTTCACGGATAAGGAGATCGTTCGTGATGTACTCCAGAATTGTGAGCCGCAGCGGCCGGTTGGTGTTTGCCTGGCCGCAAATTCTCAACCGGAAAGTCTGCCCGGTGTCGAAGAGCGCTGGCCGTACGTTGAGCGATTACTGCGTGAAGCACCCATGATCAAAATTGTCCCGATGATCGGTAGTCTCGGGTGTCCTTACACATGTGCTTTCTGCGTCGACTCTGTTGTAAAATACCAGCCGTTAGACTTCGATGTAATGAAGTCCGATCTACGTTTCCTGATGACGAAGATGAAACGCCCGATTGTCGGATGGCATGATCCGAACTTCGGCGTTCGCTTTAACGATTACATGGGAGCTATCGAAGAAGCGATTCCCCCTGACAGTATCGACTTCATCGCGGAAAGCACACTGTCGCTGCTGTCTGAGTCTAACGTCCAGCGCATGCGACGCAACGGTTTTAAAGTTATCCTTCCCGGAATCGAATCGTGGTTCGACATGGGCAACAAGTCGAAGACCGGAAAAACGGTTGGTGAGGAGAAAGTAGATCGTATCTCGGAGCAGGTGAACATGATACTTCGCCACATGACTTACTTGCAGGCGAACTTTGTGAATGGTCTCGATTCTGACGAGGGCGAACTTCCGTTCGATCTGACAAAGAGTTTTCTTGATAAGGCTCCCGGCTCGTTCCCGGCCTTCTCAATGCTGACATCGTTCGGAAGGAGCGCGCCACTCAACTTGATGTATCAACAGCAGGATCGACTGATTCCAGTACCGTTCCACTTCCTGGATAATAACGCTGCCATGAATGTCAGGCCGAAGAACTACACGTGGCCTGAGTTCTATGACAACATGATCAAGCTTCATGAGCACGCATTCTCCAAGAAAGCGATCTATAGAAGATTTCGTGCCAATACAGGCCGAATTCCGAAGATGATGAACGTCCTTCGAGCGATCTCCATGGAGGGTTGGGGCAAGATTGAACACTTCAAGAAAATCCGTACCCGACTCGATGAGGACCGCCAGTTCAGAGCCTTTTTCGAACAGGAGACTACTGAAGTCCCGGACTTCTTCACGGAAAAAATCAAGCGAGACCTTGGTCCAATGTGGGATTGGCTTCCTGAGGGTGCCATGTTCCACGATCCGCATGCTTACATGAAGTCCGAAATGAAGACTACAGCAGGGGCAGCCTGATCCATCCCGTGACAGGTTTAGGGTTCTGCGCGGGCAGCGTGGTTACGTAGTTCATTTCCTGAGTGTGTTCCAGACTCGAGAAAGACAAATACGGATCGCTAGATATAAGAAATCACGAATCTATATCGTTGGCTGAGCTCGCCGGTAGGATTCGGTCTTCTGACCCTGATGCGTATGCAGATGCATATAATCAGCTGAAGGGGCCGTTGATTCGATATATCCAGCGTTTCATTTCCGACACGTCTGCTTCTTATGACGTTTTGCAGGACGTTTTTCTCAAGTTATGGGAGCAAAGGAGCTCCATGCGAGATGACACGAACCTGAAAGCCTTGCTATATACGATGGCACGGAATAGATCACTCAACGTGATACGAAAAGAATCGAGACAGGCTGACATCGATACGGATGTACTGTTCGAGCTGACACACAGTGATGATTCCATAGATGCCAACCTCGAACACAAGGTCCTCAGGGAGCACGTAACCGAGTGGCTAGGCAAGCTTCCTCCCCGGCGAGCTGAAGCCTTCATGCTGAGCAGGTTTCATGATCTGAAGTATAGTGAGGTGGCCTCAATCATGAAATTGAGCGAACGGACTGTACAAACACACGTGCTGCATGCGCTTCGCGATTTGCGAGCAAAACTTTCAGCATTCCGTCAAGAACAGTGAAACGAATAGACGACACATATAACCGGGCTGGACTCAAGAAGCTTCTTCAGGAAGAGGGCTCAGTCGACGACTCTGATCTGCTTGAACTCTGGGATTCACTGGAGGGCCACACCGAAACCGCAGAAACTGATTCCGACCGAGAGGACGAGATTCTTGCGACATTGCTGGAGCATGCTAAACGCACGCAAGACAATCGACCGCCATTGCGCCTTGTGGCATCTCCGGTGTTCAGGTATGGTATGGTCGCAGCAATCGCGTTCATCGCCGTTGCTGCCTGGTTTTTCCTGGTCCCTGTTACGCAAACGTCTGCGCCTGGCTCCACGCTTGCATTGGTACTACCGGATGGTTCAAACGTCGCTCTCAATAGTGGATCGTCAATTTCGTACAACCGTTTCTTTACGGGCGGTAGAGACGTTGAACTACAGGGGGAGGGCTACTTCGACGTGTTACCGGGTTCAAAGCAATTCACGGTAGCAACCTTTAACGCCAGGGTGCAAGTCCTCGGCACTACGTTCAATGTCAGGTCATGGGAGACTAGTATCGATCCAGGAACCGAGGTGACACTATTGTCGGGCAAGGTTCAACTCATTGGAGAATCGAATGGCGAATCTGTAACCATGCAACCTGGAGATCAGGTTGTAGTGGCCGAAGGTAATGCACTCACTGCCCGTCAGGTCGATGATTCCGGCGTCGCAGTCTGGCGCGACGGGAATTTGTTCTACAGCGACGAACTTCTTGGAGTTGTACTTGAAGATGTGCAGCGACGCTTCGGAGTTGGAATACAGCTGTCGGTTCCTGAAATCGCGATGCGGCGCATCAATGTCTCGTTTCACAGTCCTGCAGATGCAGAGGTCATTGTGCGGACGATCTGTGGCGCGTATTCACTAAACTATCGCAAGGTAGCTTCGGGTTTCGAAATATTCGAATCTGATTAACTTCGCAATTGATCGGTATGGTGCCAATGTCGACACGAGCCACCGTGTTATCGATCGCCTGTGTTGCCGCTCTGATCGCGGCCTCACCAGTGCAAAAAAGTCTTGCTCAGGATGCACCGCGAACTGAGACTGTCTATACGTTCGCGTTTCTACGTGTGCCGTTGCTGGAAGCACTTGATGTAATCATGGCCGAGACGTCACTCGACCTCTTCTTTGAGACTGAATTGGTAAAAGGGCGAGTGGCTCATTGCACCATTTCTCGAAAAGTGCAAGAGGATGTTCTCAAGTGTGTCCTGCACGATACGGGCCTTGACTTCGTCCGACTATCCAGTGGTACATATGTCCTTACTGAGATGGTACTCGAAGAGCCTGCTCTGGGGCAGCTGCGCGGATTCGTTGTCGATGGATCGAGTGGGTTGCCTCTGCCAGACGCGAATGTTCTACTCGCTGGAAGCAATCGAGGTGTTGCGACTTCGTCTACCGGCTATTTTGTCTTTCCATCCCTTTTGCCAGGTGAGCACGAGGTTGTTGTCACCCATGTTGCCTACGATGACTCGGTTCTGTCAGTGATCGTCGGACCACACGGCGAACGGGAAATTCGTGTCGAGCTTTACGAAAGGTATGTGCAATCGCGACCGATAATCGTCTCCGGCCTGTCGCGCCGCCTTCCATTTGACAAATCGCTTCTGGCAGAGCGGAGAATCGATGCGATCCGAGACACTCCCGGAGCAACAGCCGATATGTCGCGAGCGCTGGCGACCATTGCTGGTGTCGATGTGCACGATGCTCTATCAACGATCCATATACAGGGCGGTGATGCCGGAGAGCATGAGTTCAGATTGGACGGCGTGCCGATATATCTTCCAATCAGGAATGGCGGATTCGTTGGTCCATTCAGTCCGTTCGCGATTGAGCGTATACATGTCTCAAAGGCTGGATTCGAGGCCAGAAAGGGAAGCGCAACGTCAGGCATTATCATGGCTGAACACGATGTCTCTGATGCTGCCTTCCATCCGTCGATGCAGTTCGGACCGCTCAGTGCCAGTGCCCGAATCGGGAATGTTAATCATATCGGGAGAACTCAGATTCGCTGGATGGCTTCGGTACGCCGCAGCCTCTGGTCGATAATTCGCAATCAGCAACTCAACAAACGATTTGAGTCATGGAGTCAACCGGATACCTACATACTCGACAGTATTAATCCAGATTCGTCGTTCGGTCAACAGGCGGCATCATTGTTTGGAGACGGACAAGTAGAACTGAAATTCCGTGACATTCATACAGCTGCACAGGTGAATAGAGGGCTGCAACGATTCTATGCATCTGTCTACTCAGGATACAATGTCTTCGGTAACGATGCTCTCGAAAACGCACCGGGGTCAATCGGTGCGGTCCGCGACGAATACGAGTGGTACAACACCACGGTAACGATGGAGTACGACAGGGTACTGTCGGCTCGCACGTTCAACAAATGGAAAGTGTGGAAGAGCAGCTACCTGTTAAGACACCCCTTTACTCTTTCACCCTTCGAGCCGGTCAATGCTGCTGATTCTCTCGCTCGCGAGTTTAATGAAATTGAGACGTTCGGAGCACTGAGTTCCTTTGACATTTCGGCGTCTCGCAGACACAACCTGAAGGGAGGTCTGGAAGTCACATTTACGGATGATGATTTTCGGCTGTCAGTAGATCCGTCCGGACAGGCTCCTGCCGTGACACCCAAAGATCTGAATACTGCACACTGGCGCTGGGTGACATCGGTAGAAGATGAAGTATCTCTCGGTTACAAGACTACCCTCATCGTTGGAAGCAGATTTACATACCTGCCCTTGCACGAAACGATGTACGTCGAGCCGCGGACCAGCTTGCGTCATGATGTAGCTTTACCCAGGAATCTTTCGGCCTCATTTCGGGTTGCCGGTGGGTTGTACCGGCAGTACCTGAATCAGTTTGATATTGCACCCTACTCTGTGAACGCCATATTGCCGAGCTTCCGGTTCTGGATTCCGCTTTCAGAAACACACAGACCGCCGTCGTCGGTTCATACGGCCGTTGAGATGCTTTTGTCCGTGGGGCCCGGACTATCACTCGGTGTTGAGTCATATTACAAGAAGCATTTGCACTTGAATGTTGTCAACTACAGCTCTAGTGATGCGAGAGACCGGGACCTCATTACAGGCGCGACAGGGATGACTGCCGGGTCATCTATTTCGGTCTCGGCAACGAGCGGGAGGTACAGTGGGCAAATTTCATACATCTTCAACAAGTCTACGATTCGTACACCGGGAAGATTTGGCGATCGATCTGTTGACGCACCATGGTCCTGGCCGCACCAATTCCGACTGGGTACAGATTATACCGCTGGCAGCCTGTCAGCTACAATACGCTCCAACATTGTTCTGCGGCGTTCGTGGGGTTATCAACTCGGCTACTACAATTATCTCGAGCCGCTTGAGGGTGTGTTGTCCGGGGGACTGTTCTCCGATCCGGAAAATGATATTCTTCCCGTGTTTGTTCAGGTAGATCTCGGAATGTCATATACGCACAAGATGAAGTTCGTCACGGCCCGTCTTCGTGCGAGCGTTCTGAACGTACTCGGTCGGGAGAACGTGGTTGACTGGCTTCTGATCTACAATCCTGACGACAATCGGTACGTCCGCGAAGAACGGTTTGCAATACCATTTACGCCGCTATTGTCGGCAGCACTGACATTCTAGTCGAGTGGAGGCAATCAGGAAGACAGTATTGCCGATTGTACAGGACGGCACGGCGGGTTACGTAGTTGGCTCTCAAGAAGTGTTTGTACTACTACTTCGGAGAGACAATACGAATCACTTCTGGTCGACAATATGCAACCGACGGGATCCAGTAGAACAATGCAAGTGGTGTTCTGTGTGACAGCGATCTGGGGGTGTCTCCTGATTGCTCCTGCCGCAGTAGGACAACAGTTTACCATCAGCGGGACGGTCACTGATTCTGAAACCGGTGAAGTATTAATTGGTGCCACGGTATATGCGGTGACACTTGACAAAGGGGCGACTACGAATCGATACGGCTTCTATTCTTTGACGTTGCGACAGCGTGATTCCCTTTCGGTAATGTTTTCATATCTGGGATTCGAACCGCAGGTAAAGAAGATTCTGCCTGCCGGAGACCTGCTACTTAACATACAACTTGATTCCCAGACCGCGGAGTACGACGAGGTAATCGTAGAAGCCGACCGACTATCGCCGGACAACATCCGGGCGGTGCAGGCGGGAGTCATCGATGTTCCCGTGCGAATGATACAGACACTTCCTGCAATTCTTGGCGAGCAGGATGTACTGAAGATCATCCAGTTGCTGCCAGGTGTCCAGTCGGGCAATGAAGGTACAACTGGGATTTATGTGCGCGGAGGTAATATCGATCAAAATCTCGTTCGTCTGGACGACGCCGTCGTGTACAATCCTAACCATCTATTCGGACTGTTCAGTACGTTCAACACAAACGCGTTGAATGATGTCCGTTTTGTAAAAGGAGGATTTCCTGCATCATACGGTGGACGACTCTCTTCGGTCGTCGAAATAAGCATGCGAGAGGGCAACCAAAAACGATTTGGTGGTCAGGCTGGAATTGGATTGATCACATCTCAGGGCACGTTTGAGGGTCCGATCGTCAAGGATAAGGGCAGCTTCATCATCAGTGGGCGTCGAAGCTACCTTGATCTGGTGTCACGTCCCTTCGTCGGGAGCAACCGGCAAAACACCTACCATTTCTATGACGTGAACGGCAAGGCCAATTACCGTCTCGGAAAGGACGATCGAATGTACGTAAGCGTATTTCGTGGACGAGACATTGCAAAGTATGTCGATGCGTCGGGACTCGGGTATAACATCAACTTCGGTAACACTACAACGACGTATCGCTGGAACCACATATTCGGCTCCAAGCTTTTTGGCAACCTGTCATTAATTCGCAATAACTATTTTCTGGAAATTGCAACGGTTCAAGCCCAGTTCTTTTCTCAGAACTTTTCCGGCATTCGTGACCTGACAGCCAAAGCCGATTTCGAATTCTATCCAACGCCGACACACAAAGTTGACTTCGGTTTTGTCGCGATGGACCATCGATTCCGCTCAACCGGCTTCGAGGGCGAGGTCGTGAAAGACCTTGTCATTCCTGCTTTCGATAACAGCAACATCATTCCCAAATCGAGCAATGAGTACGCACTATACGTGAATGATACCATCGATCTGACCAGCAGACTCGGGATCTCTGCAGGTGTCCGCGTTCCGCATTACACGACAGTCGACACGTCCTACACTCGCGTCGAGCCACGGCTGACGCTCAAGGTCGAACCTGATGCTGTGAGTTCAGTGAAGGCTTCCTATACCGTAATGAACCAGTTCGTGCATTCAGTTCCAAGCACAACTGCATCGCTGCCGACAGATATTTGGATCCCTTCAAGCAGGATAACGCAGCCACAGCATTCAGAGCAGGTGTCACTTGGATACTTCCGGGAAATCAACGAGGGGAGCTTCGAGACAAGTCTGGAGGTCTACTATAAATGGATGAGAAATCAGGTTTTATTCAAGCAGGGAACTCAGCTGCTTGGTTATGCGGACATTGATCAGGAACTCACATTTGGGAAAGGCTGGAGTTACGGTGCCGAACTGTTCGCGCGAAAGAGTCGCGGACGCGTTTCGGGTTGGCTTTCATACACGCTATCGTGGACAAATCAGAAATTCGCTGGACTGAATTTTGGAAGAACCTTCCCATTCCGGTATGATCGACGACACAACCTTTCGACGTCAGGCGTCTACGAGCTGAATGATCGATGGACTTTGTCCAGTACGTTCGTGTTTACATCGGGTGTCGCTTTCACGCTACCTACGGGCAGAGTGTTTTCTGCAGAGGGTGGGAATTTGTACTCAGGCTTGTTTTATGACTATGAGCGATTGAATAACTACAGGCTGAGACCGTATCACCGACTGGACATATCCGCAACGTATCATTTCAAGCCCGAGCGGTTCAAAGAGTCCAAGATGGTGATCGGTTTCTACAACATTTATAACCGCCTGAATCCGTACTACGTTTTTCTTGATGTTGATATTAACAACAATCAGCCCATCGGTAAACAGGTATCCCTGTTTCCAATTCTGCCGAGTATCAGCTACTCATTCAAGTTCTAAAAGGAAACCGGCAAAGACGATGAAACATTTACTACCTACTGTGGCTCTTGCGGTTGCCTGTATTCTTGCAGCGTGTACGAAGACAATACCCGTAACCGTTGACACGTACTCGCCTCGAGTTTCGATTGAGAGTTTGCTGGAACCGGGTACCACTCCGAGGGTCCATCTAAACAAAACAGTTCCGTTTTTCAGCCCCGATCAGACTCCATCGGTCCTCTTTCTTCGCGATGCAGAGGTCATTATCTCGAGTGACCTGGGTGCTGAGACACTTGTCGCAGACTCCCTCTACGACCGCTTCTTCTGCAGATGGCAACCCTTTTATCAGGGCTCCACGGTAATTCAAGAAGATGTTGAATATACCCTGACGGTCCGCGTAAATGGCGAGACTTACAGCGCAGTAACGGTTACTGATGTTACCGCGGTAACAATTGACAGCGTCGGATACACGACAACGTTCACGGATCTGTACGGTGGACATGAGGGCGTAATTGTCGACTTCATGGATATTCAAGGCGAACCGAATCAGTATCGGTTTCAGATGGACCGGCCATTGGATAATAATCATGAAACCGTGGATGACTTCGAGCTGTCCAGTGTCTGTATGCAAGACGGGGAGACGTATGTAGTTGCGGACATCGGGCGATTTGTGTACTTCGACACCAACTTCGATGGTGCGCCGGTCCGATTTGTTGTTGAGCCCGCGCATACAAACCGAAAGGGGGATCCGGCAACCGTATACATTCAGAGTATGGACCGGGCATCTGCCGAGTTCTATGACGTCCTGGACCGGCAACGTGAATCCAACATCAATCCGTTTATAGAACCTGTTTTTCTTGATTCCAAAATCGATGGAGCCATTGGTGTCTTCGGTTCAATTGCCAGGTCGGAACCGTTTCCATGGGAGTTTCCAGAGGACTCGCTTTAATAATTCCTGTACCCCTACGTGATCAGAAGTAAACATGTGTTGTCACGTGCAGGCGTGGGATAAAAATAAATTGACGATCATGACTCACTTTCTAAAGAACATATCGATCTGCATAATCACTGTGGGAATAATATGTGGTTGCGATTCAGGTACTACTCCGGAAATTACTACGATACCAATTCCTGACCCGATCGACGCGAGCAATTTTAGTCAGACCGGCTCCTCGGTCAACACGCTCTTTCCACTGACGGTTGGCGCCACAAGCCGTTTCATTGGCCAGACGACCGGTGGTCTGGAGGAGATTCTGGTTGAGGTTACGGACAGAAAGAAACTGGTTCAGGGTGTAACCACAACGGTGATACGGGATCGTGTGTGGCTGGATGGGGAGCTGATTGAAGATACCGACGATTGGTACGCTCAGGACAATGACGGTAATGTTTGGTATCTGGGTGAGGACGTTAAGAATTACGAAGACGGGATTTTAACAGACAGAGCAGGTTCGTGGGAGTCGGGCGTTGATGGAGCTCTGGCGGGAATAATAATGCACGCCCAACCGCGTGTTGGGACGATTTACTATCAAGAGTATTATCGCGGTGAGGCAGAGGATGTCGGTGAAGTACTCGCGATAAGCGAGACGGTAGATGTGCCGTACGGTACTCAAACAGGCTGCGTTAAAACTGAGGATACGACTCCACTCGAGCCAGACGTCCTCGAATACAAATACTTTTGTCCTGGTTTGGGGCACGCACTGACCATCGATGTAACTGAAGGTAACACGCGATTCGAATTGGTCGACGCCAGCGGATATAACTAACCATCAGATCGCTGATCCGACGCACATTGTAGCAAACAAATAGCACATCTACCTGTACACCGGACAACACTTGTTGTCCGGTTTTCGTTTTGTCAGACTTATACGACTTTGCTATCGTTGGGGGTGGCCTGAGTGGGTCTACCCTGGCACTGTTGCTCAGTGAGCATGGCTCGGTAGTGATTGTAGAGGACGCCGGCGAGTATTCGGGATCGGGAATACCAGCCGGCCTCTTCAATCCGATCATGACACGGCAGGGAACGCGCGTATGGAGAGCGACCGAAGCACTTCAGCATCTCGAGCAACTGCTGGGGCAGGTTGGGTCGAATGTCTTGATATCTCGGGGTGTTATCCGACCAGCACAAACGGAGAAACAAAAGGCTGCGTTTATGCGCAGCGCGAGTGACAATAGCGATCTCTGCCGATGGGAAGAAAGCGATGCTATCGCACGTGCTCATCCTGCAGTTCATGCGCCTTTCGGTGCCCTGACCGTTGACGCTGCCGGCTCGATTAACATCCCGGAATTTTGCGAACAGCTAAAGTCCAGCGCAGCGATTCGGGGGGTTGCCCGCGTACAGGGACACGTGGAATCAGTTGATACAGGGAATGACTCGGCCGAACTCACAGTCACGGGTTCGGACAACGTTCGATCTTTGAGAGCAAGACACGTTGTCCTGGCGGTAGGAGCAGGTTATCTGCATTTTCCAATATTACAGAGATTGAATCTGCATCGTATCAAAGGGCAGGTTATCGAGATCGAGAAACCTGCCGGAACTGGCACGATACCGTCATTGTCCGGTAGCGGCTATATTATTGATGCGGGAGATCGAATTGTTGCCGGTTCGTCATACGAACATCAGTTTTCGAGCGCTGCACCCGATGACAACATCTCGAACGAAGTCCGTACCAAAGTGAGTCGAATGCTGCCTCTGCTCGAGAGTCAGCCGATTGTGGATCAGCACTCGGGCGTCAGGCTTACAGTTCCCCAATCGTACCTGCCGATGCTAGGGCCCGTTGATAGCCGCGGACGCGTGTGGTTTACGGGAGGTCTTGGGTCAAAGGGATTATTGATGTCCGCGTGGATAAGTGCGAATATGTACGACATCATGGTTGGCAAACGTTCTGTGCCGGAGCCACTATCGCTCTCATTTGTGTCCTGAGTCATATACATGCATGACAGTTCGCGTCATGCAACAGCAGGAATGTCTAACCGTTTAGCATATGCATATTGCGACCGGGCATTTAAAATGCGCATATCGGCGGGGTTCAACGGTTACGGGCACGAGAGTTGCTGCTCGTATCTATATAAGTAGCAATTCTACCAGGGTCAAAATGAAGGTATCAATCTTAATACTTGCAGTGCTCGCGGTGTCGATTGGAAGTCTGGGATGCTCAGGAAGCAAACAGGCTGCAGACGATGCGGCGTATGATATTTCGTGGTTTGTCGCGCAAATGGAAGATTCCGGTGTCAGTCTCAGCACCCGGGGGGCTCCGGCAAATAGTGGGCGTGCGGTTTCAAGTAGCAGGCTAATACTGAACAATCTCGATGTGGTCGACATCTACGAGTTTGCAGACGAGTCCGTCGCATACGAGGAGGGATTGAAGCTGCTGGCACTGCGCGGACATCGCGATGTTTACGTCAAGAGCTCGCTGTTGATAGTACATATCGGGCGTGACGGATCAGGGGTTCGACCCATTCTATTCGAAACGCTGGGGAAGGCGCTTTAGAACTAGTTGTTCTCTGCACCAGCGTTGATCCAGTCACGGATCGCCTGGATCTGCTCGTCAGGTAGGGCATCTCGACCCAGCGGCATCTGGGGTACTGTGATTCCGTTGGTACCCTCCAACACCTGCACGAGGTATGAGTTATCAGCGTCGCCGGGCGAGACGCGGTTTGAGCCTGGCTTGCTGCCGGCTGTCGCGTTTACCAGATTGGCATATGAGTTACTGGCTGAAAGATCCAGCCCCCACGGTGCTCCGCCACCAGCGTGGCAGCCGGAGACGGCACAACTGTTGTCGAATATGTTAGCCTGGATGCTTGAAAACGTTGGCTGTATAGCATTGGGATCCAGGGGGCCGACGTGCTCACACCCGACAGTGAAACTGGCCAGAGCAATCAGAAGGAGCGGGAACGAGAAAACACTGAAGGGCTGTTGTATCATTTGAAGTCTTTCTTGGTCAAAAAAAGGGGGTGCCCGCAACCATTTATGCGTGGGGGCCACCACTCCTCCTCCCCGGAATCAACTTATGAATTTGAAGATACTCGTACTAAATGTGATTGTGCTAGGCCAACCCTAGATACTTGTCTAGAAAACTTTGTAGGAAACATTCTAGCATAATTGCTCGCCGCTAAGTAGCTAAAAACGGAGCACACGGAAGATGTTGAAACCGAGTCGTACCTGCCCATCAGTGATATCCAGGTCACCACCCCGAAAGTACTGATCCGTCGCCAGACCCACCGTGTTACTGCCGACAATCTGGAAAACATGTCCCGTCGTCGCAATCTCAATACCACCGGCCCAGCTGTCAAAACGAATGTCATTTCCGAATAGACTCGAACGTTGGAATCCTGAAACAATGGGAACCCACTCGCCGATAATCGAGAAGCGTTCGCCAATTCTATAGCGAGCTCCGAGTCCGACTGTCACAAACGGTGACTCGCCGCTCATAGCCGGATCAGGATTGAATAATATCCCAGGTACCACCGCCACGCCACCATGCCTGCCGAGTGCCTTCGACAAGACGACCTGAAATGACAGTTTCAATGTTGCACCACGTAACCGCGACTCGCCTGAAATCTTCTCCGAAATCCAGTTCAGGGATGAATGCAAACTTGCCGACAACGGATACTGACCCTGTCTCTCATCGAAGACCAGGTACTTTGCCTCGAGCTCGACATCATCCTGAGCATTGCTTCGGCCCAGGTTAACGAAAAGTCTATCTGTAGCCGCATAACCAAAGTTCAGGAATATTATTCCACTTCCGTCGAGACCGAAAAAACTATCGTATCCGCTCGACAGCTTCGGATTGAATCTGTGACTGATCATAAACAGAAAAAGTCCCTGATCGATACGCCGGTTTGCGGGAAGATTGACGATCTTCCATCCCAGAAAATCATTGTGCCTCTGTTCGCTGTCCGACCGCGACAGGTACGCAGCATATAACTAGTAGTACGAGAAACGTAATAACCTCAGATTCGAACCGGTGACCCATTTCGACGACCTTTTCTTTGGGATAGAGGACTTTCTGGCAACCAGGTACGTACGCGCCTGAATTAGACCATTCGAGTGCTAAAGCACAAGGCGATTGTCTATCCAGGCCGCTGCAGTGGACAACCGTTCCTCAATACTGCCACTGACTGTAACATGCGGTAATTGTCGAGATTCAAGTTCGGCCCGGAAGCGACGTTGTAGCGAACTTCTGATCTCGGCACTTTCACGCTGCATCGAATCAGGAACCCACGGAAAGTCGTCATCGGCAAGCAGATAGTAGTCTCCAGTTTCTGCGTGCGCTAACGCCTCCAGAGAAGCCTTCACAGATCCAAAGTAGTGCTGATGATAAATTAAAGTCGACAACAGATCAGTATCGAAGATCGTGAGTCTGTGTGACGATTTCAGGGCATCACGTTTGGCCCGGAGGAAGTCTTCGACAATTCCCGGGACGTCCTCCTCTTGTGGGAGTCGACCGTGATGGTCGACAAAAAGACGTAGCTGTTCAGGTACGACCGGGCAGTCAAAATACTGACCGAGCAAGTATGCCAGAGTGGTTTTTCCAGTGCTTTCGGCGCCAGTAATGACGATCTCAATTGGAGAGCCCTTGGTCATCATATTTAGACCCCTGCCAGGTTCGTCTGACTCGCTGCCGCACTCACGGTCGCCATCGAACGCCGCCAGGATAGATAACCTGCGATAGCCAGGCCAATGTATACACCGTAGAGCACTGCATAGAAATACAGCTCTTTAAATAAATAGATGCCGGATGCAAGAACATCAACCACGAACCATAGATGCCAGCTTTCAATTTTCTTCCGTGCAGTTAACCACATGGCGGTGAAGCTCAGTATTGTTGTCGTGCTATCCCAGTACGGGAGAGATGCATCCGTGAATTGCGTAAACAGGTATCCACATAAAACAACTCCAACGGCCGACAAAAGTAAAAGACCGGACAAGACCTTTGGCGATTCGCGCGTGACAGGAAGCTCAATCTCTGCTTCGGTATTTCCGTTTATCCAGTAGTACCAGCCGTAGATATTCATCCAGAGAAAAAACACATGCAGGATGAGATCAGCATACAGCTTTGACTCGTAGAAAATGTAAAGCGATACAAGTACGTATGCGATACCGAGCGGCCACGTAAGAATACTCTGGCGGATCAGCAGGATCACACAGGCGAGCCCAAAGACGAGACCTGACGCTTCAATCCAATCAAGACTGAGTAGAATGTCAACCATTGGCTCGACATACCATATCGGAAACAGACACTGCTAGGCAGGTGAGAGAACTGGCGTGCTCTCTCCCCGGGCCTCTGTCGCTGCTTCCTCATGAGTACGCACTCGTTTCCTTTCTTTCGGCGAGATCAGGGAGTAGACAACCGGGACAATAACCAATGTCATGAACGTAGAAAAAAGCATCCCACCGACTACTGCGATTCCGAGTGGCTGCCGAGCCTCAGCTCCAGCGCCAAGACCAAGCGCAATAGGAAGTACTCCGAAAATTGTAGCAAAAGATGTCATCAGGATCGGGCGCAGCCGGATTTTCGATGCATCAATGACCGCCTGTATTCGGGATACGTTCTGTTCTCTCAGCTGATTCGCATATTCGACGATCAGGATTGAATTCTTTGTCACCAACCCGATCAACATCACAAGCCCGACTTGCGAATAAATGTTGAGTGATTGCCCGAAGACGTACAGTGAAAGCAAAGCACCAAATATCGCCAGGGGCACAGACAGGAGGATCGTAAAGGGATCAATAAAACTCTCAAACTGGGCTGACAGGACGAGGTAAATAAATATCAACGCGAAGACGAAAAGAAAGTAAAGGGATGTACTTGACGATCGGAACTCGAGTGACTGTCCCGCAAGATCTGTACGAACGTTTGGTCCCAGTTGACTGGCGGCGATCTCATCCATGTCATCCAGGGCACGACCAAGGTCAAATCCGGGAGCCAGGTTCGCAGTTATCTTGACCGATCTCTCACGGTTATAATGATTCAATTCCTTCGGAGATACGGTCTCGCTTACATTGACCACACTCGCCAGTTGGACCAGGTTTCCATTGCCGCGTAAATATATTTCCTCGATCGCATCTGGCGTATCCCGATTGTTCGGTTTCATCTGGGCAATTACGTCGTACTGCTTGGACCCCCTCTTGAACTGCGTGACAACTCGACCGCCGAGAAGTGTCTCGAGTGTCGATCCAATGTCTGTCGTTGAAACGCCAAGTCCTGCTGCACGGTCGCGATCGATCTTGATATCTAACTGCGGTTTGTTCAGCCGCAGATCCGAATCCAGATTAATGAGGTAACCCAATTGGCTTGCTCCGGCAATCATCGCCTGCGTGGCCTGGTTCAATTCTGTGTACGAATCACTTTGAATCACATACTCAACAGGGCTCGAGTTGAATGATCCACCCAGACTGGCAGGATTAATCATGAACGCAAGTACTCCAGGTATAGACATCATTTCCGGGAACAGGCTCGCGACAATATCCTGTTGAGAGCGGTCGCGTTCGGCGCGGGGTTTCAAGTTCAGAAAGATAAACCCATTCGTCACGCTTCCGGGACCGCCAAATCCCAGGCCGGCAGCGACAAAAAGTGCCTGTCTTTCGGGTAGTGCCATCAGGCGTGATTCGACGTCTGTAAGATACCTGTCCATGTACTCCAGAGTAGCGCCTTCGGGAGCAATCACAATTCCAAACGAGAGCCCTCTGTCTTCGGTAGGCACAAGTTCGTTGGGCAGCTGCGTGAACAACCAGCCACTGAGGGCGACAATAGCAATCCCGCCGATGATAGAAATAACGCGATGCCGAATTACCAGATGCAGTACCCGGTCGTAAAACCGGTTCAGCCAATCGAAAAACCTGTCGAAAGATCTTCCAAATATGTTGGAACTCGTTCCATGCAGGGGTTTCAACATACGAGAACACAACATCGGCGTCAGAGAGAGTGCAACGAATCCGGAGATGGCAACAGCGATGGCTACAGTCAGACCAAACTCGTTGAAAAGCCGACCAACGCTGCCGGTAAGGAATGCCACAGGCACGAATACAGCGACGAGCGCTACTGTTGTTGCCACGATAGCGAATCCGATTTCCTTCGAGCCGTCCCAGGCAGCCTGCCACCTGGATTTACCCATCTCCATGTGCCGGTAAACGTTTTCGAGAACGACGATCGCATCATCAACTACAAGCCCTATTGACAGTACAAGCGCGAGAAGCGTCAGAATATTTATCGTGAACCCGAGAAAGAATATGATAGCAAACGTGCCGATAATAGATATCGGTATAGCTACGGCGGGTATTACCGTTGCACGAAGGCTCTTGAGAAAAACCAGTACAACGAGAATCACAAGGACAATGGCAATAAAGATCGTCTCCTGTACCTCGGAGATCGAAGCCTCAATAAATTCGGATGAGTCGTATGCGACGTTGATGAGCATACCCTGGGGGACAGCCTCCTGCAGCACAGGAACTGCGTTGCGAATCTCTGCGGCAACGTCGATCGTACTTGCATTGGCCTGCTTGACTATCCCGAGGCCGATCGAATTATTGCCATTAAAGCGTGCAATGGTCCGCTGATCTTCCGCGCCGATCTCGACATCTGCAACGTCAATCAGCCTGACCTTGTTGACATCCGACTGCCGGACGATGATCGATCCGAACTCGTCAGCAGTTGTCAGCTCGCCTCGCGTCCGGACGGCGAATTCTCGCCCTACACCTTCTACCCGTCCGCCTGGTATCTCCGCATTTTCACGCCGAATCGCTGATTCAATGTCCTGCGTTGTCAACCCGTGGGCTGCCATTCG
>JABDKO010000041.1 GCA_013002165.1 Rhodothermales bacterium | reverse complement strand
GCCGAAACCCTTGACCTCGGTAACCGTCATCCCCTGAACGCCTATCTGGGACAAGGCATCCCGAACGTCGTCCAGCTTGAATGGTTTGATGATTGCTGAGATCAGCTTCATGAGCAAAAAAATACCGTCTATAGCACAGAATTATACGTCCATCGGTTATTCGGGGTCACCTTTTGGTGACCCAAAGCCATGTTTTTATTCAGTAATCCGGTCGCTCCGAGCCGATTTTGACCAACAAACCGGAATTCCACTCCGACTGTTTGGTCCATGCCACAGGCATCTACGCTGATCGCCCGGTGATTCAGAGTCCTGATCTACCACGATATTTTTTCTACTGAAGGTAGTTGGAACTGCAACGTATTGGCGCGCCCGGAGAGATTCGAACTCCCGACCTCCTGGTTCGTAGCCAGGCACTCTATCCAACTGAGCTACGGGCGCATTAAGAGACGCAGCGTTACGTTTAAGATGCGAAGTTGACGTCGCCGTGGGCCACGATGCGAGCCCGGATAATGCCGTCGAATTGACCGAAAAGCAATGTCGTTAATGGCGGAGAGAGAGGGATTCGAACGCTCGATACGCTATTAACGTATACGCCCTTAGCAGGGGCGCGCCTTCAGCCACTCGGCCACCTCTCCAAGGCTGCCGAGTTTACACCAGACAGCAGAATATGTGTCGTCCTCGCCGCGCTGAATCAGGCGGCGTCAGTACGTTTCACATCAACTGTTATGGGGGTCGCCACGGTCATTCAGACCGTTGCTGTTAAAGTCATCACCGCCCTGGAAATTTCCCTGGTCATACCCCTGGTCTGCAGGGTCAAAGTCATTGACTTGCTGCTCACCACCATCCTGTTCATTCTTGATGCGATAATAAATCTCTTCGCGATGAACCGGAACATCCTTGGGCGCGTTAATGCCAATACGGACCTGGGTACCTCTAACCCCAAGTACCGTCATCCGAACCTCCTCACCAATAAATACAGACTCGCCGATACGGCGTGTAAGAATTAACATTTGCTCTGCTCCTGACTATCCAGATATTTTTCATTACGGAAACATCAACCGGTATTTCAATTCGCTAACTGAATACCCGGTTCGCCGTCTCTCATTTCGATTACACTCAACTGGCTCCGATACCATGTTGGGGCGTTCGATTACACCCTCCTTGTTTACAGGTTGCCCTTGTTTACAGGTTGCCTTGTCTACAGTTTGCTCCGCACGCCGCGAAAGCAGTTCAGTTCTACTACACCGTCCAATCAGAAACTGATATCTGAATCACTTGAAAACGCTTTACGTGTCCCGCTGCGTGGCGCGGACAAAGCTACAACACCTCCGAATCCAGTCTCTAACGTATACGTTTTCAATATCAGTTACAAGAGCGATTGATCGACAACCTGCCTCGTTCCGACCTGTGTTTTCCTGTGAGCGCCCTAAACGGTGATCGTTTCGGGCTTTTCGAGTTCGAAAGTTTTGTGAAGGGTCCGTACCGCGAGTTCAGCATACTCCTTATCCACGGTTACCGAAATTTTTATCTCTGAAGTGGATATCATTTGGATATTTATTCCCTTTTCTGACAGTGCTTCGAACATTGACGTCGCGATGCCGGCATGGGATCGCATCCCGACGCCGACCAGCGAAATTTTCGCCAGATCACTGTCGCCAATCAACGCCTCTGCCCCCAGCTCCCTGGTAATCGGCTCGAGAAGCCTGATGCACTTGTCCAGATCGGGGCTTGGGATCGTGAACGTGAAATCAGTCAGGCCGTCGACGCCGATGTTCTGAACGATCATGTCAACGATGATATGACTGTTCGACACCGGCCCAAGAATGCTGTGAGCGATGCCCGGCCGATCCGGAACTCCCCGGACCGTGACTTTTGCTTCATCGAGCGTGCACGCGATGCCAGATATCAGCGGTTGCTCCATTAAATGGTCCTCGTAGGTAATGAGTGTGCCGGGTCCCGGCTCAAATGATGACAGAACGCGCAGCGGCACGTTGTACTTCCCGGCGAATTCCACCGAACGAATTTGCAGAACCTTGGCACCTGCCCCCGAAAGCTCCAGCATTTCCTCAAAGGTAATGCGGTTGAGACGCCTGGCCTCGGGCACAATCCGGGGGTCGGTGGTATATACCCCGTCCACGTCGGTATAGATACGACACTCGGTCGCCTTGAGGGCGGCGGCCATCGCAACGGCGGTCGTATCCGATCCGCCCCGGCCCAGCGTCGTAATGTTGTTGGCTTCGTCCACACCCTGGAATCCAGCAACAACAACCACCCGACCCTTGTCGAGATCGTTCATCACCGCGGCAGCGTCAATACTGCGTATTCTCGCCCTGCCGTGAATATCATCGGTCAGTATTCTGATCTGACCGCCGGTGTAGGAA
>JABDKO010000003.1 GCA_013002165.1 Rhodothermales bacterium | reverse complement strand
ACGTTTTCCATCCGGTAGTAATACACCGTACAATTTTGCTGCAGTTAGTGGCTACAAAGAATTTGGAGACTTGGACCGCTTTGACTTCAAGGGCACTGTTGAGAAGGCAGGCCTTGGTGTGACTTCTGAAGAAGTTTGGGAAATGACAGCATCAGCTCGAGATAATGTCCACACGGAGACCTGGTATCTTGTTGATTACGTCAATACGCCTATGTAGAATACATCGTGATTTCTTATCTGGAATTGCACATTCTGTTGGCGGTGTCGTAAATCAGGAAGCAGAGAAAGGCCTGACGCGATTTCGTGTTGGACCTTCCTGATGTGCTCACTGGTGGTACTCCATTCGTACCTGCTCACGTCTGAGTAATTCTGCGATTGTCGTATTGCGTTCCAACTGGTCGGCCATTTTTAAGCGGTTCCGACCGTTCGTATGCTTTGACAACAAATAAAAATGCAGGAAGACAGGTAGTCACTGTCAACCTCTAACCATATACATCCCGGCCGGATCTATGCCAATTTATCTAGATCGCCATTTCATCGAAGGTGCTACGCGGCACGCAATCACGAATGCACACGAGCATGATTTGCTTGTACAGGACAAGCACGGTGTGAAATTCTTAACATACTGGTTCGATGAGGAGCGCTGCACATCCTTCTGCCTCGTCGACGCGCCCAACAAAGAGGCAATTCAGACCGCACATGACGAAGCTCATGGATTTGTGCCTCATGAAATAATCGAGGTAGACCCTGGCATCGTTGAGGCGTTCCTCGGCCGTGTCCGCGATCCTTCTCCTGTTGACAGGTCCGGAAATGTAGAAATGGACTCGGCCTTTCGTGCCATTATGTTCACGGATTTGAAAGACTCGACACAGATGACGACCGATCTGGGAGACACCAAGGCTCTGCATCTGCTCCATATAAGCAATGTGCTAACGCGAAACGCACTTCGTGCTTTTCGGGGAACTGAGGTCAAGCACACAGGCGATGGCATTATGGCGTCATTCCTGTCAGCAACAGATGCGGTTGAGTGTGCTATGGCAATTCAAGTCGCGTTTCACGAACACAATATTCTGAAGCCGGAGCATCAGCTGCACCTGCGAATAGGCCTTAGCGCCGGTGAGCCGATAGAAGAACACGGAGATCTTTTCGGTACAGCAGTACAGCTTGCGGCTCGACTGTGCGCCCACGCAGAGCCTAATCAGATTCTCGTAGCACAGATTGTTCAAGACGAATGCAGCTCGAAAGAGCTACCAATGTCATTCCTTGATGAAATAACCCCCAAAGGTTTCAAGCACGCAGTTCGTGTTTATAGCGTTGACTGGCAAAAACACTAACGTCGTCGTACAACACTTGCGTGCAGGGGAATCACCCTTCGAGATTCGATCGAATGTCCGTCACCGTATTGGCTTGACAATGACTACCATGCTATTTCAGCTACCGCAGGTGGGACATGGACGTCAATATTTATGCTTCCTGGATGGCGTTTTTATTAGGCAGCGTTACAGGTGCCGGTCTTGGCCTGTTTTTTCACAAGTCGGACTGGCTTGGCGGATACAACTCATGGCGGCGGCGACTGATGCGGCTCGGACACATCTCCTTCTTCGGACTCGGACTGCTTAATCTCGGATTCGGGTTAACGGCACAGCACTTTGGAATCTCATCGGGGCTGACGCTCGCGTCGTCGCTACTGCTGATCGGCCTGTTCACAATGCCAACAGTCTGTTATCTGGCTGCCTATCGAACGGGTTTCAGGCATCTCTTTTTCATCCCCGCCGGTAGCGTTGTTATTGCGCTGGCGCTCGTTGCATGGAGGCTCGTCCAACTATGAGGATTGCATTGATTGCCATGAGTGGTATCCGGGCTTGTGATGCCGAACTAATGGAGCTCGGACTGAATCTTCCCGGATTCGTCGAGCGCAGCAAAACAATTGCGTCGTTGCCAAGCCTGGGGTTGCTTACACTGGCCGCGCTTACGCCCGACCACCATGAGCTTGACTATATCGAGGTCGATGACATTGACGAGGTTGGAGATTTAAGTGACCAATACGACCTGGCAGCCATCTCGACTTTCTCTGCCCAGGCTCCGGAAGCTTATGATCTTGCAGACAGGCTGCGAGGTCAGGGTGTAACAGTAGTCATGGGGGGCCTGCATGTTACTGTTCTGAAAGATGAGGCTCTTAAACACTGTGACGCCGTGGTCGTTGGCGAGGGCGAGCCCGTTTGGAACGCATTGTTACTCGATCTTGAGAATGATCATCTTAGGCACGTTTACGACGGAAGACCCTACAACTATGATCTGGCGGATGCACCCGTTCCCGCCTACGAGCTACTGAATATCGACCGGTACAACAGACTAACTGTTCAAACTAGCCGTGGCTGTCCCCACCGATGTGATTTTTGTGCATCCTCCATTCTTCTTACCGAGACATTCAAACAGAAACCAATCGAGAATGTGCTAGCCGAAATCGATCGTATCAAGGAGCTTTGGGATCGCCCATTCATCGAATTTGCCGATGACAATTCGTTCGTAAACAGAAAGTACTGGAGAGCTCTACTTCCCGAACTGAAGAAGAGAAACGTAAAATGGTTCACTGAGACGGATCTGTCAGTCGCCTCTGACTCTGAGCTTCTTCGCATGATGAAAGAAAGCGGTTGCGCTCAAGTTCTGATTGGCTTTGAAAGCCCGACACGGGCGGGACTGGATGGGATAGAATTACATAATAACTGGAAGTTCAAGCGCTTCGACAAATACAAGGAAGCAATCGAATCGATTCAATCTCATGGTATTACGGTGAATGGTTGTTTCATTGTCGGCATGGATGGTCAGACGGTCGATGTGTTTGATGACATCTTTGACTTTGTTCGCGACTCGGGATTATACGAGGTTCAAATCACGCTGCTGACGCCGTTTCCCGGGACTCCTCTTTATGCACGTCTCGAGCGTGAAGGGCGGCTGACTCATCCGGGTAAGTGGGAGCGGTGCACGTTGTTCGATTTGAACTTTGTACCTAAAGACATGAGTGAGGAAGAGGCACTGGCGGGATTCAGGCAGCTTGCCGTGAATCTGTACGCAGAAGAGATCACGCAGGCCCGGCGAAATGGATTCAGAACGATGTTGAGGGAAACGAATCTTGGATAATATTCAGGGGGAATATCTATGAAGGACTCGAAAATAAAATACTACCGGTATCTGTTTCTGATTGCTGCAGTGTATGATCTCCTTTTGGGAGTTGTATTCCTTTTCTTTCACAAGGCTGCATTTCGAGCACTCGGAGTCTCAAGTGCACTTCCTGATGAGCCGGCATATGTGGCTTTACTCGGAGCGTTTGTGATAGTGATCGGGATAGGATATGCGCTCGTCTATCGCGGGAATCTGACGGCCAATATGGACTTGATACTGGTTGGATTGTTATACAAGCTGGCGTATAGCGCTGTAGGATTCTACTACTACCTGTTTGCAACCGTGCCACACGTCTTGTTCGTGTTCATTTTCGGTGTTGCAGACGTGCTGTTCTTCATTCTTATGGCAGAATGCTGGATGTATCTCAGGAACGAGCAGAAGTTGGCTGCTTGAATAGATCGGCGGCTCATTATTTTTTGCCGTCCGGCGACCAGTGCGGATCGGCATGTTCAGAATGGGAATCTGTCAATAGTGTCAGATTGGTCCCATCACGATTGATGGTTGCGAGAACCGATTCTCCTGCCGGCTATGCCATACCGAATATGAGATTGTTGGCCACAATAAATTCGGTTTCAAATTTGGCGTGTCACGCTTGAAATCTCAAAAAGCATTATCATTCCGCAGTCGGCAAGTGCGCTCCGTTCCAAGAGATACAAATGGCGAACTACTCCAATCTACAACATCTGAAGCTGTGTCTGATTGCCGAGGACGAAGCAGTAGTGACGTCGGTTCGAATAGCCTGCCCCCCTCCTCATGTCGTCTCTTCATTCGCAGTCTCTGGCCTCGTGGACAATAAGAATGCACTCTCCGATTTTGGTAAATCGGTTGTTCAGGAAGTAAGCAACTCCGATGCACTCCTGATCAGCTGGGACATGGACCTGGCGCCGATTATTAATACCGTGTCTTACCACATCCACAAATCGTCCCTTGCTCCGGTAATTGCCCTGTGTGGCGGAAACCCAGACGACCAGGTCTCCGCACTTGCGGCCGGTGTCGATGCGACGCTGACGTTTCCCCTTTACCTGCCACTTGTTCATTTCAAGATAGCCGCCTACAAGCGAACCGTTAACGAAGTGCTAAACCGCGGGATCAGTCGGGGTGGACAAAAACTGTCGACCGATGGAAAGACTTCTGGACTGATGGAAGTGCAACACTTTGGAAAAATTCGACTCGATTCCAGAGAAAGAAGACTCTTTATCGAGTCAAAGGAAGTACCGTTGACGGCGCGAGAATTTGCGCTGCTGTCCTACATGATCGAGAACGCCGGTGCAGCGTGTTCAAGAAATGACATACTTGAATCTGTATGGGGAATAACCTTTGACACCGGTACCAACATGGTCGATGTCTACATGTATTTCCTCAGGAAAAAGCTCGACGCCCATGGTCTGAAAGAAATGATCGAGACGGTCAGGGGTCATGGGTACCGGCTCATGCTTGATCAGGCAGAAACTGACTTTAATTGAATTTTAATTTGCCGCACGATCGATTTAATGCATCCTCTGTGCAGCGGTTCGTAAGACGTCGGAATTTATCACTTGTTTGGTGCAGGCAGAAACTCTGGAGTACAGGGTTTTCCTCTTGATGCCGGACATATGACCCCCAAAAACTTGAACGCCCCTTCGGGCTTTCCGACACAACAATGAATCGCTTATTTTTACTATTTGCGTCTAGTCTTCTTTTCCTAACGAGCTCGATTGCCCCTTCATTTGACGCTCGTGCACAGAAAAATGCTTCTTCTGTCCCACCCCTTTATGAAGGCTCACTATTTCAGGACGACCAGGGTGTTCCTGCCAGGAAAGGCGGAAGTGTTGCCGTTCTGGCCGACAGTAACCTGCATTTGATTGTGTACTTCGCAGGACTACGGCTGCCATGGTCACAAATCGATCTGTTCGATGGCGACCCTCGCAGTGGCGGGACGCTCTATCAAAACCTCGCAATAGGGGTACCCGGAACCACGAGTTTCAGCGGTGGCTTGAAAAGCGTGATCACACTGACCCCCGATGAAATCGGTAAACTTGATGCAGGAGAATTATTTCTTCAGGTACTTCCCAATTCGGGCAGCCAGGCAGACATTGCCGTAGGAAATATTCAACCTTCTGTAATGACCGAACCAACGCTATTGGAGTCCGTCCTTTACAGGGATACCCATGCTCGACCTGTCGAACACGGATCAATCCTCGCGGTGCAACAGGGACAGGATATACATCTCACACTTTACTTTGCAAACCTTACATCTCCCTGGACAAGTATTGATTTGTTCAGAGGTAGCCAGACAGACGACGGCGAACTCGTTAAGAACCTCGGTCTCAACTTTGCTGTAGCGCCCGAAAGTTCTTTCGGTCTGGCCACCACGCTGACGTTGTCAGAGTCGGAGATCCAGGACATGAAAGACGGTCTGATGTTTATTCGAGTACTGGCACAGCAGCCGGACAGTGAAGTGCGCGGTCAGATATTGCTGCACCCAAACCTTGCCCCGGGACAATCCGAAATGATTTCGCCGATCCAGGGTGAGACTATCGTGATCGGAGGTGATGCGAGCGAAGACCCGATCAGCTCTGAAGAGGTTCTGCTTACCGTGTCTCTCACGAACACCGTAGATCCGGATGGAAACCCTGTCAGGTACTTCTGGCAAATTTCCCGACACGCGACCTTCAGCCTGGGCGTGACGTACACAGTGGACTTGGGAATTGGAATAACCAGTCGGGACTTTACCGTTGGTGAGATAGCTGAAATCTACGATGCAACGTGGACCGGTTTCGAAGCGCCAGCATTCACCCCGGTGACGTATTACGTTCGAGCTTTGACCACGGATGGCGCTGCCTTCACCTTCGGCGAAACCGAGTCTGCAAATCTTGTCCGAGGCAAAGTGACTGCGAACGAACCGGAAGGCGAACTGCCAACGAGTCTCACACTCCACGGAAACTATCCAAACCCGTTCAATCCTTCTACAACGGTCGTGTTTGATCTCCCCAGGACTGCCGACGTTCGCTTGAAAGTCTTCAACGTCCTTGGCCAATCGGTCATCGACTATGCTCCGGGCATCTTCGGACCCGGCGACAGACTGCAGCTTAACGTGGACGGATCCTCCCTGCCGTCGGGAATATATTATTACCAGATCAGCGCCGGGACCGGGTCGCAAGTACTGGTCGGACAGGGTCAGATGGTACTACTCAAGTAACCGATCTATTCTTGAACCAGAATGAAATCATGGTTGAAACTGGGACTGGCAACTCTGCTTCTAGCGGGTTGCCAGTCTGCCCATATGCCAGTGCCGTCAGATGCTGATGCCGAACGAATGAAGGTATACGGGCGTCAGGGCTTGAAGATTGACGAGTCGATACGATTCGGGTCGTTTCAAGTAACTGTCAGTGAGCGGTCGGCAGTTCGCGGACCGGACCTCGTTCTCTCCGAAGTTTTCGAACGCAATCGACGGCGACAACGATTCTCTTTTGACATCCAACATCAGGACGACGTTTCGTGGCATTCATCGTGCGACGTCATGCTGGAGAAACACACGGTCCGAACGAAGGTTGTGGACATTGCAGCCGACGACCGGTCGCGACTCAAGTGCACGATTGCCGGAGTAGAGCCTGGCGTGGAAGAATGGTTGCTCGTGGTATCCACGAAAGATGCATCACCCATGCAGGGTAAGCTTACGTCCGGAACGATATCAATGCCTGTCAATGGAACGAACCAGTTACAGCATGGCCTTCCAGCTGAAGAGACGACGGGCTACGTAATTTCACTTCAGGATAATCGGTTCGTATATGTCGATGTTCTGGATAGCGGAACCGTCTGGATGCCGGTTATTGAGCAGGATTATCGCAACGCAGTTGGTGCTGCGGTTGCGGCACTCTTGCTGTACGAAGATCTCCGTGCCCATACAGCCGAGGCTACGTAAAAAATTTCGCCTATTAGCTGTTCGCCCGGTTTCACAACGCCGGGACCGACCCGATGCTTAGTGCACATTGCAGGAGCTGCTGTTTCAAGCCGGGTGAATAAAGGCATAGAACAGCGCGCAGCCAAACAGCAGACCGATTACTCCCCAGATCCGAACGAACATGGGGCCACGTTCAGCCAACCAGTTTGTCATAGTGTGAAACCGCTTCTGGCCAACAAGAAGCAGGATGATTCCGGCGACAATAATGACAATTCCGAGGATGTATATAAAGTCGGGGGCCCGAGATGCGGGCGCCGCGAGTACTAGTACCGCACCGAACAATATCCTGAAGCCGGCAGCATAGTAGTGCAGGCGTGCCGAGTGACGATTCATCAGGTTCACGATCCGGATGGGTGCGACTATACACACAGCACCGATTGCGAAGATCATGATGCAGAAGATCAGGGCAATCAGTTTCATTACGCCCTCGTAAGGCTCTACCTGAATGTTTTCTGGCGCCGCGACTCGGTTGTACTACCGTTCTTGCCGGGCACATTTAGACAAAGAAAACAGCACAATGTTGCTCACATCACAATTGGATGAGTCCAAACGCGGCCGCTGGCCACGTTGGAAAATCGCGGAGGCCCAGCCGGAAGCAAGTGTCGTGGCAGGATACGATCTGCTACAGTTCGTCGATTATGCCGCCGAGTCGATGGCCGGGTAATCGTTGCTTGATTCCGATGGTGTGTACTTGTCTTTAATAAGTCCAGCCGAGTGGACGTCAATCGATTCCAGCAGGTTGTGCAAATCGTGCCGGACGATTGCAAATACACGATCTCTCATCGCCGTAGCCGCTTTAAGCTCGGACGCATATTGATTGAGCTCCACGTTTAGCGAGTGGAGTTCCTGTACCTGCGCCTCGATCTGCCTGGTGTGAAGGCGCACGGCTATCTCATTCATAACAGATTCAGCTATGCCGTTCATCAGATCGATGTCATCTGGGGACCATTCCCGGGTCACGCTGTCGATAGCACATAGTGAACCCAGTACATGCCCCTCCGGCGTACTCAATGGAATACCCACGTAGGCGACCACTCCAAGGTCACGAATCGCAAGGTTCTGTCGCACCGTCTCGTGCAGTGTCGCGTTTTCGACAACAAGGGGCTCGCCGGATGAAACGACATGCTTGCAAAATGAATGGGACAGCGGTGTTTGCCTCGATGTGGCCCACGGTTCGGGCAACCCGCACGAACTCTTGAAGAACTGCCGATCTTTGTCGACCAGCGAAACGAGCGCAACCGGGGCGTTCAGAAGCCTCTGCACCAGGTCAGTCAATCGGTCAAACGCCCGCTCTGAAGAAGTATCAAGAAGCTCAGTCTGGTTGAGCGCTTCGAGCCGCTCCGTATCCAGAACCTCTGGAGGTATAAACGTAGATGAATTCATTTCAGACCTGTAATAAGTAAACGCTCGAATATCTCTCAACTCGGGACATGCCAGACATGACCGATGAGTAGCGTCGATTTTGGGATTGATTGCTTTCAGACAGATTTATCGGCGATCTCGTCAAGCACTCAACTCACGGCGCGTGTACTCTTGTCTAATTTCCGCATCCTCAGGGATTTTCAGAACACTTCCCGCAGCTTGCGCCCGGATACCAGGCTACCATTTAGTCTCACTACTCGAGATCTAAAGGTCCATTTGATGCATTATGAACGATTTAATGCAATTTTGATCAGAATCGGCGACATCTGGACTCCGGCCATAACACGCGTGGGTAGTAACCAGGATGGATCTGGCTGAGTCGATCTGGCGACAACGAAAAGTGTAGAAGATTGATTGCGTCCGCCCGACCGTCAGCCTTTCGAGAACAGGTCAACGAATTCCTTGCGCTGTTGTGCATCGCCCAGCATCAGGAGGACGGAGCCGGGAAGCAGGTGTGTCGAGGCCGGTGGATTCGTAATCTGCGTGCCATTTTGCTCCAGGGCTATCACGTTCAGGCCCGTGCGCGCACCGATACCCGTTTCAGCAAGGACTTTACCTTCAAGTGATGCCGGAAGCTCGATCGAAAACAGCTCGACTCCCTCACCGAAAACAATAAGCTCCCGATCGTGGAGAATCGACAGGGCCGAAGTTACTCCGAGTGCATCGTAACTAAGCACGAAATCCGCACCGGCCCTGTGGACTGCTTCGGTATTACGGCCATGGGTAATCCGGCTGACAATGCGCAGGTTAGGGTTCAGGTGGCGGCAGTAGGAAGCAAGGTAGATATTCATTGCATCATCGTTGGTGGTCAGCAGCACCGACGGTGCCTGCATAATCCCGGCACTCTCGAGCAGATAGTAGTCCGCCGCATCCCCCGGAAACACATTGTCACAAACTGTGTCGAGTCGTTCACACAGAGATGTGTTTTGCTCTACGATGTTGACAAGAATGTCATTACGTTGCAGCGCACGGGCGGCAGCTCGCCCGACTGTTCCGCCTCCGATGACGAGCACGGGATTCGGATTTGCGGCATACACTGCGAACAGGTAGTCCAGTTCATCAAACTGCTCCTCGGTGCCGATGAGAATGGGCACACTGACTTTTGTGAGCACCGAATCCGGACGGGCAGGGTGCAGCTGCCCCCGTTCCCATACGCCGATGATGCTCACTCCAGTAATCTCACGCAGACGAGTTTCCCGAATCGTCTTTCCAACAATCGGCGTATGATGAACGGGCAACTCGGCTATCAGCAAATCCTTGTAGCGTCCGATGACATGCGCCTGTGCGTGCGACGCATTCACACGGCTGGCAAGCTGCTCGCCCAACCATTTCTTGAGCGGAAGCACATGTGTTGCGCCGCTTAACTCCAGTACGTCAATGGAATCTTCCTTTCCGGCAATTGCCGCTATGGGCACTTCAGGCGCGGTAGCACGAACCGTCAGGATAATGTTTGTGTTTACCGTGTCCTCCCGGTTGGCAAAAACCATCCGAGCATTAATCAACTGCAATGCTTCGTAGGTAACCTTGTTGTCGACATCGCCGGTCACTACGGAGACACCTTCCAGATGGAGATTTGAAGCCACGAGCGGATCCGGTTCGAGGACAAAGTACGGTATGTCATCCTGATTCAGGCGTGCGATCAAGCCCGGTGCGATGGTGTCGTAGGCGCAGATAATGACATGTCCTTTTGTCTTGGACGGCACCTCGCGTGGGGCACGCATGCGGATCTGCGTCTCCAGCCAGGGTGCATAAAAGAAGCGTATGAATGCGAAAGGCAGCACAATAAGAAGCAGCACTATACCCGACAGCAGAACAACCATACTGAAGATTCGTCCGAGGTCAGTCTGAAATGTAATATCCCCGAAACCGAGCGTACTCATCACGGTGAGTGTCCAGTACAGACCGGTAATCCATGAATGCTCCTGACCCTCCACGTGTACCATTATCAAATGGAAAACCTCTGCGAAGGCGAACATCACGATAAGTACAAACGCGACATACTTCAGGAGCGCGCGAACATTGCGTTGGACCCGCTTGTCGGTGAAAAAGAAGGAGAGTTGGGTGCTGACCAGTTTCATCGCTGTAAGTTAGTAGCCTGCGACGTGAATAATAGTTGTAAATGCAGTCGCCACGTAAACGGTTCGCGCCGTAAATCTTCCGAATCAAAATATGATGACCGTGACAGATACCGGTTCGTGTCAGACCACCTCTCGATGTCGGCTAGAACAGGTCTTTGGGGATCTTCATTGTTGCGAGCATATGGGGTATATCTACAGTCTCAGCAATCTTCAAATCAGCAGAGAGCGAGGCAAGAATGTAAGCCTCCTCCCTACTGAGGTCCGTTTCCGACATTATGTAATCGATCATGGCTCGCGTTGCCATCCGCGCTGCATCATCGATTGTAACTCCAAATCCTGTCACCGAGTAATGGGTGTCGGTCTCATACTGCGGTGATGGCATGGCGCTTCCATCCTTGATAAGATTGATCTCATAGACCGTCCGAAGTGAACCTTCGATAGCCGTTCCCGAGACTTCTCCGTCCCCCTGAACGACATGCGGATCACCGATAGAAAACAGTGCGCCGTCAACGAATACCGGGAAGTAGACGGTTGTCCCCACGACCAGGTCCTTGTCATCCATGTTGCCTCCATTCGCTCGAGGAGGAATGGTTGACAGCAGTGAGTCGGTGTCAGGAGCAACACCCATCACTCCGGGAAAGGGTCGGAAAGGAATTTCGATTCCGTTCCCGAAATCTGCGGAAGTGTCTCCGGGTTCAAAATGGAAAATCTTCATGTACGGCTCCGTGTACTCTTCCGACAGGAAGCCGAATCCGGGAAAGATAGCAGACCAGCCCCAGTCCTGGACCTCGATTTCATGTAGAGTCACGGCCAGCACATCACCAGGCTCGGCTCCACGAACGAATACGGGACCCGTGAGAGCGTGAAAGGGATCCGACGCGCCAATTGCCGGGATGTCCTCCGCCCTGGAGTCAACGGTAACCGCGCCTCCTGAGGCCTCGACAAGAAACGCTTCGATAACAGCTCCCGGGTCGACCGCAAGGATCGGCTCGATAGTCCGGCTCCACTTGTTGTGCGTATTGTCGGCAGTGATCGTGTAATCGACATCCTGCGCAGACGCGGTTCTTATCGGACTGCACAGTAGCAGTACTGGTATGAAAAGAAGAAAAAGCGAGCGTTTCATGATTGGCCGAATCTGGTGACAGGGGCTATAGTCATAAAAACGAAACTAAGTTAACGGGAGTTGCTGGTCAACGTTGTGTGGACACTCGCATCTTGCCGGGTGTCATGATTCGAGGTGCGGGTACTCATCAACCTGTGGGTGGGAATGAAAAAGCCGCCCCCTTTTGAGGGGAGCGGACTTTTTTCAGCACAGTCTGATACTAATATTGAACCAGGGCTAGCCGGGCTTCTTTTTGATCTTAATTATTTCAACTGTATCTGTCCTCCTATTAGCATTCCGCGCTACCGGCTGCAGGAGTTAGTTTACCTCGTTCTGAACCCTGATACTATAAATATTGTCCTTGTGTATGTCTATCACCTTGACACCTTCGCTAAACCAACCAGGGTGGCGTTCCGTCATTCGGGAGGTAAAGGCCCGCCATGCGGCAAGAACACCGTCGACATTCTGGGCTGCCAGATAAAAACCACCGTTCCACTCACTTCCCCAGGCATGGTTCAGATTTCCGTATGCGTGGAGAACACCTTCCTGTAGGAGTTCCTCAAGAATGGGTGCGGATTTCTCTTTCATAAAACTGTTCCAATCTCCCATCATCCCCGCTTTGACGACGTTTTGCTGAACCATCAAGGCACCCGATGGCTGACCGCTGGAGTTCCAGTCACGAACGACATAAAAATCATCCTTATGTCTTTTGTTAAGCTTAGCGAAAATCGCCAAAGATCCTGGAAAGTCTGCATTGGTCCGGCTGATCATCTCAGACCAGGCTGTAAGAAACGCCGAATGGCTGGTCGTGATCATCCACCAGTTCTTGTTCCATTCGTCACCCCATGCATGATCCGTAAATCCCCAGCCAAGGATCAAGGAATCACGGACGAGAGACTTGAGCACAGGTATAGCAATGGAGTCAACCATGGCATCATACTCTGCTGTATCCGTCCATTCAACAACATTCTGGTTATGCATTAGGAATACGGAGTTTTGATTCTGGCCCATCGCTGCTAGAAAACTGACACTGACTAGGGCAGCGAGGACGCCTAACTTTTTCATGTTAAAGTCCTCAATTGTGATATTATGCGCTGATGCGACGTCCAAATGCCGCAGATGGTTAGTGTATCAAGATGTTGATGGTTAAACAAGAAACGTGGACAACTAGTTGTACTCTACGAATCGATAAGACTGTATAATTGCCCGGGTCGGACTGGTGCTTTCACCGCGCTGCGTAGAAGGCGTCGGTACAGCCCTTGATTGGACGCCTGTCGTACAATCCTGAGTAGGCGCTCCGAAAGGACAAACAAAAGAAATTGAACATAGCAGATGGGGGAACAACCAGGGTTTAGACGCAACATCGGCCTGTTCATGGCCGTGATGATAGGCATCGGCGCCATGATGGGGCCGGGCGTCTTTGCGTTGCCCAGCGTGGTGGCAGGCTCCATCGGGCCACTCGGTATTCTAGCCTACCTGGCAATGGGCGTACTCACGCTCTTCACAGCGCTCAACTATGGCGAATTGGGTGCAGCCATCCCTGTCGCCGGCGGTGGATACTCCTTCGCGAGCCGCACGCTGCCTCGACCCGTCGCCTTCCTTACCGGCTGGTTTTTCTGGATCGGCAATACGCTCGCATGTGCACTCTATGTGGTCATCTTCGCACTCACCGTGCAGCATTACTTCTGGCCGGGGGGCAGCGTGTTTCTCATTGCGCTTGTAACGACTGCTTTTTTCACAGTTACCAACCTGCGCGGGCAAGTGGAGGCGCTCCGTGTAATTACCGCGATGAACATCGTGGAGTTGCTCATACTGGTGGGCGTGGGCGTGTTGGGTGCCCTCTACGTGGAGCCGGCCAACCTTGAGCCCTTTGCGCCGATGGGCCTGGGCCCTCTGATTCCTACGATGGGGCTGATCTACATATCATATGTGGGCTTCGATCTCATCACGGTGGCTGCCGAGGAAATCATTGACCCGGCCAGGACCATACCACGTGCGATTCTCATCACGCTCGGCATTGGTGTGGTCATCTACGTTTTGGTGCTATGGGTGATGATGGGGGTAGTCAACTACGAGGAACTGGCACAGACAAGTACGCCCTTTATCTACGTTTCGGATATTCTTTTTGGAGCGTGGGGTCGATGGGCCGGCATCATTGCAACAATTATGGCGAGCCTCTCGGCATTCAGTGTGACAC
>JABDKO010000035.1 GCA_013002165.1 Rhodothermales bacterium | reverse complement strand
AACATTACTACCAAGTCAGGTGGACAGGAATTCTTTGGTTCCGTCGAAGCCATTACTTCGGAAGTACTCGATGACTACGGATACAATACGTTCTCTGCAACAGTAGGTGGACCTATTGTTCAGGATCGGGCGTCATTCTTCCTTTCCGGGGAGTTCGACGATCGCGGAGATTCGGGGCCACGTGCTATCGGCTTCCCTCAGATTAGTGACGAGTTGTATGACTTGATTCAGGCCAACCCCCAGGTTGTGTCTATCACTAATGACGAGACGGGCGAGATCGACTACGTCCCATTCCCGGGCAGCTTGATCAACAATCCTGACTTCATCGACGAGACCGGAGAGCTTGCTGCTCCGTCCGCCGATGCTGTTGCGTTGATCAACGTCCCTGAAGGATGGCATCTGACGGATGGTATTCATCCGAATCCGATTGCAGCACCGTTGACATTCAACGGCGAAGATTTCACGCGTCAGAATGCACGGCCGAACAACAGTTCACAGGCGTTCACGTTGAATGGTAATTTGACGTTCAGCCCTGTAGACGCGATTCGTATTCGCCTGGGTGGTGGATTCGAAACGTCTGATGGAGACTCGTTCAGCTATGCCAGATCGCTATATGCACAGGATCGCATGGGTAAATTCGAAAGAGATACCTATCGCATGTCGGGTGCGTGGACGCATTATCTGTCAAATGCAACGTTCTATCAGTTGACTGTCGATTTCTCCGATTACCAGGGTGCAAACTTTGCTAACGGGTTCTCTGCAGATCCTACTGATATTTTGCAGTATGGAGTCCTGTCGAATTCGAACAACGCTACCGCAGGTCGTTACTACGAGTACGACGCCGCTGCGGACACGTACGTTCAGATCTACGCAGATGGTAACCTTCCGAACACAGCAGATATCCAGAATACTTTCTCGCCTGTAGGCGCAAGAGGATTCGGGTTCTCGCAGTTCCATAACCGCCAGTTTGGATTCCGTGCGAATGCAACTACACAGGTTGGACTGCATCAGCTCGAGTTTGGTGGAGAATACCAGCAGCGGACCAATCGTTTCTTTAGTCATGGCGATCCGTACGGACTTGCCAACTTCAGCAACGTCACTGGTTACAAATTCCCAGCGAGCGAAACCGATTCAACTGGACTCCAGTTTAATCAGGTTGACTCAGACATCTTCTACTATGGCTACGACTATCTCGGCCTGAATGAAGTAGATGATCAGAGCCTCTCCGGGTTTACTGGTTCAACGAACTTCAATATCGAGCCTTATCGCCCGATCTATTATGCCGGTTATATCGCCGACAAGATCGAATACCGCGATGTCGTGCTCCAGCTTGGTGTTCGTGTTGACGTATTTGACAATAACACCCAGGTTCTTCGAGATCGCTACTCCCTGCTTCCGATCCAGCGTGCTGGTGAGATTTCAGGGGCACCGAGTAATATTGGTGATGACTTCGCAGTCTACTACGACGAAGCATCAGGCGGTATTACTGGATTCCGCGACCTCGAAGGTCGGTTCTACGATCCAAACGGGCAGGAAACGGATCCTGAGTCTGTTAGAAACAACGCATCGCCCCAACTGCGCACTGATTCTGCAGGCAATGAAATCCGTAACCTTACCGACGAAGTCTTCACCGACTACGAACCGCAGGTTACAGTTCAGCCTCGTATTGGAGTAACGTTCCCGGTAACGGACCAGGCTTTGTTCTACGCTTCTTATGACGTAGTGACACAGCGACCTTCCGAGAATGTGTTCGATACGATTCAACAGTATGTGCAGGCTACCGAGCGCTCCAAGCGACTCAACAACCCTGCTCTCGAGCCTGAGAAGACAGCTCAGTATGAGCTTGGATTCCGTCAGCGTCTCGGACTTCGTTCGGCCGTTCAGATTTCTGGTTTCTATCGTCAGATTGAAAACAAAATCCAGCGCCGAATTATCCAGAACGCTTTCCCAAGCAACTACCAGAGCTACGAAAATGTCGACTTTGGTACTGTGAAAGGTGTAGAGTTTGAATATGACATGCGCCGTACGGCAGGTGTCCAGTTCAACGCGAACTACACGCTTTCATTCGCCAAGGGAACTGGCGCGGATGCAGCTTCTGTTGCTCAGATTATCTGGCGACAGGAAACGAATCCTTTCTACCCGAACTTCATCAGCCCACTCGATTTCGATCAGCGTCATAAGTTTAACGCTACCATCGACTATCGTCTTGGCAAAGGAGAAGGGCCACAGATTGGAAGTGCTCATCCGCTCGAGAACTTTGGTGTAAACGTGGTTGGTACGGTCGGTACAGGTCTTCCTTACACACGTAGGGACGATAGTAGCCCGCTGTACACATCATTCAATGGATTCCTGAAAGGCGGTCTAAACGAAGAGAACATGCCAGCATCGGCACTGATCAACCTTCGTGTAGACAGACGCTTCGCTCTGGGTAACGCAGACCTGACGCTGTTCGTCTGGGTACAGAATCTGCTTGATGCAGATAACGTGCAGAATGTGTTCTCACAGACAGGTCTCCCTGATGATGACGGTTACCTGGATTCTCCACTTGGTATCGAACAGGTTAATGCCATTCGATCGACTGGTGGTGAAGCGAGAGCACAGGGTTTTGTGGATCATTATGGATTCCAGGCGCGATCTCCGTTTAACTACGGAATTCCTCGCCAGACCCGAGTTGGTTTCCGCTTGAATTTTTAGGACGTGATTGAGACGGCTGGCCCTGCAGCGATGCGGGGCCGGCCGACCCTCACTTCATTCGAAATGCTAAGCACAAACTGGAGATATAAACCCATGCAAATGGTTAACAAGTTGAGCTTGTGGCTTGTTCTAATTGCGTTCGTCGGCTCGACAGCTGCTTTTGCGGATGTCGATAAAGACAAGGACAAGAACAAGAACAAGTCCAGCAATATTGAAAATTTGAGGTCGTTTAAGTCGCGTCCTGACGTAGGTAACTGTAACCTTGGTTCAGCGGCGAAAGACTTGGACGGCAATAACATCAGAGCTCGCCTCTATAACAACGGTGCGTTGTTCTGGAAGGGTTCTGGAAACGTTTACACAGTGCCAAAGAACGGCGAAGCTAACTCGATCTTCGCTTCAGGCATCTGGATTGGCGGCCTTGACTCAGATGGAGACCTTCGATTCGCTGGTACAGCGTATGGTCCGTTTGAATACTGGCCCGGCCCACTTGACACAAACGGCAATCCGCCAGCTGATTGCTCCGTCTTCGACCGTATTTACAAAGTCACAAGGACTGACCTGAATGCTTACAACGAAACCGGAGTAGCCACCGCTGACCTTCAGGATTGGCCAGTTGAACTTGGTGCTCCTGTTGTTGATGGAGACGGCGTTGCTGACAACTACAACCTCGCTGGCGGTGACCGTCCGGAGTTGATTGGTGAGCAGACCGCATGGTGGGTCATGAACGATGTTGGAAGTGTTAAGGAATGGTCTGCAACCGAACCGATCGGTCTCGAAGTGCAGGTTACCGCATTCGCTTTCAACACGGCTGATGCACTTAACAACACAACATTCTACAAGTACAAGCTGATTCACAAAGGAGATGAGCCACTCATCGATACTTATTTCGGTATCTGGAGTGACCCTGACCTCGGTAACGCAGCTGATGACTTCGTTGGAAGTGACACGACTCTTGGTCTGGGTATCGTCTACAACGGTCAGGACAATGATCAGGGCTTTGACGGATACGGCACTAACCCGCCGGCTCTTGCCTATGACTTCTTCTCAGGACCGCTTGTACCGGACACGACAGCCGGTGCTGTCTGGACCGATCCAGACGGAACCGAGTATCCTGGTCAGAGACGCATCGGGATGCAGAAGTTCGTTTACTATAACAACGACTCATCCGTACAGGGTAACCCGACTGGAAACTCTGATGACCCGTACAACTACCTTCGCGGCATCTGGAGAGATAACACTCCGATGACGTTTGGCGGTACCGGTTACGGCGGAAGCCAGAGTACAAACTTCATGTTCCCGGGAGATGCCTCCAAGAAGGAATTCTGGAGTGAAGAGAATACAGACAATGCAGGATCAAGAAACACCCCTGCTGACCGTCGATTCCTTCTGTCAACCGGTCCATTCACGATGAACCCTGGCGATGTTCAGGACATTGTTTATGGTATCGTTTGGTCACAGTCGGTGAACAGGCTTGCTTCCTTTGCGCAGTTGAAGTTCGATGACGTCCTGGCACAGGGCGCCTTCAACAGTAACTTCAACATTCCTCGCGCACCGGATGCTCCGGTTGTTACCACTGAGGTTTTCGACAAGACAATCCTGCTGGATTGGGGCAACAGCCCGACATCGAACAACTTCCTCAACGGATACGATGCACCGAGTGCATTTCTGGTAGATCAAAATCCACCAGATGGAAACACGACGTATACGTTCGAAGGCTACCGCGTGTATCAGTATGATTCACCGTTTGATCAGGTTGGACGTGTTATCGCGACATTCGATGTTCAAAACCAGGTTACTACGGTTGTGGATGATGCCCTTGACCTCGCGTCAGGTGCTGTTGTCACGCAGGTAGTAGCCAACGGTTCGGATTCAGGTGTCAAGAACTTCCTTGCTCTGGAAAACCTGACTAACTATCAGGATTACTACCTCGGAGTTCAGGCATACGCCTACAACCCGAACTCGCTTCCGAAAATCTATGCGAGTCCGATTGTACGGCTTCCTGCGCTGCAGCCTACGAAGTTTGACGCCCGACGTGGCGGTACAGCTTCGCTATCATCAGCTGGTGACGTAGTTAACAGTGTTCGTAGTCAGGGTACCGGTGACAGCTTTGGTGTTCTCGCCAATGTCGCTGATCCGGCCAAGATTACAGGCGACGACTACAATGTCAGCACGTACAATGTGGCAGTTCCCGATTCGGATACGACTACAGTGGATGTCCTGACGTACAACCTCATAAACGCAACGACGGGCGAAGTCATTATCAATGGAGAGGACTTTTACAATTCGACGGGCAAATTCCCGCCGTTTGGATCAGACCTCCTCACTAAAGATGGTCTTTCGTTTGGAGTGGATACTGCACCAGCGGACTTCAACTCATTCCTGATGATTGCCAACGGAGCCGGACCGATAACTGACGGTGCAGGTCCTCGTGGTACAACAGGCGGCGCTGCTGATTTTCAGGGCTTCCCGGTACCGGAGCGTCCTGGTTCAAATCAGCAAGTCGGCGACGGCATCTGGTTCTGGGCCACTGGTGATGTCGGAACAGGCGCTAACTATAATGACGTCTTCATTCCGAGGTCGGTTCGTAACGGCTTTGGTGTCGTAGTTCCGTGGGACTGGGAGATTCGTTTCACCGCTGAATGCTACGACGCGTGGCGTACGGCCACCGATGCAGGAGATCCGTTCGCGACTCCGGCAAACGGTTGTTACGGTTATGACCGTTTCGGCATCTTCGGTGATAGTCGTCCGCAGCTTGTACCATTTGAGTTGTGGAACACGGGTATTGCTACTCCTGAAGATCCGAGCGATGACTACCGGGCTATTCCGGCCGTCATTGACTGGGAAGGAGACGGCTTTGATCTGCAGTTCTTCGACTCGTCGGTCTCTGGATCGGACAATGATCCCGAATCTGATTGGTTCTACTGGTATGATCCGTGCAACGCCGCATGTGACGCCAACGACTTCTCTCCAGGGGAAGACGGATATAATCGCTGGCAGTCGGATCTGCTCGGTGGTGTATCCGCTTTCACCCACGGTAGGGAAACGCTGGCTCGAACGGTTGTAGTCAACTGGAACGGTGGTGCAATTTCTGCTGCTACTGACAAGGCGGACTACCAGGCCAATGTCCTTGATCAGGACATGCCTGAGGCAGGTTCAATCTTGCGCGCTGAGACAACCAAGCCTCTTGCTGACGGTGACGTGTTCACTATTAGCTCAGGTGCGTTTGCTCCCGTTACCGCTAGCGATAGCACAGCAACCGCTTCGCTTGACAAGATTGGTATCGTACCTAACCCGTACAAAGGTGCTTCAGCGTATGAAGTTGACCTTACATCGGACAAAGCACGATTCACGAACCTTCCTCAGACGGCGACGATTCGTGTGTTCTCACTGGCCGGCACGCTTGTCCGGACGATTGAGAAGAACAGTTCTTCCGCAACGCTCGAATGGGATCTGACAACACAAGAAGGTCTGCCGCTTGCCAGTGGCATGTATCTGATTCATGTTGAGGTTCCTGGAGTTGGTGAGAAAGTCATCAAGTTTGGATTCATCAAGAAGCGAATTCAGCTTGACCTGATTTAAGTGGGAAAGCCGGTCGCGGCGCAAGCCGCGGCCGGTCACACTCACACTACCAACATGATCGTTAGAAAGGACAAATTTGAAACTGTGAGGTCATTGACCATGAGATCTAATACAGGAATTCTCTACTTAATGGTTGCTTGCCTGATGCTGCTTACTACTGCAGATGTTCAGGCCGGTGACAAAAAGCGTCGTGGTACGGCCGGATCGGAGCAGCTTCTGATTCCTCTGACCGCCCGGTCGACGGCGCTTGGACAGGCTGCCACAAGTGGCCTGATGGGTATGACTGGCCTCGAGGCACTAGCCTCGAACCCGGCCGCTCTGTCCCTCAACAACGGCACTAACGCCATGTTTAGCCGCATGGAGTATGTAGCAGACATCGGAGTTAACTACTTCGGTATCGCTCAGCGCCTTGGCAATAATAACCTTGCGCTTACAGTTAGCTCCTGGGACTTCGGTGACATTCCGCTCCAAACGGAACTGAACCCTGAAGTATCCAATGTTACCTGGACCGCTTCATACGTAACAGTAGGAGCTTCGTACGCACGAAACTTTACTGATCGTATCGCAGCTGGTTTTACAGCAAAGGTTGTTAACGAAAGAATCGACGATGTAAGTTCTAGTGGTGTCGCTTTTGACGCCGGTATGACATACCTCGTTGGTGAATCCGGATTGCGTTTCGGCGTAAGTCTGAAAAACTTTGGACCTGACCGTCAGTTCTCCGGAACTGGTCTTGTTCAGTTTGCTCAGCTTCCGGGCCAGAACCCTGATGCGCAGCCACAGGCTGTAGTCATCGAAGGTGCGGCATACGAAATGCCTTCTCTTCTGAACTTTGGAACAGCTTACACTCGTCAGCTCGGATCTGGTGCAGTGGTTACCGTACTTGGTAACTTCCGCTCAAATTCGTTCAGCCAGGATCAGTTCTCTGGTGGTCTCGAGTTGGGCTTCCGAAATATTCTCTTCGTAAGAGGCGGATTTCAGTATGAGGAAGACATGGACTTGACGTTCTACAACGGCGCTAACTTTGGTGCAGGTCTGAACCTGGATCTTGGTGGCAACACACTGATTGTAGACTACGCCTACCGTTCGACAGACTTCTTTGACAATGTCCAGATGGTCACTGTCAACGTAGTTCTCTAGAGCTAAATTGCTAGTAGTATTGCAAAGGGCAGGTTCGAAAGAACCTGCCCTTTTCTTTTTACCGGAATGGGAACGATTTGCTGCCTGTCAGTTTCGCTAGTCTAGAGTCGCAGACACTGTGCAGAAGAATCTATACATATCATTATGCTGTTGCCTGCTGGTAGCAGTAGCCTGTAAACGCCCCACGCCGGCAGTTACAGATGAAGAATCAGGGTCGACAATTGCATTCGCGAACGTGGAACGGCCGGGGATAGCCTACACCGGCGATGCTGCGTGTTCATCGTGCCACGAACAGGAGTATGCAGGCTTTCAGGAGCATGGCATGGCTCACTCGTACTACGCCGTCGATGAGACGGACCGAAACGAGACGTTTGGAATCGATGCACTCTATCACGAAGAAACAGATCTATACTATCGACCAGTTCGAACTGACTCGGGTTACTATCAGGAAGAGTACAGGCTTGACTCGAGTGGCGACGTAGTGCACTCAATGATCCGGAAGATGGACTACGTCGTAGGGTCTGGCGGAGCCGCTCAAACATATCTCACCGATGACAACGGATGGCTTTACGAGATGCCGCTGACGTGGTACACACAGCGGAACCGGTGGGATTTCAGCCCCGGATACGATGTGTCTAATATTCGATTTGACAGATTGATTCCGGATCGGTGCATGGCCTGCCACAACGGGTATCCTGCCGACCTACCGTATCTGGAAGGCAAATTCAATTCAGTACCGAATGGTATTACGTGCGAAAGATGTCATGGCCCGGGTCGACTCCATGTCGATGAACGCCTGTCGGATCCTGACGCGACGACGAATATTGACACGACGATTGTTAACCCCGCGCACTTGCAGCTTGACAGACGGCTTGATGTTTGTCAGCAGTGTCATCTAAACGGCAGTATCGACATTCTTAGGTCCGGGCGTTCTGCGTTCGACTTCCAACCCTCTCAGCTGCTGTCTGATCACAGGGCAATGTTTATCTCCCGGGAATTGGAGGACGAGGGTATCAAGGTGATCTCACATGCGGACAGAATGCAACAGAGCGAGTGCTATATACAGACTCTGGACGCGCCAAGACCAATGGAATGCACCACGTGTCACAATCCACATGAAGGATTCCGGACAAAGGGGCCCGAGTATTTTACCGACACCTGTAAATCGTGTCACAGCGTTAGCCGGCTTCAGGAAGTAGTTACTGCAGATCTCAAATCGTCTCACGCGGACGCATCGAATTGCATTTCGTGTCATATGCCGAAGGAGGAGGCCAGCGATGTGCCTCATTCGTCATTTACCGACCACTTTATCAGAGTCATCGATGAGGGTGACAAGGCATCAGCAAGCCCCGCCGCTATGACGAGTCGCGATGTTTCTATGGCACCCTTGTTTGAGCGAGATTCCGGTTCGGAAGAGGGTGAGATCTATCGCGGCATGGCACTCATTACTTTCGGCCGCCAGCAAGCAGACGAAGAATCGATCTCTGCCGGCGTAGGTGCTATCGAGGACGTTGTACAGCCGGGAGCCTCATTTGTGGAAGCAGAGTTTCTGGTTGGACTCGGGCATCTTTATCTCGGAGATGTTGAACGTGCAATACCGTGGCTCGAGTCCGTAGTGCGACGGGATCCTGACGATCCGGAAAAACTCAACGCACTCGCCCAGGCGTATGAAACTGACGGCAGAGATAAAAACGCGATTCAAAGGTTGTATGTCCGGGGGTTAACCATACAACCGCTGAGAGTTGACATGAGATTGAACTACGGTCGCTTTCTGTTGGCATACGGAGACGTTGACAAGGCTATTGATGAATTTGAAGACGCAAGTCGCGAGCAGCCGTCAAATGCAACAGCGCTGTTTAATCTCGGGACTGCGTATCTGCAAGCTGGTGACATGGATCGTGCGGAAAAAAATCTGACAAAGTCGCTGCGCTTGGATCCAGACAATCAGGAAGCCCTCGGTAATCTGGGTTTTCTTCACGCCGGTGCGGGGAGGCAGGAGGAAGCCGAGGAGTATTTCGTTCGCGCGGTTTCAGTTGATGAGTCCAATGCCGTCGCTCTGGGTAATCTCGGAGCGTTCTACTTGAATACTGGTCGACAGCGCAGCGCGATCGACGTTCTAAACAAGGCGGTGGGGATTGACAGCAGTTTTGCGGATGCACTGGCAAACTTGAGTCTCGCCTACTTTCAGACTGGAGACATTGAGAGCAGTCGTCAATTTGCCGAGCGTGCGATTGCAGCGAAACCGGACCACCCACTTGCATCGCAGATCCTTGACGCACTCTAGGTAAATGCCAGGTGGCCGCGGAAGTTAGTTTTGAAGTAGGGAAGTAATGCGCGGGAATACTGGCTGAAAACAGACGGGGCAAAGCCCCTCCTCCCCTCAGTTTCAAGTTACGACGGAAAGTGCGAACTGCGCCAATGGACAAGTGCTAGAGAAAGTCTAGATAAATCTCTAGGACACTTGCTAGATGATCTTCTAGAAAAAGTACGACCGGCCGTGGGCCTCAATCAGGACTATGGCCCGACCTAATTAACGCTTCTCCGCGCCATAAAAAATGATCGAAGCAGATCACCACACGCCTCTTCCTCGATGCCGCTCACTATTTCGACGGAATGGTTCAGGCGCTTGTCCTGCGGGATGTTGTACAGCGTCGACGCGCTTCCTGCCTTTTCGTCAAAAGCGCCAAAGACAAGCCGTTTCAGCCTCGCAAGAACAATCGCTCCAGCGCACATGGGACATGGTTCGAGCGTAACGTAAAGGGTGCAATCTGCAAGCACCTTGGACTTCAGCGTATCTGATGCTGCCGTGATCGCAAGAATCTCTGCATGCGCCGTGGCATCGTTCAGCGTTTCGACCATATTGTGACCCCGGCCCACGATGGTATCCTGAAACACGATGACTGCTCCGACCGGCACCTCTCCCTGATCCAGTGCGCGTTCTGCTTCACGAAGCGCACGTTTCATCCAGTTACGGTCCTTTTCAACTAAATCCTTCATCCTCAAAACTAGCTAAGCGTTCGCGCGATCGGCATCGTCATACAGCGTGGCCCGCCGCGACCACGGGAGAGCTCGTTACCCTCCAATTTGATTGCAATTTTGTCACCACTACTAAAATTGCTTTGTCCGTAAAAGGAAAGAAAGCCGTCGGCAGAAACGACACGATATCCGCGTTGACTCATTACATCGAAGGTTTTTTCGTTACGCTCATAGCCAACAACCACACCCGGGGAAACCGCAAAAAAGTTCGATCCATCCGTCCACTGCTCTCGCTGCTGATCAAGCGGATTGTTACCGCCGCACGGAATAAACTCTATATCGCGATGATAGAGTTCCTGGAGAGCTTCAAGAATATTACCAAAGAGCGAGGCTTTAAGATCTCCGTTGCCGAGTGATGAGAAACCGACTACTGTTCCCTGGATTCCCGAATCGAACAACGGAGGAAATACCACACACTCGTGGGGCGATGAAAAAGTCAGGACCGTATCCAGATGCATATAGGACCGCTTCTTCGGAATGCTCACAAGAATAACGTGCTCGATCGATGTTCGCGCCAGCAGTTGCTGGGCCGTGTTGACGATACCTCCAAATGACGTGCGTTGGGAATTACCAATCATCACGATTTTGTCATTCACAACAAGAAGATCACCACCTTCAAACGTGACACCTTCTGGCAGTTGAATAAACCGCTCCGGTTTATCCGCAAGGTCGGGATGATATCTGAGGGCAGTGCTCATGATAATAGCTTCGCGCCAGCGCGCGGCGGTGGCCGGGCGAGCAAGAACTATATGGTCGCCGACGGTCGCCGCGAGGTCGCGGGTAAACATAAGGTTCGGCAGGGGACTCAATTCTATCGGGAGGTCCGACTTCCCGGTCATCGCGAATTTCTGCAGTTCTGCGGGACTGAAATCGCCGAGTTCGTCGCGGAATGCGGATACACTTCCTCCGCGGTCGCCAGAACACAGCGCGTCAATAAATTCTATTCGCGCGTCATCAATTGAAAGTGCGTGACTTAGAAGGTCAGACAGTTGGACGACTCCATCCTTTCCACCGATGATCTTTTCAAAAATCGAACACATGAGCCGATGCTCTTCCTGTGCCTTCTCAAGAAAAAGGATATCCTCGAACAGCAAGTCCTCGCGATTTGCCGGGCTTACGAGTCCCATCTCACTACCCGGCGTGTGCACAACGACTTTCTTGAGCAGATTAGATTCGGAAGTAATTGACGGCAGTAATTCGGAATAAACCTGATTCATGAGAGTTCGGTCTGCGTGACCCTGATAGACGAATGTTCAGTAATGTAGGGTTACAATACTATGGTATTATCGTTTACCGGCAAGAATGCTGAAGAACCGAATTGCGATTGCAAATACGAGCAGGACCAGAAGCAGCTTAATTGCAATCCCAAGCAGCACTCCTGCAACCTTTAACACAAGGCTAAGGAGAATAATTCCAATGAGAATGGCAATAGCTGTAATTAAGATGCGAAGCAGCGCCTGAACATCCATCATACAAGGAAGAACGTGAGTGATTATCTATTGCTGATAGTCGAAAATCTCTACGTGCGGGATGGCGACTCCGGTGTTCGAGTATCCACCTACAACAATCATTCGACCTGGAAAAAGCAGAGTTGCCGTATGACCGTACCGTTTCACGGGCGGCAAAGTGCTGTCGAATGGTAGCAAGATAAACCGATTTGCTTGAGGTACATACAATTCTGCGTCATTCAGTGCAGAATTCCTGCTTTCTTGTCGCCCTCCCCAGAATATCACCGTGTCGTTTCCGAGCCGTTCCGCCGCATGACGGGTCCTGGGAGTTGATAGAACCGCCGTTTCTTCTGTCACGATTCCTGTTTGTCCCCCGAAGTTCACCTTGAAACCGACGTCCGCGCGGGCTCCCGATATGAACCAGCTGCCGGAGATGAGGTATTCACCGGGAAAGAAGAACGCATTGCTTTGAAGCGGCGTCTGTGTATGGCCAGAGATCGCCTCGGGGAGATTCGGACCAACTGCCGGACTGAGAGCTATCAGTGAATCACCGAGGACCTGGAAGCTTCTCAGATCAGACCGTATTCCAAGTCTTGATTCAGGAGAGTACTGTACATCGCCGACACCTCCGTAGAGATCGAGGATGATACTTCCATTGACGAGCCGTGTACTTGCAGTATGAAAGCTTCGGCGGATCGGATCGCCCGAAACAAACATTGGCTCGAATGACTGATCATCCGGGTTGAAAATCTCCGGCTCTTCGACAAGATCACCAACCGACGTTATATCATCAGTTCTGGATCCTCCCGCGATCAGAATCCGCCCGTCCGGCAACAGTGTCGAAGTGTGCCCGGATCGTGCATTTACCAGCGTTCCGGAAGCCGTCTGGAAAACAGTAGATCCAGCTGGCAGGATCTCAACGCGATTAATTGCCGTACCGCCCGCCACTTCCGTACCACCGGTCACCAACAGCGCCCCGTTGAACGTCGTAGTCGTGGCGTGTCCTCCTGTCGCGACCTTCATTGAGTTCAGGCGCGGCGTGACTACATACGACATGCGAGTTGCATACTCGGTTGTGTCGGTGACGCCACCGTCAACATCAGTGACCTGGATATCAAATCTGTTGACACCCTGAACAAGATTCCAGTCAATGCTCCAGTTCCCATTCGATGGGTCAAGCGTCATCGGCTCCCCGTTCACAGTGGCACTGGCAATGGCTCGAAACCCGGCTGCGGATATTGAAATCGTGACCAGATCATTGACGATGATCGACGAGAAATCCGGACTCAAGATATCAATGTCAGGCGTTGCAGGGTCTGTGAATGGTCGGTCACAACCAGACAACCCGATTATGCACACAAGAGCACTGATCTTTATAAAGCGAGACAAAACCATACGTACACGTTTCCTTGTTGGACACGGTAGAACGTCGACGGGACCATGCAAGATTCACCCGGAGTAGGGCAAACTGCCGTCCGGATACAGTACCCGGAATAACGTCAGTCCTCGAGCCGGAGCCGCCGGTCCTGCCAGCCTCCGATCTCCAGAGTCCAGAATCGAGGATATTGAGGATATCTCGCGCTTGCCGGTACCTACTTCGAACAATGTACCTACTATGGCCCTGACCATGCCATGCAAGAAGCGATCCCCGGAAATCTCGAAATACCAGCACCCATCGCCTTCAAAAACCCATACAGCAGAATCTATGTTGCAGATCCGATTGACAGTTTCGGATTGAACTTTGCAGAAAGCGCTGAAGTCGAAAACACCAAGAAGCTGACTTGCCGCCTCGTTCATGGCGTCGATTGAAATCTTCCTGCGTACCCATAGCCGATAGTTCCGGTCGAGTGCGGTCGGAATCATTGTGATGCGGTATCGATACGTGCGTTTGATCGCGTCGTAGCGAGCGTGAAAGTTTTCAGACACCTTGCTTACTGAACGCACACAGATCGTATCGGGAAGGAGTCCATTCATACTTCTGAACGTCTTGACACAATCCAGTTCGACGGATGAATCAAAATGAGCAACCTGATGCGTGGCGTGTACCCCGGCATCTGTCCTTCCGGAGCCTGTTATAGAGGCCGGTTCTCTCAGACAGGTTGTAAGGGCTGTCGCGACCGTATCCTGCACCGTATTGCCACCCGGCTGAGATTGCCAGCCTTCAAAGCCGGTACCGTCGTATTCAATTATTAGAGCGTATCTTGCCACAGACTGTTAGAAATTCCTCGATCCGTTATATGGATAAGAGTCGCATATACCTTACTGGATTCATGGGGTCAGGCAAATCTACGATCGGAGCAATGCTTGCCCAAAGATTCGGCTATGACTTTCTTGATCTCGATCAGAACATTGAGACTGTAACCGGTCGATCGATACCTGATATTTTTCAATCCCATGGTGAAGCAGGGTTTCGAGAGATAGAGAAGCATGCGTTGACCTCAACCGCTGCACGCTCGCGCGTTGTCATCGCCACGGGAGGAGGAACCATTGCATCCAGCAATGCAGTCTACTTCGTCCAGCATCATGGTGTCGGCGTTTACCTGGTTGTCGATGAAGCCGAACTGACGCGAAGGTTGTCAAGTTCAGCTGATCGACCGTTGTTGTTTGGTCGTCAGAGTCTTACGGAATACGTGTCGACGAAACTGGCTGAACGCAAAGAGTTCTATGAATCAATGCATGTCCGTATTGTCACCGACGGGTTAACTCCTGATCAGATCGTCGACAGGCTCGAAAACGAGATTGCCCTCTAATCCTCGTGAGCAGGGGGGACTGGTTTCGTAGTGAACAGATCGTACTGTGTGTCAAACAGACGAAAACTGCGGCGGTGCAGGGGAGTTGCTCCGTGCCTGGCCAGCGCATCGTAATGATGTTGAGTAGGGTAGCCGAAGTTCGTGTCCCAACCGTAATCAGGATAGGTGACGGAATGTTCGCGCATGATTCGATCGCGTTCGACTTTGGCGAGGATTGAGGCAGCCGCAATTGAAAGACTTCTGTTATCACCCTTGATGACAGGCTCCCATGGAATCATCTCATCAGGAGATACATGATTTCCGTCAGCAAGAACATATGAAGGTCTTATTGCGAGCTCTGCAACAGCTCTGGACATCGCCTTCATCGAGGCCCACAAAATATTCAGAGAATCGATTTCTCCGGGCGAGCAAAATGCCACTGCCCATGCTGCAGCCCTTTGTTTTATGATGCTTGCCAGTTCATCCCGTTCATCTTCCGGAACGACTTTACTATCGCGGACCGTGGCAAGGTCGACGTTTGCATCCAGGATAACGGCAGCTGCAACTACGGGACCTGCAAGGCAGCCTCGGCCAGCCTCATCGGCACCCGCGACCCATTGATAGCCTGAGTCGATAAGGGCTGCCTCAATAGTGAGATCGGGTAGTTGTACGGCGACGTCCGAAGCGTCATCTACATTCTTCATGCTGCTTCGTCGAATTGATCAGGAAGATCGTTCTCGTAGAGGATCACGTCACCGGCCTGTTTGAACGAGGAGAGGAAATCCTGAGCCTCGCGGAGAGAATTAAAAACATGCAGCTGTTCCTTTGGGAAGCTGTGTTTGTTCAACCCGTCCTGAATTGGTTTTGTCTGATTCCTGCCTATCAGAATGGCCACGTCGACGTTGGAAGCAATGGCTTCACCAAGCGCATGATTCTCATCATAGTGCCTGTCGCCAAGTTCTATCATGCCAGGTGTGACAATTATTCTTCTGTTTCCGGGGAATTGTCCCAGAATATCAACTGCGTTTCGAGCTCCAACCGGATTGGAGTTGAACGCATCGTCAATGATAGTAATATCACCGCTTTGCTTGACTTGCAGGCGATGCTCGACCGGCTGTATTCTGCTTGCGGCATGAGCGACCTGGCGCAGACGTAATCCGAAGTGTACCCCGACGGTAGCTGCAACAAGAATGTTGTGAATGTTATGCTTGCCGACGACCGGTGTTTGGACCGGAGCCGTTTCGCCTTCGTCATTGGAAAGCAGAAATGATGAACCGCTGCTTCCGTACTCGATCTCTGAAACGCGTAGTTCAGACTCGGCAGAATCGAGTCCGGCAAAGGCGACTGAAGCCGTGGTTCGTGACTTCATTTCGCGGACAAGTGGGTCGTCGACGTTTAGAACGACCAGGCCCTCGGCCGGGACATTTTCTACGAGCGTTCCCTTTTCCCTGGCAATTGTTTTCTGGTTTCCAAAGGTGTCGAGATGGGCAATTCCGACATTCGTTACGACGCCGACATTTGGGGTGGCAATATCGCAAAGTTCCTGAATATCGCCGACGTACCGGGCGCCCATTTCAAGGATCAACACCTGATGCTCGGGCTTCAGGTCGCGATTAATTACGAGGCAGATACCCATGGGCGTATTGAAGGAGCCCGGCGTGGCCAACACATTGAATCGTTGTTTGAGAATCTCGGCGATCGCAAACTTGACACTCGTCTTACCATACGAACCGGTGATGGCGATAACTTGCAGGTGGGGCATTGCATCCAGCTTTTTACGCGCCTTCCGTTTATACCCGCTCTGGATGCCCTTTTCAATCGGAAGTGTAAGGATTCCGCCAAGCAGCACCGCAAAAGGGACGACGAATTCAATCGTTGCCGCTACTCCCAGGAGTAGTGCTGGAACCATGTCACCGCCGGTTTTTTCCACGGCAAGAAGTGACGCCATCGCGGCAGCAGTCATAACGAAGAGGGACCCGGCAAGCAGTCGTTTTGCACGGGCAGTAAACTTGAGAGGTTTTTTAACGACGGGCTTCAGGTAGTCTACTGCTGAAGCGAAGATGATAATTCCTGCAAAGGCAGCTACGGCACCCAGGATGGTCGGGGCTGATTCATCTCCGAAAACGAAAACGACTATGACAATCACGAGAGTCGCAAAATGTGAGGGTCTCACAATCAGGCTTCTGCCCCTGCTGAATAGCCACGCCAGATATTCACCCGCCTTGTAGCCGTGAAGCTGAGACATGTGAATAAAGTGCTTCAGTCGATGCCATGTCCGCCAGGCGATGACTGAACACGACAGTGCAAGTCCGATGGCAAATAGAGTCATGCTTCTACCGCCAGAAAATCATAGATGGATTTTACTGTTTCCCCAGGTTGATCGAGGAATCCGTAGTGTCCTGCCCCTTCAAGTTCAACAAGCTGAATTTCAGGGACGTATTCCATGAGTCGGTTGATCTGATGTCGGGAAATCGCGGTATCGTCAGATCCCCAGATTAGCAGCGTACGCTGGCCGATGTCCTGGACCACATCATCTACGAAGAAGCTGACAGTTTCGGTAAACACCTCGCGCATCACGCCCGTAGCTGCTTTGTAATCAGACGAGCCAAGCAGTTGCCACAAGAACGTACCGCGAACCCAACGCAGCCCTGCACTTCTCAGCGGTTCGGGTAGTTTGACAAAAGGCGCCTTGAGCAGTTTTGCCGTCGACACTTTGATGTAGTAGATAAGTCCTCGCTTCGGTTTTATTCCGGATGGACTGATTAGCACGAGTTGGGAGAATAGTGATGCGTATACTTTGCTCGCTGCCATGTAGAGGCTTATGCGGCCTCCATTCGAGTGACCCACAACGATGACTGGCTCCTGCATGTGGCGCCGGATAAATTCCGCAACTAGATCTGCATGTTCAGGAATGCCCATGCTTTTGCGGGGAGCCGGACTCTTTCCATGTCCGGGAAGATCAATACAGAAGACGTTGAAGTGTTCTCCAAGTGTGGTTGCAAGGCCGGCCATAAGGGTGGCACTGGATCCCCATCCATGCAAAATGAGCAGAGGGGGGTTGTGGTCGAGTCCGAAACGCTGATACGCTATGTTATCGACAGGATACATCGATTCATCGCGTTGATTAGCCTCTGACCGTTCGGAAACCATAGAGGGAAGAGGACGTTTCAGTGATGATTGGATGACATTTCTCCTTCAGGCTCTGAGGCCACCTGTCTGGCCTCGTCGTTTGGTATCGACCGCATTCTAAGATAAAAAGATCCTGCTGGTTGTACCATTTATCGTTCTACGTGAAGATTTAATTCGACACCCTTTGGTATGTACACTCGAAGGAGAGTTCAACGATGTCATATCTGCTAGTTCAATAAATTTCCACCCGTCAATATGAGTGAGAATCGTTTCCACGGCATACTCGAGTTAATTGGAGACAAGAAGTTCGGATTTATTCGAGAAATGCGGCCATCTGTGCCTAAAGGTTCCACGGATCCATTTGTCCCACCCCCGCTAATCAGAAAGTACAAGCTTCGGGATGGTATTATCATGGAGGGCACTCTTCGTCCCGGTAAGAAGGGCGATATGCAGGTCAACAAGATTGAGTCGATTCTCGGGTTGGCTCCGGACGTCTGGACCAAGATTCCGAATTTTGATCAGGGTAATATTGTATATCCAGACGAAAAACTGGAATTGGTCACCGGACCGCGCGACTTCAACATGCGGGTTGTTGATTTGTGCGCACCGATCGGGAAGGGACAGCGTGCATTGATCGTTGCTCCGCCGAGAACGGGTAAGACAATCCTGTTGAAAAATATCGCCGAATCGATGACGGCCAACCACTCCGAGATAGAGCTCGTTGCTCTGCTTGTCGACGAGAGGCCTGAGGAAGTGACGGATTTCAAACGATCCACGCAGGCGATGGTGTTTGCGAGTTCAAACGATCAGGAGGACGACAACCACGTACGTGTTTCGACGCTGGCCCTGGAATACGCCAAGCGCCAGGTTGAGCTTAAGAAAGACGTCGTTTTGCTTCTGGATTCCCTGACTCGTCTTGGCAGGACATTCAATCTGTACATGGGTGGCAGCGGACGCACGCTTTCCGGTGGTCTTGACGCCAATGCCATGAAGATTCCCCGGCGCATATTTGGTGCTGCCCGCAACATAGAGGGTGGGGGATCGCTGACCATCATTGCGACGGCCCTGATTGAAACCGGCAGTAGAATGGACGATGTGATTTTCGAGGAGTTCAAGGGGACGGGTAACTCTGAGATTGTACTTGACCGGGAGATGGCTAACAAGCGGATCTTTCCGGCAATCAATCTGCGCAAGAGCGGAACGAGGAATGAAGACAGGCTGCTGGGAGACAGCGTTGACCAGCATCACCGGCTTTTCCGTGCATTGAACAGCAGGCCACCGATTGAGGCCATGCAGGCATTGCTACGTCATCTTGAGCAGACAGAGAGCAACGAAATACTGCTTAATGAGCTTGTGGCGGGCTAAAAAAGAGAGAAAGCGACTTCCAAATCCCGCGGGGGCCACCACTCCTCCTCCCCGGTTTCAACTTAAGCACAAGACCGCGAACTGCGCCAATGACTTTGTGCTAGTGTTTCTTCTAGGTTATCTGCTAGAAAAAGATCTAGGAACCGGTCGTGACCTACGACCTTGTTGATTGGCAACTCTATCGGCAGCAAGTTATGTCTGGGGACCATCTCGTGTCTGTAGTATGATCTTCTACATTGCGAGGCGCTTTTGGCAACACCTATTCGCGACTGGGTTTCCGCAGAACGGCCACGCGAACGCCTCAAGAAGCTCGGAGCGCGCCGACTGACTGGAGCTGAACTGCTTGCCATCGTGCTCAGCAGTGGAACAAGAGCAAACGGTGTTTCAATGTCAGCTATTGAAGTTGGTCACGACCTCATCAAGAGGTACGGCGGCCTGCACAGTCTGTCGCGACGGGAGCCGGGAGAAATAAAGCAGGTCCCGGGCATTGGTGACGCAAGAGCAGCTCAACTCTGTGCCGCCTTTGAATTGGGTAGACGCGTTGAGGCTCAGGCAGAATGGCCATCTCGACAGGTTACCAGCCCCTCTGAAGTGGCAAGCTTCTATGGACCAATGCTGCGCGACCTGCCCCGCGAGATATTCATGACAGTACACCTCAATACATCGAATATCATACTCAATGAGTATACCATCAGCGAAGGGGGCCTGTCGGCAAGCATCGTAGAACCGCGAGCTGTGTTCAGGCACGCCATTCTCGAAAATGCGGCGTCCATAATATGCCTGCACAATCACCCTTCCGGTAATCCGGAGCCAAGCAAAGAGGATATTGCTGTTACGCGTCAGCTCGTGGAAGCCGGAGGAATCGTGGGAATACCCGTGCATGACCATATTATCATCGCCGGAATGGAGTACACATCGCTGGCCGAGCGCGGTCTGATGCGCCGGTAACTCGAATTAGCCGCAAATACGCTGATTCAGGTTGTATCGGACAACGACACTTGATAGCTTTCAATAATTGGTACCGACCATAGCGTTGTGCCATGTTGTCCTCAACCCGACAGCTCCAATCACCTCTCCTGACCAGCAGTTTTTCATTATGGCGACGCAGCTCGACGAGATAATTTCTCTTTGTAAACGCCGGGGTTTCATCTTTCAGTCTTCTGAGATTTATGGCGGTCTCTCAGCGACATACGACTACGGCCCCCTAGGCGTAGAACTTAAGCGCAACGTGCGCGATAGCTGGTGGCGCAACATGGTCTACCTGAACGACAATGTTGTCGGAATTGATGCTGCGATTTTGATGCACCCAACTGTGTGGAAAGCTTCAGGGCATGTCGACGCTTTTAATGATCCCCTCATTGACGACAAACAATCAAAGAACAGGTACCGTGCTGACCAGCTGATCGAAGGCTACATCGCTAAATTGCGCAAAAAGGGTAAAGACGACAAGGCAGATGCTGTGTACGAACGCCTCGTGGAGGCGCTCAACTCGGAAGAAATGCCAGCCGCGTTGTACGCCATAATCCAGGAAGAGGAGATCAGGTCTCCCGATTCTGGCGCTTTCGACTGGACAGAGGTTCGTCAGTTCAACTTGATGTTCTCGACATACGTCGGGCCGGCCAGCGATACAGAAAACAAGGTCTATCTTCGACCCGAGACGGCCCAGGGCATCTTTGTCAATTTCCACAACGTCAGAGAAACGTCACGGCTGCAAATCCCGTTCGGCATTGCACAAATCGGTAAGGCATTTCGGAATGAGATAGTTGCGCGTCAGTTTATCTTCCGCACTCGTGAGTTTGAGCAAATGGAGATGCAATACTTTGTCAAGCCGGGAATGCAGATGGAGGCGTACGACAAATGGAAGCAGCTGCGGTGGGACTGGCATGTGTCTAACGGGGTGAACCCTGACAAACTCCGCTGGCACGAGCACGAGAAGCTCGCCCACTATGCGGACGCAGCTGTCGACGTTACATATGAGTTTCCGTTCGGCTGGCAGGAGATAGAAGGAATTCATTCAAGAACAGATTTCGATCTCAAAAGCCATCAGGAGTACTCCGGCAAGAAGCAGGAGTATTTCGACCAGCAGGAGAATGAGCGATACATCCCGTACGTCGTCGAAACATCAGTTGGTCTCGACCGAACTATTCTGATGCTTCTGTTCGATGCCTACAGGAAGGAGGATGTCGACGGAGATAGTCGTGTAGTGCTCGGATTCAAGCCTTCAATCGCACCATTCAAAGCCGCGATACTTCCACTTGTCAAGAAGGATGGAATGCCCGAGCTCGCTCGCAAAATCGAAGCAGATCTGAAGCGTCATTTCAATACTTTCTATGACGAGAAGGGTGCGATTGGAAGAAGGTACAGACGCATGGATGAGATTGGAACTCCGTACTGCATTACAATCGACGGAGAATCGCTCGACGACGGGTCAGTCACCGTGAGGGACCGGGACTCCATGAACCAGGAGCGTATCAACAAAGACAGATTGTCCGGGTATTTGTTGGACCGCATCAGTCAGGGCTAAGCAATAAGCTTGATTACCAGGATGCTTCTGCGGTGATATCGTTAGAGCAAGCCGAGATCCGTCAAGATAGATCGAGCAATGCCACGACGATGTTGGCCTTGTTCAGGATCGCTGATATCGATGTTGATTGCAAAATAGTGGGCGTTGTCGTCTGAGAGTACAAAGCCAACGAACCAGCCGAGGTCGGTCGGGTCACCATCAGCCCACCCGGACTTTCCATACAGGGTAGACGTGTCAGTTGCCTCCTCGATCATCATCCCCTTGACCTTGTCGACAACAGCATCTGAAAAGTCAAGGTGACCGTCATGAAGGCGTTTCAGAAAATCGACTTGTTCGACGGCAGAAATTCGCAGACCTCCCGTAAGCCAGAATAAATCGATCCCTCCCGAAATATCCTCGTTACCATACGCAGCACCTGCAACGTACTCGGCCATGCGCTGCACCCCGATTTCACGAGCGATCTCCTGATAGACCCATACAACCGAATTGGCATATGCAGTTGTTAGCGAATGATCGCGGTTCCATTGCGGGATAGTTCGTTCTACTCCATCCCACTCGAATACTGTTGATGTGTCCTCGACAACCTCAGTCTCCAGAGCGACCAGAGAGTTGAGAATCTTGAACGTAGATGCCGGCAGGAACTGTTGTCTCGCACGACGAGCATCATTCGTATAATATCGATTCTCTTTGCCGTCGAGTAGAACAAAAACTCCTTCCACTTCTGCCGTAGTGAAGTAGGCGTCGAAATCGGGGCGGACTTCCAGGGCGCCGTCATCCTCGCTACACCCGCTGACAAGCAGGATGCTTCCGAGCAAGATGAGATATATAGAGCGACCCCTAATCATGCACTATTTTATCAGACGCTCTCCGAGTATTCTTCTACTGCCGTCCAAACACGAAGAAGATTTTCGCCCAGGATAAGCTTGATGTCGCCGTCAGAAAATCCAGCGCTGATCAGGGCGTCAATAAGGACCGGATAGTCGGATACATCTTTCAGACCCTCCGGAACAGCGAAGACACCGTCAAAATCTGATCCGAGTCCGACGTGCTCGATACCGACCAGATCAACCACATGCTTGATATGTTTTACGACATCAGATACGGATCCTATCAGATTGTTTTTACGCTCACGTTCGAAATGTTCGAACCCCTCACCTGACCGCCGATCCCAGCCTTTCCCTTCAATCTCTCGATATATTCCAGAACTGATTTCGTCTGATCGCTTGCGATAATCATTACTTAAAAAACTCGATCCGAACGTAATCATGATGACACCTTCATTCTCTGCAAGTGCAAGAATGAGCTCGTCGCTCATGTTTCGCTGCCACCCCTCGGTGAATGCCCGGGCTGAGCTGTGTGAAGCAATTACAGGCACGGATGACAGTTCCAACACATCAAAAAAAGCTTTGTCGGTCACGTGTGAGATATCGACCATCATGCCGAGTCGATTCATCTCCCTGACAACATCACCTCCGAATGGACTGAGCCCGTTCCAGGTAGCGGTGGTATCGTAGGAAGAATCGCAAATCAGGTTGTCCTTTCCATGGGTCAGTGTTGCATACCGAATTCCGCGCTCGTAAAAATGCGAGATCAGCCCGAGGTCATCTTCGAATGCGGCTCCGTTTTCGATTCCCATAGGAAGAGAGACGAGACCCTTCTCAAATTGATTTCTGACGTCTGAGACACTTTTTGCGACCGCGAACTTGGAGGGATTGTCAGCCGCGAGGCTTTCAACATAGTCGATCAACGAGTCCGCATACACCCGCGCGCCACCAGTTTCCTGATAGGTGGATGGAATGTAAATAGACATGAACGGAGCGTTCAGGCTGCCCTCGACAGCACGCGGATGATCGAAGTCTCCACCTACCGTCCGTTCGGCAACATTTTCAAACTTGATTCGCGTCATTCGGTACGGTACATCGATGTGCCCGTCGACAATGATCGACTCTCTGGCAAGTTCTTGTGCCCGACTACTCGGCTCCGGGTTCATTTCTGCTTCCTCCTGGCTACAGCCGGCGAACGTGAATAGTAAAGTGATGACAATAAGGGTGCTGAGTGCATGGTCCATAGCTGGGAATCATTGTGTACTGCGTCGCGCGTCGACGATAGTGGTTTCTGGTTCTTGCTGATACTTGATCAAACGCTCATGGATTCCGTTGAACCCGCCGTTACTCATTACAAGCACGACATCTCCCGTATCCAGTGAAGATGTAAGGGCGGTAAAGAGACTTTCAAAGTCCTCATATGCTTCCGCCGATTTACCCTGAGTTCGGATCCCGCCAACTACGACATCAACGTCCATGAAGTCCTCCTTTTTATCGTTGTGTCTGAACGGTGGAGACGACAGGATCGTTGTATCAGCCAACGCGAATGCTTCGATATAGGGCTTCTCGAAAACCTTGCGTCGGGAAGAGTTGGAGCGCGGCTCGAATACAGCTGTCAACCTCGCCTCAGGATACTTCTGCCGAATCGCAGCAACAGTCTCGCGAACGGCGGTAGGATGGTGTGCAAAGTCGTCAATAATTGTCAGGTTATCCGATTCGAAAACGACCTCCTGACGCCTCTTCAATCCGGAAAACGACTTCAAGCTCGCAGCCACCGTGGCTGGATCCTGATTTGCAGCGTAGGCAACAGCAATTGCGGCGAGCGCGTTCATGACATTGTGTTTTCCATTCATTGGAAGGATAACGGAGAACTTTCGATCATCCGGCATCTTCACGACAAAACTCTGATGTGATCCATCACCCGTAAGATCTACACAGCGGATGTCGGCATCACTCGAAAACCCGTACGTGACTACCTTGGCGGTCGTCGAAGCCCCGAGGTGCAAGACATGCTCATCATCGCAATTCAAGATCAGGTATCCGTCGTCAGCTACGATTTGTGCGAACCTCTCGAAGGCCTCGACATAATCCTGGAAGTCATCGTAGATGTCGACATGATCATACTCCAGCGATGTTACGACGGCAATGAATGGCCGGTAATGCATGAACTTGGGTTGCTTGTCGAAGTAGGCGCTGTCGTACTCATCGCCCTCGATGACAAAGTGGTTTCCGTGGCCGATACTGTAGCTGGTTCCACTGTTCTGCAACACACCGCCGACGAGGTAGCCAGGGTCCAGGGCAAGCTCTGAAAGCACATGGACAACCAGACCGGTTGTTGTAGTCTTGCCGTGCGTTCCTGCAATAACAATTGGCTTGCGGTCATGCAGCAAGAAATACCCCACAGCCTCGGGCATCGACATCTGAACCAGATCGTTATCTCGAGCATATGTTGCCTCAACGTGCAGGGGAGTACACGCGTTGCCGACTATGGTCAGATCTGGATGTGGGTGCAGGTTGGCCTCGGTGAATCCTTCTGATACGTCAATGTCCATCGACATGAGGCGGGTGCTCATGGGAGGATACGCTGCAGCATCCGAACCTTTTACATCGTACCCGGCATCTTTCAATAGCCCTGCAAGGGATCCCATTCCCGTACCGCAAATTCCGATCATGTGAACTGATTTAACAGCGTCACGAGACGCCGGTATCCGGCGTTCAAACATCCGGAGATGCGCATCCGGGTATTTCGAAATGTCTTTCATCAGGGTGGGCTGACGTATAACAAAAAATCGGCGGTCAGAAGAATCCAACCGCCGATCTATAGACTACTTCAGGGATGTAAAGATTCAATCAGCGATACTGATTTCGGCTCGTTCTGAAGTTGTAGAACCATTACCGTCCAATGCACCCGCTGGCGTTGCTGCTGAATGAATATCAGTTTCCCGTTGAGATGGTACCTTGTTATTCGCAATAACTGTTGCCAATCTGAGGGATAGCGAATCGAAGACCGAGTACATGACGGGGACAATAACCAGTGTAAGGAATGTGGCAAATGTCAGGCCTGCAATAATTGCTGTTCCCATCGGACCCCAGAACTGGGTGTTCTCCGAACCGAACTGGAAGTTCGGTCTCATGTCCGCAATCAGGCCGACGAAATCAATACCGATTCCGAGGGTTAACGGGATCAATCCGATGACCGTCGTAAGGGCGGTCAGAACTACTGGCCGAAGACGTGTTGCGCCGCCTTCGATGATTGCATCGATTTTGCTAAGGCCTCGTTCGCGAAGTTGAATAATGTAATCGACGAGAACGATGTTGTTGTTTACAACAATTCCGGCAAGACTGATAACGCCAATAAACGTCATCAGTCCGAAAGGTGTCCGTGTCAGAATCAACCCGAGGAGCACCCCGATCAAACTCAATCCGACGGCAACCATGATGATGAATGGCATGCTCACCTTGTTGAACTGCGCCACCATAATCATGAAGATGAGTGCGATAGCAATCAGAAGGACGTTTGTCAAGAAGCCAAACGCTTCCTGCTGTTCTTCGCTTTCGCCTGTGTATGACAACGTATAGCCGGGAGCGAGAGTGTTTTCGTAATCAGACAGGAATAGCTGTACTTCGCCCAGAACCTGTTGGCTGTTAAAGCCAGGAGCAACGTCGCCCGTCACGGTTGCGACCCGGTTAAGATCGAGTCTTGTAACCGAGCCGAGCCCGCTTCCAAGTTCGAATTCGGCTATCGAGGCTACAGGTATCTGATCGCCTTCATACAACACAGTCAGGTTTCTCAGACTCTCAAGGCTCGCCCGGTCAGCCTCTGACAATCGAACGGTGATGTCGTACTCTTCGTCTCCATCACGGAATGTGCTCGCCTCGATTCCGTTTATGCCTGACCTGATTGTCGAAGCAATCTGGCTCGTATTCAGTCCCGCTCGGGCAGCAGCCTCCCTGTTGATTCGAACTTTAAGTTCAGGTCGGCCTGTGTTCAAGTTGTCATTGACGTCAACGAGACCCGGAATTTCTCCACTCTCCGATGCGGCGACAAGACTGCTGCGGACATCCCGCGTAATACGTTCGATCACACTGAAGTCGTCGCCTGTGATTTCAATATTCACGGGTGCACCGACCGGAGGCCCGGGGTTATCTTTCGTGAATTCAAGCGATGTACCGGGGATACCCTGGAGTCGTTCTCGAATCCGGGACATCACAAGTTTGCTCGATTCCTGCCTGTCGGCATAATCGACAAGATTAAGAGTAACGCTTGATCTTTCGGGACTACCTGCACCACCCCCGAACAGAATGTCACCTCCAGTGCCGACACCGGTCTGAATATTCTTCAGACTGGACTTCGCAACAGTATCTTCTTCGAGTAGCTCGTTCAATCTGTTCTGTGCGACTAGAGCGATTCTGTTGCTCTCGTCAATGTTCGTTCCAAGGTCACCTTCGATGGAAACCATTATCATATTTGGATCCGTGTCGGGGAATAGCTCTGTACCCGGATATGCTACCGCGAACATTACCATGATTCCGACGAGTCCACCCAGTGCCGAGGTAAGCAGCTTCGCTCGATTATCGGTTAGAACCAATGAGTCTCGTCTCTTGAAGACCAGACCCAGTGCACCAAAGGCGGTAATGATAATCGGGAGAATTAGAAGGTTTGCAATCGTTGTTACGTCGACTGAACGAGCAGTCAGGCTCATCAACACGAGGATAACGATCGTAGCAATGCCAAAACCTATTCCGAATTTTACGCTTCCGGCCCGACCGAGAAATATGGTTTCAAATGTATGTACCAGAATTCCGATCAATCCGGCGGCGAAAAGGACCACGCCCGGAACGAGAAGGATCATTGACGATGCTGACCCAAGCGCTGATCCGACGACGGCCGAGAGGATCAGGAGGATCACACCTCCCGTAAATGCTCCAAGAGAAAATGTATTTCTGAGCATAGCATGCTTCGCAGCATAGTCCCTTTTCAGCATCCATCGCAGAAACGTTCGGTACCTGGTAATGAGATTGGGAAGGCTCTTCGCCACGAAGTGGTCACCGATCGGCTTGAAAAAATTCCGGTGCAGAAAAATCAGTAGAACTGTTGCAACGGCCAGAACTATCAGCGATTTGTAATTTGCCAGACCGATAATTATTGCCAGAAGTACAACACCGATTCGAATAGAATACTGGAGCAATTTCGTCTTCTCGCCTTTTCCTTCCGATTCGAGTCGCACAAACATTCCCGTTATTACCGGATTGATGATGAGTGCGACAAACAGAGAGCTGGAAAGCGTAATAATCAGAGTAAGTGGAAGATAGCTCATAAACTCGCCCATGATACCGGGCCAGAATAGCATCGGTGCGAAAGCTGCTACCGTAGTTGCGGTAGATGCAACGACCGGACCGGCAACTTCCGCGGTAGCCAATCTGGCTGCCTCGAACTTCGCATATCCTTCCTCCCGGAACCGGTAGATGTTCTCGACGATGACGACTGCGTTGTCCACAAGCATCCCGAGAGCAATAATGAGGCTAAACAGAATCACGAAGTTCAACGTGTATCCCAGCATCTGCAGTATGATGAAAGAGATAAACATTGACAGCGGGATGGCAATACCGACCAGAACCGCATTTCTGACGCCAAGGAAGAAGAGGAGTACCGCGACTACGAAGATCAGACCGCTGATAATGTTGTTCTCCAGGTCCTTGACCATATTCTTGACACCCTCGCTTTGATCTCCTGTGATTACAACCTGTGTCCCTACGGGCAGCGGGAAGGTCGAAAGCACAGCGTTGATCTCATTGGCCGTGTCAAGAATATTTTCACCAGATCGCTTTTTGACATTCAGACTGATTACCTGTTTCGGCTGTGCTTCATCAGCACTCATCTTGATGAGATTCTCGTCCTCATCCTCAACCTGAAAAACCTGAAGTCGAGCGAATGTTGTTCGCTCCTTGAATCCAAACACCACCTCGGCAAGGTCACGAATATAAATGGGTCTACCATCGGGAGAGTCGACTACCAGGTCTTCGATCTCCGACGGATCATTGAATTCCCCGTCGACACGAACCAGGTAGTTCAATCGATCGACGTCTACTGAGCCGCCAGGTATATTGGAGTTCTCCTGCGCAATCGTTTCGACAATGTCACTGAAGGTAAGATTGTACCCTTGCAACGCGGCGAGGTTAACATTTATCTGAACTTCTCTCTCAAGAGCGCCAATTAGATCAACCTCAAGTACAGATGAGATCGACTCGAGCTCGTCTTTCAAGTCGTCCGCAACTTCTTTCAATCGTGTGAGAGAATAGTTGGCAGCAAGGTTGACGACAAGTACAGGGAAGTCGGCGAAATCGATCTCACTGATTATTGGCTCTTCAGCATCTGACGGAAGGTCGGGCTTGGCAAGATCGACACGTTCGCGGGTCTTCTGGAGTGCATCGTCTATAGACACGTCAGGGTCGAATTCGATAATGATGGTTGATACACCCTCGGTAGAACTCGACCGGATCTCTTTAATCCCGTTTACGCTCTGGACTTCCTGCTCAATCGGTTGAGTAAGCAACGACTCGATATCATCGGGAGAGGCACCGGGGTACACAGTCGTAACAACGATGTTTGGAATTTCGATCGACGGGAACGACTCTTTCGGAATGGTTATGTAGGTTCCCAGTCCAGCAATGACCAGAATAATTGTAAGCACGAAAACACTCGTACGATACTTGATTGCTGCGTTTGTAATCTTCATCTATTATCTCGATCTATAATTGGCCTCGTGTCGTTTCGGCTACGAAGCTATCGCATCATTTGCCGCATCTTCAGCAATTGTACCGTCGGCGTTCACAACCTGAACACGGTCTCCCGACGAAACGTCATTCATTCCAGCCGTAATCAGCTCCTCTCCAACGGAGACACCCTCGGTGATTACGATTTTGCCTTCGAAGGAAGGCCCTGTTCTCACCGACCTTTTTTCTGCGACAGGGTTATCGCCGGTTCTGTTAACCACGAAGACGCTAAGTCCCTCCTCGTCCCGGACGACGGCACCCTGTGGAACGACGATAGCATCGGCAAGTCTGTTTCTTTCGAGCTGCACGGAAGCAATCATTTCAGGTTTGAGTTTGCCATCTATGTTGCGGATAGATATTTCAATCGGAAACGTTCTACTGTTCGATCTGATTGCCTTACCTACGAAGTCTACGCTGGCTTCCATGGGTGGAATACCATATGCCGAGAATGAAACACGCGCCGGTGAGCCAACCTCGATGTCATCGGCAAAGCGCTCCGGAACACCTGCATTAATTTTGAGCAAGTTGCTGTTCACGATGCGCAAAATTGGCATGCCCGGTGAGACCTGTTCACCCTGCTCTGCAAAATGCTCCTCGACGGTTCCGGAAAATGGTGCCGTGACCCGAGTGTAGGCAACCTGTTCTTCAGCTTGTGCGACCAGACCGCGAGCCTGGTTGAGCTGAGCCCTCGCCTGGTTCATCTGGGTACGAACCTGCTCAAATTCCAGAGCGCTGATGATAGAATCAGCAAAAAGAGGTTCCTGTCGGTTATAGACATCTTCTGCCAGACGAAAGCTTGCTTCGGCAGACTCAAGTTGTGCCTGTGCCTGAACGAGCGCTGCATTTGACAGTCCACTATCAAGCTGGGCAGCGATATATCCGCGTCCAACACGCTTGCCGAGGTCGGTGATACGAGTGATTGTACCAGATGTCCTGGCGGAAAGAACTGCATCATCGGTTGCCTCAACTGAGCCCGTCAGTTCAATTATTTCTTCGAACGTTCCAGCCGTAATAGTAGACGATTCGATTCTGACAGCTCGATCATTTGTCGATGCGGGCGTTGTAGTGGAAGTTGATTCAGGCGCAGCGCTATCTCCACTACCGCCACAAGCGGAGAGGAGAATCACTAGGACCAGCGCAAGGTATTTTGACATGTGTGACATTAGTTAGTCGGAATGTGGCTCGTTTATTCGGCAGCCGTTATGTTGATATTTGTTCGTGCTTCGACACGGGTGCCGACAACGGTATCAAAAGTAGATTTGGCCACGAGAAAATCGTGTACCGCCTGGTAGTAATTAAGTCGGCTCTGATCCAGCAGTTCTGACGCTTCGCGTTCATCAATCGGACTGGCAACGCCTTCGCGAAGGCGAGATTCTGCATACGAGTAGTTCAACTCTGCGTTGGAAACATTCTTTTCCTGGCTGACGATTCGCAGTCGGGCGGCATTCATGTCGCGGAGTGCGGATTGGACCTCGAGGCGAACAGACTCTGTAAGTTGCTCCTCGAGTACCGAAGCACGTTGCCGCGCTGCGCGCCGTTGCTTGATTCTGTTTTTGGTCTGAAATCCGTTAAAGATGTTCCATGTCAGACGAAACCCTGCACTGGCAGAGAAATTCCAGTAGTCCCCGGAGAAGATTCCATTCTCCTGCAACTGGTAGGTGAACGGATCATCGACACTCGATGTCGTAAAGGACCGGTTGCTCGGAATGTTGCCGATGTAGTTGAAATTTGCAAACGCATCCAGCACCGGATAGTATTCTCCCCTGGCGACCTT
>JABDKO010000314.1 GCA_013002165.1 Rhodothermales bacterium | reverse complement strand
TCCTCATGCCGTCCTGATCCAAGTGTTTGCAACAGGGTTCAACTCCAAGTTCATTCGACAGGGCTCATACATGCTATAGAAAAAATCCTTAAATTTCCTGATTCAGTTTCGGTTTCCAGAAAGGTCTGAACAGTTCTATCTTCGGGCAGCGGTTCATGACCACACGCATACCAGCTGCCTCAGCAATTCTAGCCGCCTCATCATGGTAAACACCAATCTGCCCCCACAGAACTTTCGCGCCAATATCCACTGCTTCCCGGGCAATGCCCGGAAAAGCTTCGGCTGCCCGGAACACCTCAACCATGTCGACAGGCACTTCAATATCGGCCAGGGTGCCAACGACTCTCAGTCCACGAATCTCATTGCCAGCCTCGCGCGGATTGACCGGGATCATGTTGTAACCCTGTTCATGCAAGACGCGCAATACGCCGTAACTGAACTTGGTCGGGTCCGGACTCGCACCCACCATGGCGATTGTCCTGACCTCTTTGAGAATGTCCGCCAGATAGTCAGCGGGATACTCTTCCTGATGATTCATATCGTATGCTCACAGCCAGATGTCTGACGTGCAGTCTCCACCCGGATATCGGGTCTCGTGACAGCGTGAAGGACCGTTCGGTTCATTGCCGAAATTGACGATGAAATGCGGATTGATTTCCATACCACCTGTCTCGGTATCACAGTCAACCATCAGCATGACGCCACCCTTGTGACGGATGTCTGGGTAGAACTGATTGTCCCAGGTCGAGAACAATGAAGTGGTGACATACAGACGTTTACCATCAAGGCTCATCTGTATCATCTGCGGGCCACCAGCGATCTCGACACCGTTCACCACCGGTGCCTTGTTTAACATACCACCCATCCAAACCTGTCCTGTCATGACAGGATTATGCGTATCGGAGATATCGTATTGTCTAATATCACCATGCAACCAGTTACAGAAGTACAAAAAGCGATCATCCATGGATATCAGGATTACCGTGATCAGTCCCGGCAAGGGTATCGGCCACTCGGGATGTTTCTCATTTTCAACATCTATGATCTTCTCGACAATCCACTGCTGATCTTTTTTATACCAGTGGATGATGTTCGATGATAAGGCTGCACCGACAAATCCATGCGTGGATGCAGGGTCGTGATGAAAGCGTACTTCAAGCGGTACCAGTCCATCCTCGCCAAGGTAAACTGTATTTTCGACTTTTCTCTTTTCAAAGTCCCAGAAATGAATCTCTCGGCCGTATTTCAGATGACCGACTTCTTCGAGGTCGAAGCCCGGCATGAACGTATTAGGCGCTGCCCATTCACTGGACACCATCACGTTGTGTCTCGGCTGATACCAGAAGTCATAGTTGAACTTCATTCCGCCAAGATCGTTCTCCCATCGACCAACTATTTCGAAGTTCTTGTTCAGGTGCAGAAAGCCACCTGGCGCATTGCCCCTGGCATCGCCGAGCATGGAAATTATGATGTCAGAACCCAAGCAGTGAACGGTGTGCGGTGCTGACAGATCTGTTTTCTCCTTGATTTCGTCACCTGAGACAACCATGTGAATCGATGGGTTTCTCGGGTCTGTTGCACAGTCAATAATGTGCAGATTCGAACTCCGGACTCCCGGCAAAATCAGATACCTGCGCTCCATACTGCCATCATCAAAACACGACGAGCAGGCATTCCAGCCCATGTGATGCAACTCATCGCCGATTCCCGGCATTTGACACCGACCGATGACCTGGGAATATGTGGGGCTATCAGGATCGGCATCTACCGTAGCGAGATAGTCCGGCTTCTGGATACCGGTGCCGACATAAATTGCTATCGTGTACAGTATTCTTTCACGCGGCGCTCGCATCGCATGCGCTGGTGACGCATAGCCTGGACCACAACAGCTGGCGGCTGAGCTCGACATTGGGAGACTCCTATTGATTTCGGTCAAAGGTACGATTGTATCGCGAGAAGTCTATCTGCCAGCTTGTGCGACTTCGCTCCCAAATACGACAAGAAATCAGGAATTTACGACCTGGGAATAAAAAACACCGGCATAGAAACCGGTGTTCAGTTTATTGATACCGCATAGACGAAAATATTTTTCTCAGAATTGCATTCGCATTGGCAGTATCAGTCCTAACGTTCCACTAGCAGTAAACCTGCCTAGCTCGAAGGTGGAAGCAGCACCTTGTCAATGACATGGATCACGCCATTAGATGTGTCGATGTCGGCACTGACGACACTCGCATCATTGACCATTACTCCTTCAGTAGCAATGATAGTGAGGTCCTGACCTTCGACTGTTGCGGCATTTGTGGTGGCACCGGCGATATCAGCAGACATGACTTTGCCTGGGACAACATGATAAGTTAATACTGCAATCAGTTGATCTTTATTTTCCGGCTTGAGTAAATTTTCGACTGTGCCTTCAGGTAAAGCGGCAAACGCTTCGTCTGTGGGTGCAAATACAGTAAATGGCCCTTCGCCCTTGAGCGTATCGACAAGGTCAGCTGCCTGCACAGCTGCAACCAGGGTATTAAAGCTTCCCGCAGCGGACGCGGTATCTACAATATCCTTTTTCATACCGCCAGCGAACACTGCAGTGGACATCAATATTGCTGCGCCAATTCCTAAAATCTTTTTCATGTAAGTGATCCTTGTTTGACTATGAGTAAGTGTGGCCAGTTACAACCGAATCCAGCAAAACAGAATCGGTATGTAGCGCTCGGTACGGTTACCTACTCAAAACAGATCACCAGCAGTGATTACCGACATATTGCAGCGTTAGAAATCGTTTTCCTGATGACTGTGTCAGGGTTTTCGAAGTACGGTTGCTCGCCACTCACACGGCCGCCACCAGGGTGGGAAATAGTAACGCCACTGCCCTGTTCGTCGCGTTGCAACAGGATCGTGATGGCTGTATCCAGATCATAGTAAAGTCTACGGCTGCTTGTAGAGACGAGATAGTCAGCCTGATCCCTTGCATCGGAGTAGCCCGGTCGAGCAACAGTCGTCGCACCATTCGCTTCGGGTTCGATGAACGGATTTGCGTCGATTGGCAAGTCGGGTTCCGCGTAGTCACCGTGATCTGCCGAATCGCGATGTTGCACTGTATCGTTCTGCGCTTCAGCCGATGAATCATCATCCGACCTGCTACAACCAACCGACTTGATGACAGCCATTACTGACAAGGCAGCGGCGAATGCTGACTTTGAAATCCCGGTAAGTTTCATGATTGAATTCTCTGATCGATACTACTGTTACCGCAAGTATCATGAAATCGCTGGCCAGCAACCTGCTATCAAAGCAACAACCTATAGTATTACAGCATTGAATTTAAACACGCGACAGTAAATCAACCGATTTTGTCTGGGTGCAGTGTTCAACGGGACCTCTGACAAAACGCATGTTTTATATAGACAACGGAAAGATATCTATCCTGACGCTTCAGGAAGGCATAAGGACGGGATGACGTCCGACAACAATTTTTAGTTCGCGTGTCCACTTACAGATCACCGATGAGAAGTACTGTGTTTGCTGCCCTGGCCGCCGGTCACAGCGTGCGATCGCAGGTTCCCGCCTCGATCACTCCAAATGACACTTCGATGGCACTACCCGTAAACCATCCAGCACTGAAAGCCCCTGCGTCGAAGCATGGCCAGCGTTAAACTTCTTCATGACCTGTCCTCTCAATTATGGCTCTGTG
>JABDKO010000281.1 GCA_013002165.1 Rhodothermales bacterium | reverse complement strand
ATCATCGACAGCGTTACCATGCCAACGACTCCCCAGGTGTTTACCTGGGCTCTGAACAAATCTCTCTTCAATGAATCCGCATTGGCGTAGAACTCCGCGACTGCAATGATCTCTCCCGAAGGCTGGCCGCGGATCGGGCTGTATATTTCCAGAAACGGGATGCCGGCAGTTTTCTCAATCGCATCTTCCTCATTTTCCAGGGAGTCAAATTCCGCGCTGATGACGCCTGACCATGCTTTTTCCAGGCTTGGCGTCACAGGGAATCTTTCCCCAATAATGGATTTTCGGCTGCTGTAGGCGATCAATCCGCCTTGTTTCCAGATTTTTGTCGATGATATATTTTTCCCCAGGTTTGAATCTCTGAACAAATTGTCCAGCGATGTTTGACTGTCCGTTGACAGGGTATCGTCTACCCGGAGTTCCTGCAGGTGCGGCGCGATAACACTATCCATGTATAGTGCTGTAGACGCCGCGGTATTCTGAGTAACCGTAGTTTGTATCTCCCGTGATACCCATGATCCAATCACCAGCATACCCGCAATTACCACCAGGGACCCGATCAATGCAAACTGATATGCAAGACTTTTTGATTTCCACCAGTTTGTATAATCGTGCACTGAATAATTGAGGTTGTTTAGAGGCGAATGTTGCAGCTGTAAAATTCTAACGCGCTATATCCTCGCTTCCAAGTGGGTCAAGGTAAATAGCATTAATGCTCTGGAAAGCGGAACGTTGAGATTACTTGCCTGGTCGTCAGGCTCGCTTGCCCGAGTCCCAGTATCCTGTGAGGTCATCGTTCGCGTCTTGACGGTTAATAGTTGTGTTGCCACGACGCTTCAAACTGATAAATCACAGTCCGCGAATTCGTATTTGTGATCGCTGAAGTATGCGTCATATAAAAACCATCCTGCCCCCCGATACGGCGATGCAGGACTGGATGCAGAGAGCGATTACTGTTTGTGGTCTTTGCCCCTGATCGTTCCCTCGCCTTGTCTCAGCGAGAGATCTGCGTCGTTTAGATGGCTTCTAGTCATCATCATCGTCGTCGTCATCGGATCCAGACGATCCGCTGGAGCCTGAAGAACCGCTGGAGCCGCTCGATCCTGAGCTGCCGGATGTGCCACTTGATCCTGATGTGCCACTGGAGCCACCCGAACCGGAACTGCCCGAAGATCCGCTAGATCCCGATGATCCCGCGCTGCCTGACGACCCACTGGAACCGGATGTGCCCGACGAGGTGTTCGGGTTATTCGGTGGAAGAGAAGAGCTGATGATGTCGTCGGCAACCGCGACGGTTCCACGGATCCTCACATTCTGAACAGTGACAATCGTGTCACTCGGCGCGTCTAACCGAATTGACGCGACCACACCGTTTGAGTCGAACCTGACGTCCTGCGTGCCTGGGTTGACGTTGTTGATGAAAAATTCTCCCGATCCATTGGTTTTGGTCGACTGCCCACTGACCGACACATCGATGTTCGCCACGCTACCGGTGACGCTGTTGGATACAACATTTCCATTGATCAGTGCTTTCCCTGTTGCCACTATTCCGCTGCCACTTCCTGAGGATGAAGTGCCACCACCTCCGCAGCCGAAGAGACTCAAGGTGCCACCACTTAGCAGGAGACCAAGCTTTACAAAAATACGTCTGCCGTTGTTCATGAGTATCTGGCGTTTAACGTTACCGCCTTGTTTTTAAATTAAGAATTAATTCATACTAGGGCTAAACTTTCCTGCGGAACAGGAGCTATTGTCCCATCCTCTGCACTGACCATAGTCTGATATTAGTAGGACTTTGGTCTTATCTGTACCAAGTAGAGGATATGAAACGAGGAATTTTGAATCACAACCACTTGAAACAGAAAATATCAAATCGTTTCCATGTGGAAGTAAATCCAATTCAAGGGTAATTCAAATCACTGGCAGATTTACCGGTTGCTCTTTTTCGCTTACTCCACGATCGTACAATGCCTGCGATCAGGAATTACCGCACGTACGCCACCTTTGGGATTGTCCACGTCTCCCTTGTAGCGGGGAATCACGTGGATATGTAGATGATTGATCGACTGCCCGGCCCATTTGCCGACATTGATGAGGACATTGATGCCGATATTGGAACTGTCCGGCTGGTGTCTTTCTTCAGCAATTTCTTTGCCTTGTTCGACCAGCGCCCATAGCTCGTTCCTTTCGGCTTCAGTGATACCGAAGTAGTCGGCGAAGTGGCGATG
>JABDKO010000260.1 GCA_013002165.1 Rhodothermales bacterium | reverse complement strand
GGTCTTTGACAGCAAGGGTCGCATGGACGCCACTGCGCCAGGATTGCTCTCGCTTGTCGAACCTGCGGAAGCCGTGGCTTCGGAAGCTGGTGTAGATCCGCATTCAATTTATGGCGTGAACAACCTTGCCCATAAATCGATACCAATCCGGGGTGGTCGCGTCATGATCCACGGTAGTGGTTTCATGGCTGGCGACACACTGAGTGTCAGGGGTAATGTCGTACCTGTAGATCAGGCCGGCAAGATCGCAACCGAAATAGTTCTTCCGTTTGGTGCTCATGTGTTGCCTGTGACCCTGACCGGCGTCGATGACAGGAGATGGCGTGACGAACTGCATGTAGACCTTGACGCAAATTACTTCCTCATGGTCGGTATTGCCGACGTGACCGTAGGATCCAACCAGTCTGTGGAGATTGAACCACTGGCCGGTGACGAAAACTATGATGGCACACTGTTCGCAGATGGTCGGGTCGCCATGTACCTGAAAGGAAAGGTAAAGGGTAAGTATCTCGTCACAGCAAAGCTGGATACAGACGAAGATGAACTGAGTAATCTGGCCAGCAATGTCGAGTCAACAAATCCCCGTGGGGTCTTCAGGCACCTGGATCCGGACAGGTACTATCCGGTGTATGGTGACAACTCGGTCACGAAAGCCGATGCACCGAGTCAGAGCGGGCTCTATGTTCGCGTTGAATGGGATCAGTCGAAAGCCATTATCGGCAACTTCAATACCGATATGCTTGACACGGAATTTGCCCAGTACAATCGAAGCCTATATGGAGCTGTTGTCGACGTTCGCGGCAACCGGCAGAATTCGTATGGGGACCCGTGGTTCAGAGCCTCTTCGTTTGTTTCTAATACTCAAACAGCGTTTGCTCATGAAGAATTTCAGGCAACCGGTGGAAGTCTGTTCTACCTGAGGGAGTTGAACATTGTACGCGGATCAGCAAAAGTCTATGTAGAGGTCCGGGACCGTGATACCGAACGCGTCGTTGACCGCGTGCTTATGCAGCGAGGAAAGGATTATGAGATAGATGACTTCCAGGGCCGCATTATTCTGGCACGTCCGCTGACACAGATATCACAACAGGTTGCACCGTCGATCATTACTGATGGACCTCTGGACGGCAACCGTGTCATTCTTCAGGTTGACTACGAATACGTCACTAGCGGAATCGATACCAACCGACTGGGGGCTGGCGGCCGCGCCAAAATCTGGCTCGCAGATGATATTGGCCTCGGAGGTACATACGTCTACGAAGATCGAGATGCGACATCATATAGCCTCTATGGCGCCGACGTCGAAATGAGAGCCGGTCAGGGTACATTCCTGAAACTGGAAGCAGCCGGCTCCGAGTCCGACCAGGCATCCCGACGATTTACATCCAGCAATGGAGGGCTGACCTTCGACCCATCACGTATGGCTGGCGACGCGTCAGGTGTCGCGTTCGGACTGAATGCAAGGGCCAGTTTACTGGACGTGTCAGACGTAGATCTCACCGGATCGATGTGGTGGCGAACTCGCGAGGCTGGCTTCTCAACAGCCAGGCTTGCAACGGGCGTCGAGACGCAGGAATACGGTGCAGAGACACTCTGGCGTCACGGCAGGCACTTCGAATTTGCCTCCCGCCTTGTAGGCATCGAACGCGTAGGCGTCCGGACCGATCAACGAGCAAGCGCGCAGGCGTCATACGATTTCGGTATCGTCGATGCTTCGTCTGAAATCCGCTACACCAGTACCGAGGATACAACGAGGGGTCTTGTCGACGCGATGCTCGCGGCGGGTAAGATTGGCTTCGACGTACACCGCAATGTAAACGTATACGGAGTTGGTCAAGTATCGTTTAACAGCTCCGACACGTACGAATCGAATAATCGTCTTTCGGTCGGCGTTCGCTCAACGATCCTGGATCGTTTCGTCCTCAGGGCGGAGGGAAGCAATGGCGACCGCGGCTTCGGATTACTGGGAGAAGCTGAATTTGCTGTCACCTCAGGTGCGTCA
>JABDKO010000250.1 GCA_013002165.1 Rhodothermales bacterium | reverse complement strand
ATGTGGTCCTTGACGGATCCCATGATTTCAGTTTTGTCTGCCATTGTATTTTTCATTAATCGAGGTTAGTAATTTGTGTTGTCGTCGGTTCCCGACTGTAAAGTGTTGGCCTGTTTCTCATCTCAAGAAACATCCGTTCTGCCATTAACTTGTGTCCCAGCGTACTGAGGTGAGTGTCCCACGGCGCCAGACGGATGTCCTCGAAGGCATATCCACTGAGCGCGCCATCTAGACTAATTATCGTCCACTGATGCTTCTTCCCAAGTTGGGTAAGCGTATTGAACCTTTCGGCTTCTACACCTTCGTGCTCTTCCGTAATCGGCACGTAGACCATAACTGGTTCTGCGCCGCGGGCACGAGCAAACTCGGACATTTTCTGGATTGACCATTCGATCAGTTCATCAGCGAAAGGCTGTAACGCGGTGCGAACCTGTGCGGGCGGCATTTCTGCATTCACGCCCGACCGATCAACAATGGCCTGTATTTCCGGGTAACGGATTTCAATATTTCGACGGACCAGCTGCACCAGATGCGTAACGACTCGGATGTGCTCTGTCGAATGTATTGCAAAGAACATAACGTCGGGATCAAAATCCCAGATTCGCTGCTCGGCAAGCACCACATTGTGTAAGATGCCATATCCTCCAACTGCGAAGTTCAATATCTCAAGTCTGTTGCTACCAGATAAAACCTCACTGTTAAATCTTGCTTCGACAACAGCGTCGTAGGTTTCGCTCTGTGCGACTCCGGCTCCCATCTCATAGCTCGCACCGAGGAAAGCTATTCTGAATACCGAGTCCGGTTTCGACAATGTGTATTCCACATCACGCATGCCGAAGCTGTTTGTCTTGAACACCTCGTTCTTGAACCTGTCATCCAGAGACGGGACGAGTTCGTACACAAGCATGTCATTGGTCTGACGCACGGCGTCAGTTTCCATTATTGGCTTCCAGTTACGTGGTTTCCGAGACTGAATCTGAGCCAGACCTGAAGTGTACTTGTCCGCAGCAAGAAGACCCTCGTAGTAGCCTCTAGCCATCAGCTCCTCATCGCGCTCGTTGAACCGGTCACCGACCAGGCTCTCGACTATCGAAGCAGTCTTCGGACCGGCAAGTTGTGCAACCTCGGGCTGGTTTACGGCGAGCAGGACGCATGACGCGAAAAACGTATAGACTGCTGACCGAGCAAATGAGGGATAGCTGCCCACTATCGTCAATTCCCAGCCTTTGTGTGTCAGATACTGGGCTAACGTGCCCAGGGCAATGATTCCGAGAATTATCAATCCGAAAAGGCCCCACGCCTGAAGGTCATCGGCAAAAGCGGTGCTGACATGTCCCATGAAATCCGCGACAGTCTCGCTGCTCCACATCGCCCAGATAAGCGTGATGAACGTAAACATGCCAAGGACACGAAAACTGTATCGAATCCCCCCTAACCAGGTAAAACCTTCAGACTTCTTAACACCCTTCGTTTTGATTTTCGCCTCGTAGACTGAGTTGATGGCGACGAAGAGTCCGATTGTACCCCAGAAGATTATGTCGGGGACGGTGATCGGGAACGTTCCCTGCAACCAGTACCACTGGTATGAATGGAGTGCCCACGTGCCGATAAACACGATTAGCGTTGTGTAGATCAGACCCGGTACGACTCCGAACTTCCGGAACTTGACGAAGATCGGGTAGAACAGGATCTTCGTCATGAAGTCCTTCCAGTAGATATTGATTCTACGCCAGTAGTCGTTGAAACTATCTGCCAGGTAGTACAGGTGGTGTGTCTCGGGCAGGTTATATCCGAACAGACACAGGACACCGATTATTATGTGGAACTGACCGGAAATCCTCAGATAGAGTAAGTACGTCGTAAGGAAAAACAGCAGTACGCTGAACAGCCCGGTGACATCGCCCGGATTCGGTACGAGATGCAGATAAACAAGTCGGTACAGTAAAAGGTGTGTTAGTCCCCTGAAGATCCAGAGAACTCCCTTCTGGTAGATTTTCGACTCGTCATCATTATAGAACGACCGTTTGTATACCTGAAAATCAACTACCGGAAAGAGCGGGAAGCATACATTTGGAAGCAGGAAAAAATACGTCAGCCGATCCCAGACAGGCACCTTCTTTTTCTCGTGTTTCAGGTCGTACATATAGATCATCAACCTGAACATGAACATAGAACCGATAATCGGCAGTATGATATTGCCCATGGTCTCGACCGGCGTAATTATCACGGCTGATCGGATGAGCGCAAGAAATACTCCTACCAGCACAAGCAGGGTGACTCGCAAGTAGAATTTGATCGGCAGGTGGGCGATGCCAATTAGACCGAGACCTATCCCAACGATAAAAGCACTGTTCGGGAAGGGGAAGATGGCCTCGATCGCAATGAGAGACAGGAGAAGAAATATCGGTCTTCGATACCGTATCGGCGCGAGGGAATGAACAACGAACCCGAAGAAAATAATCGGTGCAAGACGACCGAAGCCCACACTCTCTTCAATACCATACGCTCTTACCAGCAGCATGACCAGCCCGAGCTGGATTGTAACCGCGAGTAAGCGACCCATTCTGCTGTTCAGAAAGGGCAAACTTGCAGCTTGACTCTTTTCGGTTGTGGTCGTGTTCATAGTTTCAAAACGGGCGTATACGTCCGGATTTGGTCATGTCCGCTCTACAATTGATCGGGCATGCAGATCCTAACTAAACTCACTGGTTGCTAGAAGAATGAAAGAATCCTCGCGAGCTCGATCCACGCCGCTCAATTGATAGCTGGAAATTAGTCGGTTGCTTGGATTGCCGGCTCGATTCCTATTTGATTTGCGTACTTCTGCAACTCTGAATAGAACCTGTCTGCGAGGAGGCCGTGACCAAGAGCATTTGGATGATCGTCCCACGAACCAAGCCACAATTCGGACTGGGTGTGATCGCCATAAGAACCATGCAGGTTCAAATGCACGTCGATCCCGGCTTCCTGGGCGATACTGAACAGCTCCTCGACTTCATCAGGTGTTCCATTTCGATTGGTTACCGGAACGAAGCAGTAGACCGGTGTTGCACCCATCTCTTGCGCCCGCCGCACCATATATCGGTAGCCCCACAGAAGGATGTCACGCTTGAACGGCTCAAGTCTGCTTTTCGATTCGGGCCATGGCATATTCCGGGTGACGCCGGCCTGATCAACGAAAGCCTGGATTTCGTCCGGTAGCGGTACTCGCTCTTTAAGCAGCTCAAGAATACCGGTTATTGCTCGCCGACCTTCAGAAGCGTGTCCGAACACAACCAGTACGTCAGGGGAGAACTGCTCCACCCGATTATCGACTGCGAAGATGTACTGGCTCAGCGTATGACCGCCCACCGCGTAGTTAAGCAACTCATATCGCGTGGGGCTGCCCGCCGCGATACTCTCATCGTTAAGTCTTTTCTCGACAACCGCCTCGAATACTTCGTCATTGGTAACGCCCCAGCCCATTTCAAGTGATGAGCCAAGTAGCGCCATCCTGAGTGTGTTATCCGGTTTCTCGAGGGCGTACTCCTTGTCGCGCATCTTGTAACTGTTGGTACTCAAGCGGGCGCGCTTGAAGTTCGCCTCGATGTTGGGAAGCAACTCAACCTTGTACATGTCGCCGGTCCGCCGGCCAACTCCTACTGTTTCAACACCTGCACCCCAGTCTGGAGGTTTGCCTTCCTGTCGCTTCCAAAGCTGTGACGTGTATTTACCCGTCTGCAACAAGCCTTCGTAGTAGCCGCGGACGAGTAGTTCGTCGTCACGTTCGTTAAGTCTCTCAACCCGGAGTGCGCCAACAACATTCTGAATTTCGTGATCAAGGCGCGGTGCGGTACGCGGATGCGCGAGACCTATTAGAATTATCGTCACGAGGACGGAAGCCAGGCCGGCCGTGTACGCGTTCTGCTTCTTGCGAAGATTCACTGCCACCCTGGAAGCGGAAATCAGTTGCCCAACCGCACCAAGGACGATAATTCCACCGATGATACCGATGAGAACCAGAAAATCCGATGCCGGACTGTTCGTGGTCGATCTCATCGCAGAAACCCAGTCGCCAATAGTCTGACTGCTCCAGAAGGACCACATCAGGCTCAACGCCATGAACATAAATACCGTTTGCGTAGCGACCTTCAGGGCTGACCAGAGCGTAACCTTCTTGACACCGATAGAAGCCTTGCGGCCGCGTGTCGCTTCCCAGACCGAGTTTGCAGCGACAAGGAGGCCAAGAATACCCCAGTACGCTCCATCGACGACCGTCAACGGGAAAGTGCCCTGCAGCCAGAACCACTGGTATGAATGAAGCAACCAGGTGAAGACAAAGACAACCGCCGTCGTGGCAACGAGTCCACCAACAGGTCCGAGTTTGCGGAAACGCATGTAGATCGGATAGAAGAACATCTTCATCATGAAGTCCTTCCAGTAGATGTTTATCCGCCGCCAGTAGTCATTAAAGCCTTTTGCAAAGAAATAATTGTTGTGAGTCTCCGGCAAGTTGTAGCCGAACAGGCACATGATCCCAATAATCAAATGGAACTGGCCTGAAATCCTCAGATATAGCAGGTACGCAGACAGGATGAACTGCACGACGCTGCCAAGATCATTGATTTGGGAGAAGGCAGGTGTCCAGTAGTAGTAGACGAATCGGTAGATAAGCAGATGGACGATCCCGCGAACTATCCAGGTTAGTCCTTTCTGGTATATATCAAAACTATCCTGATTATAGTACGTGCGCTTGAATGTGCTGTAGTCAACAATCGGGTAGAACGGGAAGACGATGTTTGGCAGCATCAGGAAGTAGGCCATGCGCTGCCAGAACGTTGCAGGTGTCTTCTCATTTCTGATGTCATACAGATAGATCGCCAGTCTGAACATGAACATCGATCCAAGGATGGGCATGACCAATGGTGACCACGACGTGGTCATCCACTCAACACGCAGCAGCGCAAGGACGACACCTGTCGCCGAGATCAGCGCAACGCGAGCCCACATGGGAATTGGCAGGTGGCACATCCCAAAAAGCAACAGAGCAATCGATATCAGCCAAACCGCAGGCGCGACGCCGATTACAGCGATGAGGCAGACAATAGACAGGCCGAGGAAGAATCCCGGTCGGAATTTCAACGGGAGCACTGTGTTGATCAAAAAACCGACAAGCACGAGCTTCGTAACAAAGGCGAGGCCATTGGTGCTTTCGATCTGATAAAGCTCAATCAGACGAACTATCAGGAATAGCTGAAGTCCGCAGAAGACGTACTTTATCACATCTTCGGTTGTAATCGAAAATGGTAGGGCCGAAAGTGGCTTGTCGAGGATTCTAGTGATCATTGGTACTCGCGAACGATCGGAGGTGTGGATGTTGAGCCGTTTGACCAGCCTGACTGGACTTTTCCGGTATCGGCTGAATCTATTGGAGTTTTATTCGGCGGGCTTTGCTGCCACCGCTGCCGTGCTTGGTGCACAGGCCGTGGCGTACCGGTCGCCACATTGATATTCGTCTGACGGTATCGAGTCTCGTTTTAAGCTAAGTCAAGTATTAATGTCCTTATACGCACTAAATTAAGGCCGCTCACCGGCGTGTTTTTGGGCTGTCCAAAATATACTGTTGGTAACGAATTCAAAACCGGTATTCGTCGCAAATACTGAGCCAATGGCAGACTTAACCATAACCACACACAACTTCCGGAAAGCTCGGCGCTCCACATTCCCGGAACAGAGTATCGAGCAGATTGGCTGGGCTTCCTGGCGTTGTCCAAAGACGAGCCAGGACCAGCGAGCATCACGTTTTATTCATGTTTGATTTTTAGGGAAACAGTGTGTCGAAACTTAGAGAGTGTTCTCATTCTTCCTCGCTCGTGATGCATGTTCCAGGTGACCCGGAGTATCTCGATACCGGTTTAGGCCGGGTTCGGGTGGACGATGACGAAAAAAGCGTGGTTTCCAATAATCTTTGTCTGTCAGGTCAGGTTGAATCAGCATCTTTCAAATAGTAGAATCGCAGTTGTTGCGGCAAGAAAGATTTTTCGAGCCTACGAGTCATTCAACACTCGCTTCACCGTCATTACAGAGCGAGCCCGTGCGCGGTTTGAGGCTCGAGATGTTGACGGTATGCGCCTCGATTCCAGGCAGCGGCTGGACCTGTACAAAGGAGTTGTAGACCGGGTAGAGGTAAAGGTTCGTGAGCTGCTGGGCGATCGGATTGAAAATGAAAAAGTGTGGGCATCCATCAAGGCAGTGTTCTCAGCATATTCGTCCGAGCGCGAAGACTGGGATATTGCGGAAACGTTTTTCAACTCCGTGACGCGCCGCATTTTCTCAACGAGAGGGGTCAATGAAGACATCGAGTTTGTCGCAACAGATTTCGCAACACCACCGAATCGAAGCAGCGGTCTGGTCTACAGGCACTTCAATGTCGAAGGTGAGCTTGAGGTGGTCCTCCAGAGGATCCTGAACTCGTACCATTTCAGCAAAACGCTCCGGAATGGTGAAAACATCTCGGTCAGTATTGCTGATAGAATCCACGCGCGATTGAACGGCAGCGAAAGAGTCGCAGCTATTGATATGGTGAAGAGTGTTTTCTATCGCGACGGTCGGGCATATTTGATCGGGCGAGCCTTTACCGAGAGCGAGACTGTACCGATCGCAATTGTTCTACAGGCTCAGTCAGAATCGACTTCCGTCGAGGCAGTTCTTCTGTACGAAAACGAGCTAAGCATCCTCTTCAGTTTTACCCGCTCGTATTTCCACGTTCTCGCAAACTGTCCGAACCAACTCGTCAGATTTCTGGAGTCCATCCTGCCTGCCAAGAGAGTTGCTGAATTGTATATCTCAATCGGGTTCAACAAGCACGGCAAAACTGAAATGTACCGGGAGGTGCTCGGTCAACTTGGACGCACGAGCGAGTTATTCTATCTGGCACCCGGCGACAGGGGAATGGTGATGCGAGTATTTACAATGCCAGACTATGACCTCGTTTTCAAGATCATCAAAGATCGCTTCGATCCTCCAAAAACTACCACACCAAAAATCGTTCGAGAGAAATATCAGCTCGTATTTCGGCATGAGCGTGTAGGGCGCCTGGTTGATGCCCAGGAGTTCGAAAACCTGAAATTTGATCGGCATCGATTCGATGAGACACTTCTGACCGAGCTTCAAAATGTCGCCAGCCGCAATATTAGTGTCGAAGGCGACCACGTATATATTCATCACGTCTATATCCAACGCCGTGTTCAGCCGCTAAACATACTGGCCCGATCCGACATCGACGTTGATCGACTTTCTCGAATAGTGCTGGACTTCGGACATGCCATCAAGGAATTGGCGCGATCGAATATCTTTCCCGGGGATCTGTTTCTGAAAAATTTTGGAGTTACCCGCCACGATCGCGTTGTGTTCTATGACTACGATGAACTGGACGAGGTCATGGAACTGAATTTCCGTAAAATGCCTCGCGCGTCTACATATGACGAAGAGATGCAGGCGGAGCCGTGGTTTGCCGTTGCGGAGGAAGATGTGTTCCCGGAAGAGTTTTTACAGTTCCTTGGATTACCGGACGCTGTACGAACGGCCTTCCTCGATGAGCACGCTGACTTGTTCTCGGTTGAATTCTGGCACGAAATCCAAACGAAGCTATCGTCAGGAACACGATTTGACAACCCACCATTTCCTGCACAGAATATGGTTCTATAGCGTTCGACCGTCTTTTCAATACGTGGGCGAGATTGTTAGCGACTCGACTTACGCGGCGGCATGCTCTCGTCTCCTTTGGCCAGATTTGTCTTACTGCAGCACGTCAAGTTCCGGGTCGCGAAGGATGATATCATTGACCCTGATGGAGGCGTTTTTGTAGCTCTTGATCAGCTCGCCGGGCGAGAGAATCTCGTATTCAGGAATTATTCCCGCCTGTGCTGCGAGAAACCCGACAATCTTCCGCGGGTCCACGCCAGCTTCTCGCAGAGAGCAGATCATCAATGACTGGCGGGACTTGCTCAGTTTTCCCCCGTTTTCATCGCAGATAACGGGGCCATGCGCGTACTCGGGTCTCCCTAAGCCAAGAGAATCCATTACTGCACACTGCTGAAAGGTCGACGATGCAAGATCTCGTCCCCGCACAACTTCGGTCATCTCCATCAAACCATCATCGACGGCTACCGCAAGCTGGTAGGCATACAGCCCATCCTTCCGCCTGACCACAAAGTCTCCGCACACGTCTGCAAGAACCGATGACTGCGGACCGGACCACCGGTCAATGAACGTGATGGGATCCTCGGAAACAACAAAGCGCAGTGCGTGCGAACCGACAAGCTTGTCGAGTTCCTGATACCACCCCGGCTCAGTGTTGCGATCAGGACGTAACTTCTTCGGGAAGAATGTCGCCGACCTTTGACTGTCGATATTCAGTTCGGCCAGCTCGGATCGAGACGCGGTAGACGGAAAAATGAGTCGTTGCCGCGCAAGCCGGCGAATAGTATCTGCATATATGTCGTGTCTCCCTGATTGGAAATATGGCCCGTACGGCCCGCCGATGTCGGGTCCTTCATCCCAGTCCAGACCAAGCCAGTGAAGGTCTTCGATAATGCCCGGAACAGCGCCTGTCACCTCTCTCGGGGGATCTACGTCCTCTATGCGAAGGATGAAGGTTCCGTTTTTGCTACGTATTGAAAGCCAGGCCAGCAGCGCCGAAAGAGCACTCCCGAGATGCAAACTGCCGGTTGGCGATGGTGCAAATCGCCCTCGGGCTCTTGTCTGGCCTTGTTTGGTATCCACTTGAGCGACTAGTTTAAATCGAACGAAACACGACGAAAATAGAGGGGTATCTTGACAACCCTTCCTGACCCACCAATTCGGCCGCAGCCTATTACTTTATCGATACCAGTCCGCAACTTAATCGATGTAACTGTAGTCGCTGGTCAATCGTGATCCGAATTAATCTTGTTCCGGTTCTTCTGTTGGTATTCACGTCAGTGGATGCATTCAGCCAGGATGCTCCGATATCCCGGTATCAAGGTACGGCATACGTTGATTCGTTGGACGTGACGTCGCCCCAGCCCTATAAACTTCGCCCATTCATTATTGAAGGGTCGGTTGAGGTCATGGTAGACGGTAACCAGATTGATGATGACCTCTTTCAGGTAGACACCCGGTTCGGACTGCTCCGTCTTAACCTGGACGGACTTGGGCTGCAATCGATTGAGGTACGGTACAGGGCACTGCCAATCCAGATAAGGGAAGTCTATAAAAATGAATATGTAATTCCGTTCGCAGGAGAAGATTCTACTGGATTCTTCGTTGCGGTGCCGGGGCAACGGACAAATGTTGAGACCGAGACGTCATTTGCAGGGGCCGGGACGTTGACGCGGAGCGGGTCCATCAGTCGAGGAGTAATCGCGGGTAACAATCGCGACGTATCAATAGAATCCGGACTGCGGATGCAATTGTCGGGCGAGGTAGTTGAGGGCGTTAACATTAGAGCTGCGCTTACCGATGAGAATACACCCATCTTGCCCGAAGGCACGACGCAACGTATTCAGGAACTCGACAAGGTATTTATTGAGATTAGCACGGAATCAGCTGCCGCAACACTGGGTGATTTCCAGCTTGACCTTTCGGGATCCTCCTTTGGTCAGTTTTCCCGGAAGCTTCAGGGAGTTGCCGTCCGTGGGGAATTACCGCGGTCACCGTCGGGCGTTTTCGGTGGCGGAAATATCAATGCTGCAGGCGCAACGACTCGTGGAATCTTCCGGTCACAACAGATTGCCATTCTGGAAGGAGTGCAGGGACCTTATCGCCTTGAGGGACAATTCGGCGAGCGTTTCATCATACTCGTCCCGGGATCGGAGATTGTCTATCTGGATGGAATACGGCTCGAGCGGGGAGAGTCAAACGACTACATCATAGACTACGCAACCGCCGAGGTGACCTTCACGGCCAAGAGGCTGATCGGTGCAGATCGTCGAGTTGTTGTTGAGTTTCAATACTCGACCAACCAGTTCACAAGGACGCTTGTAGCTGCTGAAGGACGCAGTCAATTCTGGAGAAAGCCGGGCTCGGGAATCAGTCGCGGCGAGATTGGTGTCGCAGTAATCCGCGAGGCAGACAGTCGGCAGTTTACAGAAGAGTTTGGCCTTACCTCGGCTGACTCATTGATACTCGCACAGGCAGGGGACAACCTTGCAAGCCGATCAGGAGCCGTGCGTGTTGATTTTGATCCGGAAGCTCCGTTCGTTCAGTATGTGCTTCAGCCGGTCTCAGATTCAGATACGGTCTTCGTCGCGATAACAGAACAGCCTGATGATTCGGTCGCTGTATTTCGGGTGCAGTTCTCTCGAGTCGGCTCGGCGCAAGGGTCATATGCCCGCGTGGGTCGCCAGGTCAACGGAATACAATACGAATACGTAGGACCGAACCTTGGCGACTATGACCCAATCCGGCTTCTGCCTCGTCCAAAGAAGCAGCAGCTCTTCGATATTTTTGGCACAATTCGTCCTGTTAAAGGAATCGAGATAAAGGGTGAGTTCGCTCAGTCGCAAAACGATCTCAACCGCCTGTCAGATCTGGATGCTGGTGACGACATGGGTTCAGCGTACTCGACCGTCCTGAAGGTTCTTCCGATTTCTCTGTTTGGTCAGCCGGACAGGTATGGCTCAGTATCGGCGGAGATATCCCGCGTGCGAAGGAGTGAGAACTTTACATCCTTTAACCGCACACGTGATGTGGAATTCAACCGGACATGGAATATTTCAGGTGGTGCAGCGGACCCGCTTGGTTCTGTCATAGCCGGTAGTTCTGACGCAATCACCAGCGGCGTGATAAAATACTCGAAGTCAGAAAAAACATTCGCAAGCGGAACGTACGGCAGGCTTGACGTCGGGTCCATCCTGTCATCTACGAGAACGGCTCTGTCTACTGGGATGTCATCTCCGATTGCCGATGTCATCTACCGGATCGAAGACATTCGATCACAAAATAACTCGATACTGCAAAAAGGCACATGGCTGCGCCAATTCGGACGAGTCGATCGCTTGACGAAAGGAATCTTACCCTCCATGGAGGTTGAGCATGAGCGCAGGAGACAACGTGCATTGGCTGCCGATAGTCTGCTTGTCGACTCGTTCGAGTTTGTTGAGCTGCGGCCGGGGATTCGACGCAGTACGAATACAATGACTGTCGGCGGCACGGTGGAATATAGACGTGATCGATACCCCCTGTCCGGAACGCTTACCGATGGCGGACGGTCGTGGACAGTAGAGTCGAACCTGACGTATCGACCGTCTCCCAATTTTGATACTGAAGCGGTATTCGGGTTTCGGGATGTCGCCGTCAACGACGACGCGCGGGTAACACTCAACAAAGAAAATCGGCGTTCCCTTGTACTAAGACTGGCTGGCAATGCCAGGCCGCTAAAGCGAGCCGTACGTGCCTCCTGGACATACGATGCGCGAACGGAACGCACGCCCAAGTTGCAGGAAATCTACATTCGAACGGGTGCAGAGCTGGGACAGTACGTCTGGGTAGATGCCAACGGAGACAACGTAGTTCAGGTGGATGAATTTGTGCTCGAGACAACACCCAATGAGGGGAACTATGTGCGATCGTTTGTGCCTTCTGATTCATTGTTTTCGATCGTGGGGCTGGAGAGCCGCTTTAGACTCGATGTCGATCCATCCCGGCTGATAAATTCGTCAAGTACCGGGCTCTCCCGCGTGGCACGGCAGATCTCGACACGTACAGTCCTGACTATTTCAGAAAAGAATCGGACTGATACAATTTCTGACATCTATCTGCTTCGGCTCAATGCGTTCAGGGACCCGGTGAACACTTTGAGCGGCAGAATTTCGTTCCGGCAGGACCTGTTTCTGTTCAGGACCTCACAGTCGTACGGCGGAGACGTCACGTTCCAGCAGATTCGAAGTTTGAATAATCTTGCAACGGGGCTCGAGACCAAATTTGTAAATAGATGGTCATCGAGCTGGAGTCTGCGCAGGGGGCGCACAGTTGGATTGCGCGTTCTCGGCGCGCTTGGAACGGATAGGACGACGAACCCCTCGTTCGCAAGTCGCAACTTTGATATTCGTTCAGTTGATATCTCTCCCGAGATATCATACAGTCCACTGCGGACCGTTAGTATCACTCTATCGCCTTCTTATGGAGACAAGGATGATGTACTCGGGGACAGGCAGTCGACGATATGGAAAATACCCGTGGAGGTCAGGTTGACCAGGCCGGCTCGCTACCAGATATTTTCTCTGGTCGAGGTTGCCAATGTCAGTCTCATCGGGAATGCCACAGGTCAGGCCGGATTTGAGCTGACGGACGGCCGTGGAGTGGGGACATCATATTTATGGTCACTCAACGGGCAGTATTCAATCAATGAGTATCTTAGAGCGGTACTGTCATACGATGGTCGAGCTCCATCGATCGGTCGGACGATTCATACAATGCGAATGCAGCTGACAGCCGTCTTCTAATATTGTGTCAGGCTGACATCTGGCGTTCTTCGACAGGACTGGCCCATTCGTCATATGACTCGCGCGTGATATCAATACCAGCGCCGGACAACTTGTTCTCAAGATTCTCGTAACCGCGATCGAGATGATAGACCCTGAGTACTTCGGTAGTACCGCTTGCGACCATGCCAGCGAGTACAAGAGAAACGCTGGCTCGCAGATCGGTACTCATGACCTGGGCACCTGTAAGTTTTGTCTTTCCCTGAACTACAACTTCATTACCGACGACAATTGCATTAATGCCCATTCGGTGCAGTTCTGGTATATGTTTGAACCGGTCGTGGTAGACCTTGTCTACAACCTTTCCATTGCCTTCAGACTGCGATAAGAGAATAGTCCACTGCGCTTGTAGATCGGTAGGGAAGCCCGGATATATTCCTGTCTCGATGGAGACGCTGGACAACTTTTCGGGTGCCGTCACATCAATGTAGTTGTCCCCAACCTCTATCGAAGCACCCGTCGCCGTGAACGCATCCACAAAGACCTTTCCCAGATGACGGTCGTCGGCTCCGTTGATCCGGACCGGTGACCCCGGCTCACCGCACAGTGCGGCAGCAATCATGTAGGTACCTAACTCGATCCGATCCGGGCAATTTGCAAAATCGACCGGCTTGAGCTCATCTACTCCTTCAATCTCTATTGTCGATGTGCCGAGTCCGCTGATACGAGCTCCCATCTCGCGCAGACATTCTCCGAAGACGACGACGTCGGGTTCCATGGCAGCGTTTTCAATGCGGGATCCGCCTCGTGCTGTTGACCCCGCAAGCAAAAGATTGATCGTCGCACCTACCGAGGATGGCTCGAGGCGGAATGAGCCACCTTTAAGTCGGCCACCCACCGCCTTCGCAATCACGTATCCCTGTTCCAGATCTACGGTGGCTCCCATTGCCTGAACGCCTTTGATATGGAGATCGACGGGCCGCGGCCCCCAGGCGCATCCGCCCGGCAATGATACCTTGGCCTCACCACATCGCCCGAGTAGTGCACCGAGCATATAGAAAGAAGCGCGCATCCGTTTTACTAGTTCATACGGAGCAACGGTATCTTCGATATTTGTTGCGTCTATGGTAACGAGTCCTGCCGAATCATCAATATCAACGCGAGTGCCGGTGACTCGCATGACGCGAGCAAAGGTCGAAATGTCGCGCAAAGACGGGATATTGGATATCGTAGAGATGCCAGGAGCGAGAATCGCTCCCGCCATGAGCGGAAGCGCAGTATTCTTCGATCCGCTCACGTTCATTGTGCCTGCCAGGCGTCCAGGACCCTTTACAACTAGCTTATCCATAGTGGTGGGCTTGTGGAGAAAATGGATGTTTTGCAAAACGCTGCACGGGGCTTATTGTTCATGGTGGGAATCTTATGGGTTTCGACTCCGTTCGTGACACTTTTAAGCAAGTTTGCATGAAGCGAGTATACCTGGATAACGCGTCGACTACACCACTTGATGGTGAGGTCCTTGAAGCCATGCTCCCTTTTCTGCGCGACCAGTACGGCAATCCGTCGTCGGTTCACGCGATGGGCAGAAAGGCGCGGTATGCAATAGAAGATTCTCGGGAACGAGTCGCTCGTGTACTCGAATGTGAGCCGTCGGAAATCATCTTTACCTCGGGCGGCACGGAAGCGGATAATCTGGCTGTTCATTGTCTTGAACCGGGCCCGATCGCATCCTCACCGGCCGAACACAAAGCTGTATTGACACCGCTCGAGGACCATTCAGTGCGGTGGCTGCCCGTCGACAGCTCGGCACGAGTTGATGCAGACTCACGTATACTCGATGCCGTCCAGGCTGCTACCGTCATGCTGGTAAACAATGAGACGGGCGCTGTCAACGATGTCGCGTTGATAGCCGATCGATTACATCAACATGATGGAGTCCTCCACGTAGATGCTGTTCAGGCTGCGGGCCTTCTCGACATCCGCATTCCGGTGGTGAAGGCAGACCTCATGACACTGTCCGCTCATAAGATTGGCGGGCCCAAGGGATGTGGCTTGTTGTATGTCCGCGCGGGTACTCCGTACTCAGAGATTATCAAAGGCGGCTCGCAGGAACGCGGGCGGAGAGGCGGGACAGAGAACGTTGCCGGTATTGTCGGGTTCGCTCGTGCACTGGAAAAGGCAACCAGTGAGAAAGAGGAATGGAATTCTCAATGCAGGCTCCTTCGTCGACGCCTTCGGGAGGGTTTGTTCAACCTCAATAATATCAACTTCGTTGAGAATAGTACTGAGGACGGCGCACCTCACATATTGAATGTGGCTTTCCCCCCGGTGAATCGGAATCCTGTGGATGGGGAGATGCTCATACTGAATCTGGATGTCGAAGGAGTTTGCGTCTCATCAGGATCTGCCTGCACGAGTGGGGCAGTTGAGCCAAGCCACGTACTTCTCGCTGCGGGCCTGGCGCCCGACACAGCCGCAGCATCTATCCGTGTGTCTCTCGGAAAGCAGAATACGGTTGAGGACGTAGACCACGCCGTGATGGTTTTGGGAAAATGCCTTGATCGCATGGTGGAAGGGCCGCAGTCGGCAAGAAACGCATCCGTATGAGACCGGCACTCATTGTCTTTGCGAAGGTGCCACGCCCGGGTGGTGTGAAAACACGCCTTAGCCCGCCATTGACACCCTCAGAAGCAGCCGAGCTTTACGACGCATTCCTCCACGACGCCCTGGAGATATATGAACGGGTGGACGCGGATGTTCGTCTCTACCTTGTCGACGGTCCAACCGAAACGGAACAGTACCCTCGACTCGAGACCTTTTTCCAGCAGACCGGAGAGGGACTGGGAGAGAGAATGTCCAATGCATTCGCCGAGACGTTCTCAGCCGGCTACGACAGAGTGTGCATCATAGGGACAGATCATCCTACCATCGAATCCGGGTTGATCGACAGTGCTTTCGCTTCACTTGCTGACAACGATCTGGTAGTCGGACCCAGTCTTGATGGAGGCTACTACCTGATGGGAATGAAGCGTTTGCATAAACAGCTTTTTTCAGATATGCTCTACAGTCACGGAGACGTGTTCGAAGATACCATCGGGCGAGCGCGCAGTATCAACCTGACAACAAGGGTGTTGATGGAGTGGTACGACGTTGACGACCTGGAATCATTACGACTCTTAATCAGAGATCTTGAAAACCATGCGTCTGAATTGCCACGAACCCGGAGAATCGCCGGAAAGTTGATGACACGATATCCCGCTGACCTCTACATCGAAAAGTCGGCATAAAAATATATATTCCATTTAATGCGGTGAGCAGATTCGCGATAGCCGTGATATCCCGCTAATTTCATCGCCAAGCAAACAAGGTACTCTATGGACAGCGTTGGGCTCGCCAACTACGAAACACTCGAACAGTTTATCATCGAACGGCAAAACCAGTTTCCGATGTCTACGGGAGCTTTTTCCCGACTGATTAGAGACCTTAGCGTGGCAGGAAAAATCGTAAACCGGGATATGCGACGGGCGGGACTTGTAGACATCTCGGGTGCAACCGGCATGGTCAACGTTCAGGGCGAAGTACAGCAAAAAATGGATGCCCTCGCCCATTCCGAGTTTGTGCGTGCGTTGAAGCGTGGTGGAGAATGTTGCCTTATTGGATCTGAAGAGCATGCTGAAGCCATCCCACTACAGACGAATAATCAGGAGGAAGGGGGAGAATACATCGTACTTCTGGATCCGCTCGACGGCTCATCCAATATCGAGGTCAATGTCTCCGTAGGTACGATTTTTTCGATCTACAAACTTCCCTCCGGTGTGGTCGAGCCATCCCTCGATGACGCCCTTCAATCGGGTACCGAACAAATTGCCGCCGGATACATCGTCTATGGCTCGTCGACAATGTTTGTCTACACGACCGGCAACGGAGTCAACGGTTTTACTCTGGATCCATCAATCGGGGAATTCCTCTTGTCCCATCCGAATATCCGTATTCCCCATCAGGGTACCAGTTACTCAATAAACGAGGGTAATTATAACTCCTTTGAGGAGGGATTAAAGGAGTACATCAAGTGGATGCAGCTAACTGATCCCGTTGACAATCGACCGTACAGCACCCGGTACATTGGATCATTTGTTTCAGATTTTCACCGTAACCTGCTAAAGGGCGGATTATACATCTATCCGTCGACGGAGAAAAATCCCGAGGGTAAACTGCGATTGATGTATGAGGCCAATCCAATGGCGTTCATTGTGGAGCAGGCTGGCGGACTTGCGTCAACGGGGACACAACGAGTCCTTGAGGTAACGCCGGACAGGCTTCACCAGCGGGTCCCGTTGTACATTGGGAGCAACGACATGGTTTTGGCCGCGGAAGCTTTCCTGTCTGGATCACGCCTGCATACGGACTAGAGCAATACAGTTGGACTCGACCAAATGAATAAGGAGAGATCCTCATCCGTGACTGTTTGGGGACCAGCGTCACTGTCGAACATCGGGCCGGGATTTGATACGCTAGGCCTTGCAATAGAGGGATTTGGCGATCGAATCAGAGCAGTCCTGCGGAATGATGACCTCCAGGAGGTCGTTGTCGCGCCGGTCTTGCCTGTTGACTATCCACTCGACCCCGCGGCCAACACTGCCGCTGTCGCGGCGAAGTGGGTTCTCTCAAGGTCTAACGTTCGCAAATCTCTCACGCTGGAGATTACGAAAGGTATTCCACTTGGATCGGGGATCGGAGGCTCGGCGGCAAGCGCTGCAGCCGGTGCGGTCGCCGCAAACGTTCTTCTCGGTGAACCATTCGACAAAAACGATCTTGTAAATGCGGCCCTGGAAGGTGAGCGTGTCGCAAGCGGCGTAGAACACGGTGACAACGTTCTGCCGGCACTTTTCGGAGGACTCTGCCTCGTCTCACCTGACAATCCGCGATCGTTCCAGCGAATGCATGTTGCGTCCGGGCTCAGCATTGCCGTAATCATACCCGATCTGCAAATTATGACGAGCTCTGCGCGGATGATCCTGCCCTCGAGTGTGGATCACCGCGATGCTGTAGTCAATGGTGCCAATCTGGCGTTTCTGGTGACTGCCTTTGGTTCCGGAGACTGGAGTATGGTGGGTGAGAAGATTATGACCGATAAACTTGCGGAACCGTACAGGGCCCGATTGCTGCATGGGTACGACCATATCAAGCAGGCCGCGCTGTCTGCCGGCGCTCTGGGCGCTGCCCTGAGCGGGTCCGGGCCAGCCATGTTTGCCGTCTCCGATGACAACGAGATCGCTTCGCATGTTCTGGTGGCGATGGCGAATGCCTGTAAGGAATCAGGTATGGATTCGATCGGCAGAGTAGTCGGTGTAGACAGAGACGGGACAAGAGTTCTGGACGCGTAATGCCTGATCCGGTACACTACAAAGGCACAGTCAATGGTGAACGGTCCACGTTCGCAGATGCCATTCTAAATGGTGCTCCGCCGGGTGGGGGTCTCTATGTCCCTGAAACTATACCCGAAGTTGAGCTAGTGCCAACAGCCGACTTCGTAGATCTGGCGACAAGGTTGCTTGAGCCATGGATCGGGAATTCGCTGTCGCACGAAGACCAGAAGGCGATTTCGGCATCGGCTTTCACGTTCGATGTGCCCATATTGAGGCTGCCACCTGATTCACCGTTTGATTCGCTTGTAATTGAATTGAGCCACGGACCGACGGGATCATTCAAGGATTTCGGAGCACGATGGCTCGCACGAGCATTGTCGACGTTACTCGAGAAGATTGAAGGTCAGCGACGAGTCATTGTGGCAACATCCGGCGATACCGGCAGTGCGGTTGCCGATGCATTTGCGGGGCTGGACAAGGTCGATGTTGTTCTGCTATTTCCCGCAAATGGCGTTAGTGATATGCAGCGCCGACAGCTTACCGCCAGACGCGAAGGAGTAACTGTGTTCGAGGTTGACGGCGATTTTGATGACTGTCAGGCCCTGGTCAAGAGGGCATTGATGATGACGAACCTGCCGGTTCCTACCACGTCGGCAAATTCGATCAACGTGGGTCGACTGCTACCCCAGATGAGCTACTATGCGTACGCGGCGATGCAAATGGATCCACAACCGGTCTTTGTGGTCCCTAGCGGAAACCTCGGCAATCTTGCCGCAGGCATCCTCGCCAACCGCGCGCTGAACTTGAACGCCCGATTTGTCGCGGCCCACAACGCCAATGAGTCAATGGTGCGGTTTCTGCGGGGCGACGAAGTTAACCAGGCCACGATTCAGACGATTTCGAATGCAATGGACGTCGGTAGTCCCTCCAACCTTGACAGGATTCTTCGATTAATGAGCCTGGAGGAAGCGCGAGACACAATCAAGGCAGTCTCCTTGACGGACACTGAGACGATTGAGGTTATGAGACAGTCGTTTCGAACAACAGGATACGTCTGTGACCCGCATACGGCTATTGGTTTGGGCGCTTTAAGCCGATTCACGAATACAGGGAACACCGCTGTACTGTCGACCGCCCACCCTGCGAAATTTCCTGAACTCGTAAAATTGGCAACTGGCAGCATCGTTCCTGTACCAGAATCGTTGGAAGGATCGCTCGTGGGTGACGCAAGTTGCAGACACTGTGGCTCGACCGGTGAGGAATTTTTCGATTTCGTATCGAATGTTGATCTGACATCAAACACTTGAAACTACTGTGACAGATAACCCCGGAAAACGTGTAGTAATTCAATACTTCGACAAGGTGGCAACCATTACAATGAACCACCCTGACAATCGTAATGCTTTGAATTACAATATGGTATCAGATCTTATTAATGCTTTTAATGAGGTAAAGGGAAGGGATAGTGTTCGAGCCGTTGTCCTGACAGGTGCCGGCTCGGCGTTTTCCGCAGGAGCAGACCTGAAGGCATTAGAGGCATTGAGCAGCGCGACATTTGATGAGAACCTTCAGGACTCATCACGTCTGGCTGAGCTTTTTGAGACGATCTATCGATTCCCGAAGGTTGTTATTGCCCGAATCAACGGGCATGCTATTGCAGGTGGTACAGGCCTCGCAGCCGTATGTGATTTTGCAATTGCATCCGAGGAAGCAAAAATGGGCTTTACTGAGGTAAGAATCGGTTTTGTACCCGCAATCGTCATGGTTTTCGTCACGCGCAAGCTTCGCGAGGCCGATTCCCGCGACCTGATGCTACGCGGACATTTGATTCAAGCGGCTGAGGCAGCCGATATGGGCCTGATAAACATGGCTGTAAGTGCGGATGCCCTTGATGACACAGTCTCGGAGCTGGCATTGGAAATCGCCACCATGACCAGTTCACAGTCGATTGAGCGCACAAAGCGCCTGTTGGCAGAGATTCAGTCGATGTCCATCTCGGACGGCCTGAAAGTAGCTGCTCGAGAAAATGCCGAAGCACGGGCTACAGAGGACTGTCTTGCCGGAATTACAGCGTTTTTAGCCAAGAAAACCCCACCCTGGCAAAACTGATTACCGATTTATCAAATGAGCACTTGCCCTAACTTCATAAAATCACGATATTTACAACTGAAAGTTTACTCGTGTGCCGTCCTAGTACGGTTGCACTTCTAAACTTGGCATATCTAAAAAACGGCGGAAAAGGCCCGGTCCATGGTGGGAGACTGGGCCTTTTCATTTTCTGCAATATTTTCTGATTTTTGGCGTCCGAAGGATCTGCAGCACGCTCGACGGACCACAGCTTGAGACAGACTTCGTTCTTACTGGCGGTATTCAGTATGCACTGGACTAGACCCGCGTATCCAGGATCCTCCTGGTCAAAGCGGGGTAAGTGTGGATCCAGTCGCGCCTGCCCCGCTTTCAGTTATGTCCCAGGAAGATCCGTTTAGAAATAGACCATGGACCGCGGCTCGGGCGGAACTGGCAGATCGTATCTGGCGACTTCACGAGCGTGCCTCGCAAAACGCCCCGGAATCTGAATTGACGGAGCTCCGATCCGCTCTGGAGGAAGAGTTGGATTTTATTCCTGACTCTCACGAGTACCTGAAATCGGTGGCGACGACGCCACTGAATTCGTACCCGTTTGATGCGGAGCCCGGAGTAGCTTCCGAGTGGATCAAGCACTATGCGATTGCGCTTGGACGTTTGCTTGCCGGTATTGCGGACATCCGTAGCGAATGGCAGTTGGTCATGGTCGATGATCTTGCAAAGGGGTTCTTTTACGCAAGGCGGATATTGAACCACCGGGCCGAAAGCCAATCGGGTGTGAATGTCTTTGGGGATCGCAACGAACGCTCAATGTGGCGTGAGTCTGTCCGGGCCAAGAATTACCTGGCAGACGGAATGACGCTTGCAAGAGATCTGCCCGGGAAATACCGGGTTGAGTTGAAAAGATCAGTTCTCGTTGTGCTTGAGCTTCTGAGGCAGGCGGAAAAATCCAATTTCGACATCGACGTATCGAAAACGAGAATCGGATTCTATCATCATATGCAAATTTCACTTCTGGCGAGATTTGGACGGGCAACATTCAAATCTTAACGCCAATTTGAGCAACCGGCGTCATTAGTCTCGTAAATTGCAACAGCGCCTAATGGCGATCATCTGGTCATTTACTGCAACTGCTGCCGTGTCAAAATCGATTACCTACGAAGATTCTGGTGTCAGCATTGATGCCGGCGACGAGCTGGTCGATAGCATCAAACCGCTCGTCCGCTCAACCTTCAGACCGGAAGTGCTCACCGACATTGGCTCATTCGGTGGACTCTTTCAATTCAATTCTTCAGACTATGAGGAGCCGGTCCTTGTATCCTCGGTAGATGGCGTCGGGACCAAACTGAAAGTAGCGTTTCGATCGGGAACGCACGACACAGTAGGGCAGGACCTGGTTAATCATTGTGTCAATGATATTGCGGTATGCGGCGCTGACCCCTTGTTCTTTCTGGACTACTTCGCCACAGGAAAGCTAAGCCCGGATGTCGGCAGGGAGGTTGTCAAAGGTTTTGTGATAGCTTGCCGCGAGAATGGCTGTGCTCTGATCGGTGGCGAGACTGCTGAAATGCCGGGAATGTACAAGGATGGTGAGTATGATCTTGCAGGAACAGTAGTAGGCGTAGTAGAAAAAAAGCATATTGTCAGTGGCGAGAAGGTTAGAAAAGGAGACCGACTGATCGGTCTTCCGTCCACAGGATTGCACACGAACGGATATTCACTTGCCCGCAAAGTGTTGTTTGAACATTTCGAGCACACCGATACGCCGGACGCACTTGCAGGAAAGAGTGTGGGTGAGGCACTCCTCGCCGTTCACAGGTCTTATCTGAAAGAAATCCGGTTGGTCCGACAGGAGCCATGGCTGCATGGGTTGGTTCACGTTACAGGTGGCGGCATCCCCGGCAACACGGCAAGGATCGTCAAGGGACTTAAGGCAAACATCGACTATTCCTCTTGGGTAGTTCCGCCGATATTCAAGTTGATCAAGGATCTTGGCAGCGTGCCGGAAAATGACATGCGCAGGGCTTTCAACCTGGGAATTGGCCTGGTGATGGTCGTTGCGGAGAACGAGGCCGGGCTGGCCCGGCAGATACTGGCCGACATCGGAAGTGATACGGTAGAGATAGGTGTTGTCGAATAGGTCAGCTGGTACTGTCTGGATCACTTGAGTTCTCGAATCGTACATTGCGTTGTCTAATACTAACTCTGGCTGATGCTCTCTCTAATAGTAATTGTCGTCCTTAGCTACCTCGCTGGCTCGATACCCGGCAGCGTTTGGGTAGGGAAGCTTATATCCGGGGTCGACGTTCGTGAGCACGGTAGCGGAAATGCTGGGGCGACCAACACTTTTCGTGTGCTTGGTTGGAAAGCTGGAGTCCTGGCTACCATTGTGGATGTTGGTAAAGGCCTGCTAGCCGCAGGAGTCATTGCATCACTGCGACTCGGCCAGGGTGTGATAGAGCTTCCATTCTGGAATCCAGACGTATTCTACCAGATGGTAGCTGGAGCAGCCGCTATTCTCGGCCATATGTATCCGGTATACATTGGTTTCAAGGGAGGCAAGGGCATGAACACGTCCGCCGGAGTCCTCTTTGCCATTACTCCGTATTCCATGTGGATTACGCTGGCGATGTTTGTAATCGTGCTGTTTTCAACTCGATACGTTTCACTTGCATCAATGATTGCAGCAATCACTTTCCCGACAACGGTTGGAATCAGGAAATATGTATTCAACATAGAAAGATTGGATGCAAGCATATTTGTGATGAGTTTACTGATCGCCGCAGGCTTGATTTACGCCCACAGGAGTAACATCAAACGCTTACTTTCCGGTGAGGAGAATCGTATTCGAAACTTTCGTCTTGCGAAGGGTATGCACGGGCGAGGGGAGTTATAATCGTTTAAACGAATCTAGTTGTGTCTAAACGGATCGCTGTAATTGGGGCTGGAAGCTTCGGAACTGCGCTTTCAATCAGCCTTGCATCGAGTGGCCACAAGGTTAGCCTGTGGGCGCGTCGCGAGGAGGCAGCCGAGTTCATGCGACGAGAGCGCCATAACGAGACCTATCTGCCAGACGTAAAGATCCCGGAGAATGTCATCGTCACATCCGATCTGTTCAGTGCGGCGCGTGATGCAGATATCTGGTTGTTTGCAACCCCGTCACATGCGGTACGACCGGTCGCTGAATCCCTGCGCGACCTCGTGCACCCGGAATTATTGATTGTATCTGTGGCGAAGGGAATCGAGAATGAGACGTTGCTGACCACCTCGCAGGTAGTACAAGATGTCTATCCGGACTTTGATCCGGACAGAATAGCAGTGCTATATGGACCGAGTCATGCCGAAGAGGTCGGAACAGGTACGCCCACAGCTGTTGTTGTTGCGTCGTCGAGCAGTACGACCGCCTCGATCCTTCAGGACACTTTTATGACTCCTCGCCTGAGAGTCTACGCGAACAACGATGTCATCGGAGTCGAGATTGCCGGCTCAGTAAAGAACATACTCGCCATTGCAGCGGGCATGTCGGAAGGCGTTGGATACGGCGATAACGCGAAAGCCGCATTGATCACTCGTGGTATCGCCGAAATCCGTCGCTTCGGTGTTGCAATGGGAGCCAATCCTCAGACCTTCTCAGGCCTTGCCGGTATTGGCGATCTGGTCGTTACATGCATGAGTAAGCATAGTCGCAACCGGTTTCTTGGAGAGGAAATTGGAAAAGGAAAGTCCCTGGAGCAAGTGCAAAACGAAATGCAGATGGTCGCGGAAGGCGTCCGGACAACTCGTTCCGTGCATGATCTTGCTCTTCGAATTGGTGTTGACATGCCCATTACTGCTGCCGTCTATGCAATACTGTTTGAGGGTAAGAAACCTGAAGAAGCCGTCAAGGATTTGATGGAACGATCTGCCAAAACTGAAGAATGGCTTCATGAACCACAGGATACAGTTCGATAACACCTGCGTAAAAAAGTATCAGTAACTACCATGACCCTCGACGACGTTACCAGGTTAGCTCGAACCGGTGAAGGCCAGCACCTGGAATTCAAGAAACGAATTCCAGAAGGAGCGCGGTTCGCGAAGGAAGTAGCAGCTTTTGCAAATTCTGGCGGCGGTATCCTGCTCATTGGCGTTGATGATGATGGTACCGTTACCGGGGTTCGAGACCGCGAAGAAGAATTGTTTGCTCTGCGATCCATCCTTGATACTTTTTGCAGTCCACCAGTTGCCATTGATATCGAACTCGTGCATGTATCTCGCCGACGAGAAGTCATTGTCATAAGGGTATCCTCGAGTGGCGACCGGCCGCATTATGTACAGAAAGACGAAAGACAGGTCGTTTACATTAGAGCCTCCGACCAGAGTGTCGAAGCCAGCGCTGAATCTACCCGGCTAATGAAGCTCCGGGATGCAGACGTCGACGTAGCGTTCGAGTTTGGAGACAGAGAACTGTCGCTCATGCGGTACCTCGACGAATACGGACAAGTTACCGTTGACCAGTTTGCGAGTCTCGTCAACATTCCGGAAGAAGATGCATCCGATATTCTCGTCGTGTTGACAAGGGCATCACTTCTCAATATCCATCCTTCAGAACGATCGGACTTTTTTACAATCGCACGTTCAAAAGCTGGTTAGAAATCCATCGAACCGGATTATCACCGAGGCACAAATAACGGTCACGTTTCGTATAATCGAAGCCCACTACTAATCTTATAGCCGTTATTGACCTGCAGTATGCGGATTGTCGATTCGATTCCATTAGACGAGACTACGCGCGAGCGATATCTGAACTATGCATTGTCCGTTATTACGGCCCGTGCCCTGCCGGATATCAGGGATGGTTTGAAACCTGTACAGCGGCGAATTCTGTACGCTATGTTTGCCAACCTGCGGCTTTATCCGGAGGGCCGTCACCGGAAGAGTGCTACAGTGGTGGGTGAAGTCATGGGTAAGTACCACCCCCATGGCGACTCGGCTATCTATGACGCTATGGTTCGGATGGCGCAGGACTTTTCCATGCGCGATCCTCTGGTAGACGGGCAGGGCAACTTTGGCTCTCTGGATGGCGATAGCCCCGCCGCAATGCGCTACACGGAAGCGAAGCTCCGGCCCCTGGCAATACAATTGCTTGAGGAGATACGTAAAGACACTGTCAACTTCAGACCGAACTTTGATGGCACGCTTTTCGAACCTGTCGTACTTCCGTCACGGTACCCCAATCTTCTGGTCAATGGTGCCACTGGAATCGCGGTCGGGATGGCAACAAATATACCACCCCACAACCTCGGCGAGGTTGTCGCAGCGTTGGAGTACATGATCGGATCACCGAATGCGCGAAATTCGACATTGGTGGAAAAGTTCATTACAGCGCCGGATTTTCCAACAGGCGGTAGAATCCTCAACACGAAAGAGGAGCTACTCGCGATCTACGAAGCAGGTGAAGGACCGGTTGAAATTCGCGGCGAGTATAAACTGGAAGGGAAGAAGCGTATTGTCATTACATCGATCCCGTACGCAGTATCGAAATCGAATCTGATCGAATCAATTGCAGACCACATCATCAAGGAGAAGGTCCCGCAGATTGTTGACATTCGCGACGAATCTACTGAAGATATCCGGATTGTTCTTGAGCTCAAGCGCGGTGCTGACCACGAAAAAGCAATTGCCTACTTGTTCAAGCATACGGTTCTGCAAACACGTTTTCATGTGAATCTGACATGTCTGATTCCCAATGAGAATTCTGACATATGCTCGCCAGCGCGCGTCGATCTGCGGACCGTGCTACGCCACTTCCTCGATTTCAGAATGGAAGTCGTCGTGCGGCGGCTCTCTTACGACCTTGATCAGCTTGAGAAGCGAATACATATTCTGGAAGGCTTCGAAAAAATCTTCGGCGCCCTCGACGAAGCAATAAAAATTATCCGGGCATCCAGTAACAAATCAGATGCGGCTCAAAGACTGATCCACCGCTTCCGCATAGATGACGTTCAAGCAGAAGCCGTTCTCGAAACGAAGCTTTTCAAACTGTCCCGCCTTGAGATCGAAGCAATTCAGCAGGAGCTGGAAGAGAAACGGAAGGAGGCTGCGCGTCTTCGAAAGTTGCTGAAGGACGAACGTGCCCGGTGGAAACTCGTTAAGTCCGAACTTGCAGACGTACGCAAAAAGTTTGCCTCGCCACGACGCTCGACAGTCGGGGGACCAGACGAGGTCACCTCGTATTCGGCCGAAGATTACATCGTCAAGGAGGACACATCAGTCATCGTCACCCGGGACGGATGGGTAAAGCGACAACGGTCCTATTCTGATATTTCAAGTATCCGCGTTCGCGATGGCGATGAGATCGGGTGGGTTCTACCGGGATCCACTCGAGCATCCGTTTCCTTCTTCACCAGTGCAGGTCGGGCATACACGATCCGCATTTCGGACCTTCCATCAACTACCGGACACGGCGTACCGATTCAGAAACTTTTTGATTTTTCGGATGGAGAAAGGGTGGTTGGCGTAGTCTCCCTCGACGAACGTGTAATTCCGGAACCGTATTACGAAGTTGACTCTGAACTGGATCTTTTCGAGGAGGATGCTGACGCTTCGGAACCCGCAGGTCCATTCGTAGCCGCAATCTCTGAACAGGGGCAAAGCCTGAGAATCCCGGTTAGCCTCTTTGCGGAACCATCGACAAAGAATGGCAGACTATACATGCGTCTCGGGAAAGGAGATGCTGTTGTTATGGCGGACCTTTCATACGGAGACGAAAATGTTTGTATTGCTACTGCGAATGGATTCGCGTTGATCTTTCCAATTCAACAAATATCAATTGTAAAAAGTGCAGCCAAAGGAGTTATAGCAATTCGGGTTTCCAGGGATGATCGCGTCATCGGCGTCGCATTCTCCGTCGCGGCAAGAGAAGGCCTCGAGGTCGAGACATCGCGTGGGAGAAAGGAGACGATCAGGCCGACTAAATACGACGTTACGAATCGTGGAAACAAAGGCCGCGCCATCATAAAGCGAGGTACCATCCGGAAGGTCTTCCTTGAACCTGTTGAGATTACACTAAACGGATCATCATAGGCAGCCCATGGCATCGACGACAAAGAAACGATACACCGGGCAGGATATTCAGGTTCTTGAAGGCCTTGAACCAGTCCGCAAGCGACCCGGAATGTATATCGGCGGGACCGGCAAGTCCGGTCTGCATCACCTTCTCTGGGAAGTCGTTGACAATGCAGTTGATGAAGCCACAAACGGGTACGCATCACAAATCGATGTCACTCTACATAAAGATGGTCAAAGTGTCACAGTCACCGACAACGGTCGCGGCATCCCTGTAGACATGCATCCGAAAATGAAAAAGCCAACGCTGGAGGTCATCCTCACAACGTTGCACGCCGGCGGTAAATTTGACTCTTCAAACTATATCACGTCTGGAGGCTTACACGGCGTCGGATCATCCGTTGTCAACGCACTGTCGGACAAACTCGTTGCGACGGTGAAACGCGATGGAAAGACATTTCAGCAGACGTACAGTAAGGGCCTTCCCAAGACCAAACTGAAAACGACGAGCAGAAATACTCGCGGAACCGGCACATCTGTTTTCTTTCATCCCGATCCTGAAATCTTCGAGTCAATCAAGTTCGATTCGACACTTATCCGGGATCAGCTTGATACGAAAGCGTACCTGAACGCGGCTCTCCGAATAGTCTACAAGGACGAGGTGTCAGGCGAGAAGTTCGAGTATCATCACGAGGGTGGTATCGTTGAATACCTCGAGCATGTTGTCACCACGGAAAAAATGCGACCGGTACACCCCGAAGTATTTAGCATCAAGCAGGAGGGTATGAAGGATGGCTTGCGCGTCGAGATTGCATTGCAATGGACAGAATCACCACGCGAGCGAGTTCTTTCCTTCGTTAACGGAATCCCGACGCGGGATGGCGGTACGCACGAACAGGGATTGAAAGATGCGGTCCGCAGTTCGGTGCGGGCTTACATGGAGACTCACAATCTTACCGTCAAAAACCTGGACGTTTCTGCTGACGATGTTCGTGAAGGCATGGTAGCGATCATTAATTTGTTCATGGTCGACCCGCAGTTTCAAGGTCAGACGAAAGAGAAACTCAATAATCCCGGAGCGCGGTCGAAAATTGTCGGGGCATTGCGCCTTGACCTCGAGCAATATCTGAATGACAACCCCACAACGGGTGAGGCTATCGCTACCCGTGTTATTCAATCCGCGCGTGCCAGAGCCGCAAGTCGAGCCGCAGCCAAATCGGTCCGGCGCAAGTCGTCTATTAGTCACCGGCTGAACCTTCCCGGGAAACTGGCCGACTGTTCGTCGACGGATCCGGCAGAGTGTGAGATCTTTATTGTTGAAGGCGACTCAGCGGGAGGTTCGGCGAAGCAAGGCAGGAACCGGAATCATCAGGCCGTTCTTCCGCTGCGTGGTAAAGTATTGAATGCCGAACAGGCGAGTTTATCCAAAGTCAACGCAAACAAAGAGCTTTCCAACATTGTTCAGGCACTGGGTTGTGGGATAGGCGACAATCTGAATCTGTCCCAGCTCAGGTACCACAGCGTAATACTACTCATGGATGCCGATTCGGACGGCCATCACATAGCTACCCTTTTACTCACGTTCTTTTACCGGTATATGCGTCCACTGATCGAAAATGGACATGTCTTTATAGCTCAACCTCCGCTGTACCGAATCGACGCAGGAAAGGAATCGCACTGGGCTTTGGACGATTCGGACAAGGAAAAAATAATTTCAGATTTGCGAAAGAAGAGGAAAGATCTGAAGGTCGAAATACAGCGGTTCAAGGGCCTGGGAGAGATGATGCCAAAGACGTTGAACGAAACAACCTTGAACCCGGAAACCAGGCGCCTCTTGCAAGTCACCATTCCAGCAGACAGGAAGCTCGTGACGGAAACCACCATGCAGGAATTGATGGGTAAAGACTCTGCACCACGCTTTGATTTTATTATGAGCAACGCTACCGAGGTCGAAGAACTTGATGTCTGATCCGGGCCGTCATTCGCGATGGCGAATTCAAACATCTGCACTTCTTCTAAGTCTGTTACTTGGATTATTCTGGCTGGACGCCGATGCGCAATCTCTTTATCGCGGCTACGTAATCGATGCAGAAAGCGGCGAGAGCCTCCCGGCGGCGAGCATTCGGATTGAAGGAACATCCGCAGGAACGATTACAAACAGTGAAGGATATTTTTCGCTGCCTGTTAATCGGGTTCCGGCCACGGCTATTTTCAGATATGTCGGCTATCAGTCCGAAAAGATATCTCTGACCCGGAACGGACCGTTTGAAATCAGAGTCGCGCTTCGACGAGCTATTGTACCGCTTGGCGAGGTCGTCGTCACGGGCGAAAATCCTGCACGCGAGATAATGAGGCGAGTTATCGCACGAAAGCAGGAGATGCGTGAAAGTCTGTCAACGTATAAGGCGAACGCCTATAATAGATTCACTGTGCAGAATGATACGGGTATCGTGTCGATCATCGAGAGTTTCACCGAGGCATACTGGCGAAAAGGCGATGGTCTGCGCGAGGTGAATCTTTCTCAGCGCCAGACGCGCAACCTTCTGTTTGAAGAACTCCTTCCCGCCGCGACGTTTGTCGCAAACCTGTACGACGACAACATTGACATAGGCGGTTTTAACCTCAGAGGAGTGACGCACCCGGAGGCGCTCAATCACTATCGGTTCTTCGTTTCGGACTACGTCTACCTGGATGACCAGCTCGTCTACGAGATTCAGGTCGAGCCAGCCACAAGCAGGAAAGTCGGTTTCAGGGGTTACATCCGTGTCCTGGCCGAGGAATTTGTACTGCTTGAAGTCAACCTGACACCGGGCAAGGCTATTTACTTTCCTCCGCCATTTGAGGACGTGCGAACGGTGATGTATCAACAGTATTCCGATTTCGGCAACGGCCAATGGTTACCCTCGGACCTGCATACAACAACCGAAATCAAAATTGCCTTTGGTCCGCTCGTCGATATCCCCCGTATTACTGTCGATCAACTGTCGCGACTTTCGGACTACCAGATAAACACCACTGTGCCAGACTCACTATTTGCGGCAGAAAGAAATGACATTGTTGTAGAAGGCGCGCGTCAGTCGGCTGACAGTCTTGATGCCTGGACCGTACCGCTCACCGACGCTGAATTTTCTGCCTACAATGACATAGATAGTACGCTATCGATGGAGAAAGCGTTTGCCCCAGGTGGATTGCTGGGGAGAATGGCGGGGGTCAACATAAGTGCGGACGATCAAGATCAGGAATCGGCGCAGCAGGGTCTCGGAGCAGATACGCGATTCATTCCCAACGTGGCTTTCAATCGGGTTGAAGGTTTTCGGATAGGGCTGGATGCGAAAATGAAAATCGGTACAAAAACGCAGTTTCGTCCTGTAGTGGGTGGGACGTACCAATCAGCCCGTAAGGCGTGGTCATACAAGGTGGGTGGCGGCTTCGTCACTGGAGGACGAACGTACGTGGAGCTGGATGTGCTCTATGAAAGAGGAATTCGGTCAACGTACCGATCAGACGTAAACCCGGTGGCTATTACATCGTTGTTGTCGCTGTTCGGACATCCCGACTATTACGATTACTATCTCAGAAAAGGAGTTGTTGTAAATCCACACGTCACCCTGACCCGCTCAAGAGTGACGATCGGAGCAACGCTGGACGTTTCCACATTCGGTTCAGTCAGACGGAACACCAGTTATGACCTTGTGGGTCGGGGAAAAGTGCAACGAAGCAATCCGGCAGTCGGTGCAGGAGATTTCAGGTCAGTCGGTGCGAACATCGTGATCAACGAGCCGGAAACAAGTCTGCCGGTCACCGGCGCACGCTCGCTGTCCATGAATGTCGAATACAGCAGTCCGGATTTTCTGGGGTCGGATGTTGATTTCCTGAAATTTGGTGGAACGGCCGACTGGCGATTCTCCACATTTCAACGTCGTAGGCTTGTATCTCAAACTCTTGACGTGAAGCTGGTCGGTGCGGTGCATCAGGGAGAAACTCCGCTCCAAAAAATGTCAATCGTTGATGTATCCAACGGACCGTTTACACCGTTTGGTTCGCTTCGGTCCGCGGGAGACATTCCGTTTCAGGGAGATGAGGTTGTGGCGGTGTTCTGGGAGCATAATTTCCGAAGTGCTCTGTTTGAAGTGTTGGGTGCCTGGTCACTGGCACGGAATGGAATCTCACTAACTATCTTTGGTGGTCACGCCCGCACAGATATAAGCCAGAGTGCAATGAGTGAACTATCGTTTGATCCACCGACCACGATGGGTTGGTATCACGAGGCTGGCCTTTCCGTCGGAGGGCTGCTGGGTATTTTCAGGCTCGATGTTGCACATGAGATCGGCGGAAATAACTTCGGCATCGGCGTTTCCGCTGCGAGACTCTTCTAAGAAATCTTTTTGTCCAGGCAAGCACAAACCGACTCTTCACTTCGTCGTGATCTGGTAGATTCGCTACTTGGTACAAACCGTGACTTCACATCGGGGAATATTCGGCGGGCTGTTCTGCTGTTGTCGGTTCCCATGGTGCTTGAGATGCTCATGCAATCGATTTTTGAGGTTGCCGATGTAATCTTTGTTGGTCGACTGGGTCCGGACGCACTGGCGGCGGTAGGAATATCAGGAACGCTTGTCATTCTGATATTCGCCGTCGGAATTGGATTCAGCATGGGGGCCACGGCGCTAGTTGCTCGCCGTATCGGTGAAAAGAATCCCGAGGCTGCAGCACAGGCGGCCGTCCACGTTATTGTACTGACAATTCTGCTTTCGATACCATTCAGTATCGTCGGTGTGGCATACGCTCCCGAGCTACTTCGACTCATGGGTGCGTCGGAGTCGGTTGTCTCCGTCGGTTCTGGATATTGCGCACTTATGTTCGGCGGCAATGCCACTATTATGCTGCTGTTTGTAATTAACGCAGTCTTTCGCGGTGCGGGTGACCCGAGCGTTGCCATGTGGTCCCTGTTTGTCGCAAACGCTCTCAACATCGTGCTCGACCCATTACTCATTTTCGGAATTGGTCCGTTTCCGGAGCTGGGTATTGAAGGTGCAGCAATCGCAACGATAATCGGAAGATCTTTGGGAATTCTGTTCCAGATATTCTCACTTTCGCGGTCCCGGAATCATATGTCGATCAAGCGATCTTCCTTCTCGTATGATCCCGCCATAGTGCGTAGCCTCGCCAGTGTCTCCATACCGGGCATAATACAGTTTCTCGTTTCTACCGCCTCCTGGATAATCGTCGTTCGAATCGTCACGTTGTTTGGTGATGTCGCTGCCGCCGGTTATACAGTGGGTGTAAGAATTATCATATTCACACTGCTACCATCCTGGGGCCTTGCCAATGCAGCAGCCACTCTCGTGGGACAAAATCTCGGAGCCGGCAAGCCGGACCGGGCGGAGAAGTCAGTATACATCTGTGCACGGTATAACACGGGGTTCCTGTTCGGGATTACAGTGTTACTGATGCTTTTTGCACCAAGCCTGATCGGAATCGCGACTAAAGACCCCGACGTGATTCGAGAAGGGGTTGCCTGTCTGCGGATAATAGCGATCGGTTACGTTCCCGAGGGCCTGGGAATGGTCATGATGCAATCATTCAATGGTGCTGGCGACACCCGAACACCAACCCTGATAAATGCACTGGCGCTCTGGGTATTTCAGCTACCGGCGGCGTGGTTTCTCGGGGTGCAGTTCGGGCTTGACACATCCGGCGTGTACCTGGGTGCTGCTATGGCTCAGTTCGTCCTTGCTGCGCTTTCGTTCTGGTTCTTCAGACGAGGCTCGTGGAAGACTCTCAAACTCAGCGGCAGCTAGTCTGTGGAGACTGTGAGGTCAGAGACATGAACATCCAGTCCATGATTAATGCGCAAGCCGACGATTCCGTTTGTTTGGATTTCATCTGCGTCGAGTTCGCGAACAAGAATATCGTTGACGAAGAAGAGTATCAGTCCGTCGGACACATCGACTCGCAGAGTGTTGGTCGCAGTAGATCCACCACCGCCTTCCGGAAACACAGCGATGGACTCGGCAGCAGTCCAGGGTACAATGTTGGACGTTGTAGAACCGCTTCGCCGTTTGATGAGGAACTTCCCGTCATTGCGTAAAAGGAAATACGTATACGCCTGGTCATCCCCCTCAAGATCTGATCCTCCTAGAAAAACACCATACCCCTCGTTTCGGCCTTTGGGATCAAAGAGATGGATCGTCGATGTCACTGCATAGTCACTTGTTGCGACGTTTGCAGGGTGGTAGTAGATCGCCGCAGGCCCGGCGGTAACATGCCAGCCCGGTGTCATGGTCACGAACCAGATATCAGTTGAGTCCTTGTTAGCACTTAACACAATGTCGGGGTTGGGCTGGTCCAGGCGAACTTGCCAGCCCGGCGGGACGTCAAGATTCTCGCCAACCGGATTATTCGGATCCGGCCTGAGAGACGCCGGATCCTGGGCAAATGCCACCTGAGAGGATATCACTATGAGTATCGACAGAAGAAGGAATCGCATGGCATGTACGCTTGTTTCGCGGAAGAGTGTTGCAATATAAGGATGATTTGCAAACGCGAATGGAATGAAATCTGGTCTATCATCGTCAAACACGCAAACGAAGCATTAACCCACCGAACACTCATTATGAAGTACAATCTTGGTCTGTTCGCTTTGCTAGCCATATTCCTGGTCTCTACCAATCCTGCACAGGCGCAGCGCAGTCCGGAAGCAATGAATGACCGCATAAAAAAACAGAACGTCGAACTGATGGCTACTCTTGACTTGAATGAAGAGCAGCGACCGGTAGTTGAAAAGATTTTGAACGACGAAATGGAGATGCGTTCAAAGCTTATGGAAGAACGGGGGGGAGGCGGTGGTTTTGGTGCCATTCGTGAGAAAATGGAAAAACTAAGCGAGGAGACAAGTGAGCTTCTGGGCGATGTGCTGACGGAAGATCAGATGGCATCTTTTCTCGACTTCCGGGCAAAGAATCGACGTGGCGGCAGGCCAGGTGAGCCTCCCGGTCCGCGACGAGGACAGACCGGCACACTTTGATCGATCACCAAATCATTTCAGGCAGAGATATTTTATTAATCAGCAGCAGCAAGGGTACAAGTAAATGAAAGCACCACTAGCCATAGTCCTTCTAGCGACGACATTCAGCCTTGTCGCATGTGATAGCTCAAATGTGGTTGACTCTACTGTCACAAACTCAACCACATCCCTGGAAACACTTCAGCAGGAGCTCGAACTCACGAGTAAAGAGGTCTCAGACCTCCAATCGATTTTATCCACTGATGAAGGAGTAGAGATGGACAAGCGTGCATCTCAGTCCTGGGAAGCGGCAAAGTATCTTCAGGAGAACCTGTCGGATGCGCAGAAGACCAAATTGAATTCGTTGTCTGATGTGCGTAACTCAAATAGGCGAGAGCAGAGGACACGTAGTGACGGTAGCCGAGATCAAAATCGGCGTCACCGTGGCCGGGTTGAATTGACCGACGAGCAGCGAGAGCTTGTTGCAACTCATCGAAACACTATGAAAGAGCTTATCGAAGAATTCAAAGCTGACGGTACAGTCGATGAAAGTGAACGAGAGCAAATCAAGCAGAAGCAAGAAGCGTTTCGTTCAGAGCTGGCCGAGACTTTCTCGCCTGAGCAGGAAGCTGCCGAATCGAAGCGACAGATAAGGAGTCCGAAGAAGCAATCAAGAAGAGGGAGCGGAGCAGCCCGTTTTGATCGCGCAATGGAGTACCTTGATCTGAGTGATGACCAGGTTGACAAGATTGATGCTCTTCGAGCCGAGCTTGAGAGTACTCCCGACGAGTTCGAAGGTATGGACGTAAGGGAGCGTCGCACTGCACTTTCGGCCAGGCGAAAGGAAATGGCTTCTCAGTTGGACGATATCTTGACTGTAGAACAAAAAGAACTTATTGAAATTCATCGCAGCCTGACAATGAGCATTCGGGCGAATCGGAAGGCAGACAGATAGTCTGTTGACGCGGAGCGTCCCACGGAAGTACTACCTGAAAACTAGTGACTGAAACTGACGATAATTTGGTCGAGTTGGCGAAGGGTGGCGATCACGCTGCCTTTCGCCAGCTGGTTGAACGGTACCAACGAGATGTGTTGGTTACGGTCGTGGGCATACTCGGGAATTCGGATGCTGTTGATGACGTTGTGCAAGATACATTTATTCGGCTGCATAAATCACTGGCGCAGTTCGAAGGAAGAGCGTCACTGAAAACATACTTGACCAAAATTGCGATGAACAAATCGCTTGATCACTTAAGGAAGGAAAAGCGACGTTCCAAACGCGAAGTCAATCTTGATGAACGTTCACATGGAAATATCAACCCGGTTGAACAAGACAACCTTGCCGACAAGATAGTCTGGAAAGCAGTTGACTCTCTTCCTGAAAAATATAAGGCTGTTGTAGTACTGCGCTTGATAGACGGTTACTCCACGGAGGAAGTAGCGCAGATACTTGAAATCAAATACGGCACGGTGTTGTCCCGGCTAAGCCGTGCGACCACGAAAATGAAAGAGTACCTCGAACCATATTACACTACGCAAGCGCTGAGAACAGATGGATAAGACAATCTCCGATAGCGATCTTCTGGACTATATACACGACGTTCTCGCCCCTGCGAAACGTGTAGAGGTCGAAATACAACTCGCTGTATCCCAGGATCTACAAAATCGACTCGACTTCCTTGTTGGAACGACTTCCGATCTGCAGGATGCTGTTGCGAGCGTCGCTGACGCCCACGACACAATCTTTCTGACTGACAAAATCATGCGGAATATCGGCCGGATACCCGCCCGTGCCGCTTCTTTTTCACTTACCGAATTTCTATTGGGCATCAAGTTGGCATTCAAACCGGTGATCGCAACGGCCGTCTTGCTCATAGTAGTTCTCGCAACATACAATGTTGTGTCTGCGGATCAATCGGAATCAGAGGTCACTACGGCGGAAGCAATGCTGGGCCTTTCACCGGTTACCATTGCAGACGCCTACGAAGCATCATTCTAAGAGAGTCATGAAAACGAAATATCTATCCATATTACTGGTTGTAGGTACCCTGATCGTCGGCATAGTTCTGGGTGCAGTCGGCAACGGCGCACTCCAGAACAAGCGGACAAAGGAACTTACGAAGATCCGCCGGCCTGGAGGTTTTACTGAATTTGTGATGCGCAATGCAAAGCCGACAGACGAGGCGCAACGGGCAGATATCGAGGAAATCCTGCGGACATACGGTGAGCGTTATCGAGAATTGGGTGGTACACACCAACTGGAGATGCGCGCTCTTGGCGACTCATTAATCCAGGATCTCGGCAGTGTTCTCTCAGACGACCAACTGAATGCGGTTGAGGATGCTATGACCAGCCGAAGACGCCGCTTTGACGATGATGATGGCGACCGCCGAAAACGCCGCTCCCCAAGAAAGGACGAAGCTCCCGGATCCGACGGCTGACCAGCGACGGTAGTACACCAGTGCAAGCACAGGTGAGTGATTCTGCAGACCGTTTCTGCCGTGTCACGCGATCGCTGATTCAGCAGAGGATCATCTTTCATTCCCAATCTTGTTGGATCGGGCTGATTTGTCCGTTGATCAGTCTTGTTCGCTTTCCGGTGAGAACAGAGACCACTTGATAACCTTTCCGTTCATTCCAACCGTCCACCCGTTCGTCGCATCGACAAACGACGTGCTCCAAAGATTGAGTGTATCGATATTCGTCCACGTCTGACCGTAATCCATTGTCAAGTCAGCCCCTCCAGGACCGACTGCGACGAGAGTGTGTGTGGGCGCGCCGGGAACAGTTGATGAACCGTAGAAAGCCCCCGCAGTCTCGGGTTGACCTGTGGCCGGCGTCCACGTTTCGCCACCGTCCATGGTCACAATAACGTTTGTTGTGAACGAATCGGGAGCCGCGATGTCGCCGCCGACAATCATGCCCACCTCCGAATCGAAGAACGAGATTGATGTACTTCCGGAGGCCCCTGTGCCCCCGACAATCGGTAAGTCCATTACGCTCCACGTCTGTCCGCGATCGCGTGTCACCAGCAGGCGGGGGCGAGATGCGGCACCGGTAGCGACCATCGCGGTATTCGAATCGATCACCTGGAGGCACGTACCGCTTGCTGCAAACGCACCCTCGCCCTCAAGTGCGGGAGGGAGTCCCTCGGGATCTATGCGAGTCCAGTTTTTCCCATCTTCGGTTCTGATAAGAACAAACTGCTCATCGATAGAGTCGCTGAATCCCAAGCCGATTTTATCATCAAAGAAATCGATACAATCAAAGAATCCATTCTCAAGTTCATTCTGGAAATCCATAGTCCACGATTGACCACCATCGGCAGTGCTGTATATCCTTGATTGGGTGCCCGGACCGATGCTCAGAAGGTGTGCTCTGTTTTCGTCGAAGGCCTCCACATCGCGAAACTGCAAGGAATCTGCTCCGGGTACCGTAGAGGTTCGCCATGTGTCTCCGCCATCGGTCGTCACCGAGTACGTCCCGCCTGTACCGCTCAACCAGACTACGTTCTCATCGACCGCCGCCACTCCAATAAACAGAGCTTCAGTACCCGCATCTTGTTCGACTCTCTCTGGTTGGAAGACAAAAGATGCCTCGGGTGTATTTTCGCATGCTGACAATATGAAAAGTGTCGCGATGGATAAGTAGATTGTGCGTGTCATCTGCATGAAAGGCGTGCTTGAGCTGGCTCGAAAATCCGTCAAACCCCAATCTAACGTATTAGATGGACAAACCCAGCGTAACGGTTATTGGTGCCGGTGTCATTGGACTGTCGACCGCTGTGCATTTACTGGAGGATGGGTTCCCGGTGACTGTCGTAGCGCGCGAACTGCATCCAGATACTACGTCCAGCGTTGCTGCGGCCATCTGGTTTCCCTACGAAGCGGCTCCTGCTGACAAAGTCGAGAGCTGGAGTATTCAAACTTTCCGTCGGTACGAGAAAATGACCACTGATGCGGCTACGGGCGTCTCGATGGTCATCTGCCGGTGGGTCTCTGACCACGAGTATGTCCGACCGGACTGGAGCCATTCCGTCGGTTCATTTATGGAGATGGATGTGAACGAGCTCCCTTCAGGCTACACGCATGGATATCAGGTGACGGTGCCTCTAATCGAAACGCCGACGTACATGCCGTATCTGCTAAAAAGGTTTGAATCTGGTGGGGGAAATCTTCGAATCAATCCGCGTGGCATCGACTCACTCGACGATCCGCTACTCGGTAAGTACATTGTAAACTGCTCCGGCCTTGGTGCATCGAAGCTGGCATCCGACGACCGCATGTTTCCCATTCGCGGGCAGGTGGTCTCAGTCGAAAATCCGGGAATCCCGTTTGCAACGTGTGATGATGAAAGTTCGTCCGCGGTCTGTTATGTCCTGCCCCGGAAGAATGATTGTATCCTCGGCGGTGTGGCAATCCGTGACGACTGGAGCACGAAGCCAGATCTGGAAATCGCAAAGGGTATCGTCGAGCGATGTGAGGTCCTCGACCCGCGCTTGAAAGGAGCGAAGGTTCTCGGGCACGCCGCAGGTCTTCGACCCGGACGCGATTCAGTACGGCTTGAATTGGAATGGCGCCAGGAGGGCCGGGCCGTGATTCATAACTACGGGCACGGTGGCGCTGGATTTACACTTGCCTGGGGTTGTGCCCGGGACGTGCTGCGCAGCATTAAGTCGCTATAGCTAAGGGAGCCGTTTCGTTTTCTTGCCGAAAGAGAGCAGCAAGATTCCACAGATGATGAACGCCGATCCGGCCACAAGCCAGACGTCAGGAATCTCTCGAAAGAGCAGGACGCCCCAGAGGACCGCCCAGAACATCTGGATATACGATGCGCTGCTGGCCCTCGCGGCGGTCTCGGCACGGTAGGAGAGCGTCATGAGGGTCTGCGCGAGCTGTCCGGTTAGTCCAATCATTACCAGGTAAAACCAATCGAGCGGTGACGGCCAGACTGCACTGCCGAAGAGCATCGGAATGGTGACAAGAATGGAAACAGCAGGGAATGACAATACTATCGTAAGCGGGTGTTCAGTCTCGGTCAGCTTTCGCACCAGAACATACGCTGTCGCTGCGAAGACTGCGCCTGCAAGTGCGACCGCCATGGCGACAAACTCGACGCTGTTGAGGGCTGAATATGACAGGGTTGGCAACCGTCCCAGCAGGACTACTCCGATGAATCCGAACACAATACTCAATCCCTCTCTGCGCCCAAATGACTCGCCGAGAAGCGCGGCTGCAATTATGACTACGAAAATCGGGTTCGTGTATTGAATAACAGTCACCTGGGCAAGTTCTAGCCTCGGTATCGCATAGAAGAAGCAAAGGAGGCCTGCGGTCCCGATCGCACCACGTGCAAAAAGCAGGACGCGCCGGTTTCCAAGTGGATTTACCCCGCGCCGGCGCAGCATCACAAGCGAAATCCCTGCTGCGATTACACTGCGAACAAGTACAATCTCCGATGTAGGTATCTCCTTGCCGATTAGCTTAACAAACACAGTCATTACGCTGAATACGAAAGCTGCGAGGATCATCAGGAGAAGCCCCGAACTACCCGATATTCTGGTCAGTAGTCGTGTGTACGTCTGCTTCAAATCAATTAAATTGTTGAGAAAGGTGCGCTCCGGGGGAGTCGAGAGCAACGAATTGGGTCCTGAGAGTCGTATTATGCGAAATGCTCACGGGCGGTCAACACTGGCTAACGTTGATTGTCCGGTAGTTACGGCACTTGATAGTCGCAACCAATGTCGTCAAGGCGCGGCTTCCAGAAGAACTTATGAAGTAAAGGTAGTGGATAGAATGAAAAGCACTGACGACTGGACTCGTTTACATGACCTTGCAATGGTATTCCTGGCGCTCGCCTATGGAACCGACAAGGTGTTGTCTGACGAGGAGCTTGATACGATAGTAGATGTGCTGCGCGATTGGCGCGGAGATTTAGAAGTCAAAGTCGTCCAGGAAGTCGTCGTCGAAACCCTGGCAGTTTTTCTCGAAGGTTCTCCGAATGACGAGGTCGTTGATTCGATTATTTCACTTAGCAAATCGTTAAGTCGTGAGGAAAGAATACGAGCAATCGAAGATGCGGTGCGCATTGCCAAGGCTGATGGGATCGTTCTGGGAAGCGAACAAACTCTGATCTCATCGCTTGCCACTACATGGAAAATAAAAACCGATATGCGTGTACAGGACGCGATGTCGGTCGGGACTCACAACCGGCCCGAGGGCTGGACGCTGTTGCATGACATCGGGTTGCTTTATGTCGTGATCGCCCACGGAGGAGATAATCGTCTCGATGAACGCGAAATCACGGCGATGATTGACAGGATGAGTCCATGGTCCCCTGAGCTCGATGAGGGTGGCATCAGAAAAATTTTACGAACCGCCCTGTCATTCTATGCATCCGAGCCCGGACCGGAGGCGCTTCGTGAGTCTGTTGCCAGTATAGAAGATTCTCTTCCTGCGCCACAACGGTTGGCGGTGCTGGACGACCTGATTCACATTGCCGGTGCCGACGGCCATGTAAATGACAACGAAAAGGAGATGATCGAGTCTCTTGCTCGAACCCTGGACGTAAACGTGAATCTGACGGAAGTAGATTAGTGGCCTGATTCCCGGTGTTCCTGTTCTGTATGTCGGGGCTTGGTGCTTGCACGTCCGCCAACAACAGGGCCCCCGGATGCTGAGCCGTCGGCCGACATTTCTGTTTGATGGTTCGCATTCTGTTGACCGAAGCCCGGCATAGGCGAACCCCCGAAGTGACTGATCTTGACTCGCTTGCCAAACTGCTTCATGACAATTCTCCGCAAGATCGGTCTGGTCAGCGGAAACAGTCCCAGCAATCCGACGGCGTCTGTGAGAATTCCCGGAGTGAGGAGCAGGAAACCACAGACCAGAATGATTGCGGCATCCGCAATTTTGACTGAGATCGTATCCGGTCCTGATTGAGAAAGCGCAGCCAATGCTGCCGTCCCTTCACGAGCCGCTATCGAGCTCCCAACAGCGGCTGTTAAGACTACAAGTCCCATTGTAGGCCAGAATCCGAGTAGCTGACCGACCTGCACTAGGAGAGCAATCTCGACGATTGGGACTACAACAAATATTATGAATAGGTTGGCTCGAAACATACACCAGTACAATTGTTCGTCTCGGGTGTACGCAAGCAACTGGAATTTGCTTCGCCGGATGTCACACTTTTACGGCCGGACTTTACGGCAGCTTGGCCTTCACAAGTGTGTCGTAGGATGTGAACTTCACACGCGGCCGATCTTGTTCGGCACCGCGGGCACATTCTTTTTCATCGACAATACGCCAATCGCTCCAGGAGAACGAGTCAGGAACGCGGGTCCGGATGATGCCTTCTGTCTCAACACCATCGGTGACGGACGGCGAAAGAGTCACTCCGGCGGCAGCATCTTCGAGCATCGCTTGCGCCGATTCGACCGCATCCGCTTTGTTAGTACCGATTACTCCACTGGGGCCTCGCTTAATCCAGCCAGCGGCGTACAGTCCTGTCACCGGCGATCCCTCCGGGGCGTCCAGAATTCTACCCCCGTCATGAGGTATGGTACCCCAGTCGTCACGAAACGGAACACCCGGGACCGCAACACCGCGGTATCCTACCGAGCGAAAAACGACTCCAGCTTTTAATTCGCCGATCTCATCCGTAGCACGGGGTCTTATGCTGCCCCGATCGTCCAGGTAGAGCTCGTTGCGAACAGTCTCAACTGCGGTGACACCAGAGTCATCACCTTTTAGTGCAGTTGGTGATGTCAGGAAGTGAATGAACAAGCGGCACGATTTGCCCGACAGCTCGTTCTGTGATGCCCCCGTAAGAATTTCAAGCTTCTTGGTAACGATTCGATCCGAATGATCTTCAAGGAATCGAAGTGTAGCAGGGTCGAGGTCGACGTCACGTGGACTGATCACGAGGTCGGCGTCAGCCATCTCTCCAAGCTCCTTGATCTCGGGGTTGGTAAATGCGGCCTGGGCGGGACCGCGCCGGCCCAGCATATGGACCTCCCTGATGTTGCTTTGAGCCAGTGCATCGATCGCGTAGTCTGCGATGTCAGTAACACGAAGCTCGCCAGTAGTTCGGCAGAGTATTCTGGCAACATCAACGGCAACGTTTCCTACTCCAACGATAACCGCCGACTCAACCGAGAGGTCAAATTCAAGTTCTGAATAATCAGGGTGTCCGTTATACCAGGCAACAAATTCCGTCGCAGAGTAGCTGCGGGGTAAATCCTCTCCGGGAATACCAAGCCTCCGATCAACCTGCGCCCCTGTCGTGAACAGAATCTGGTGATAATGATTTTTTAACTCATCGACGGTTATATCGACCCCGATGTCGACGTTTCCAAAGAATCGGAAGGCACTATGCTCGGCGGTTTTTTCGAACTTTCGCGTTACGTTCTTTATTTTTTCGTGATCAGGTGCGACTCCTGCCCTCACAAGTCCGTGTGGAGTTGGCAGGCGGTCGTACAGGTCAACCTCGACCTTGTCATCGCCGTTACGAAGTAAATAATCTGAAGCGTAAAAACCGGCAGGACCAGCGCCGATTATAGCAATTCGGACTGGATGTGAAGTCGATTCCGTATCTGGCACAATCGTTGGAAGTTTAGTCTGGAGGATAGCGACGATACAAGAGGCGAAGATCTGAAAGGAATATGCGAAATGGTACTGAATTTGCAAACACGTTGGTTGCGGAACATTTAAGAGCTGATACTTCTAGAACGACCCCATGGGCATTTTGAAACGAACATCGCAAATTCTTACGGTAGTAGTTGCTTTTGCTGCCGTACCGGGCTTTTCCGGACATGATAGTCCGTATCCACAAGACTATTTTGAATCTCCGCTGGAGATTCCGCTTCTGTTATCCGGTTCGTTTGCAGAATTGCGTTCAAATCATTTCCATTCCGGGATCGACATCAAGACGCAGGACCGGGAAGGACACATGGTAGCAGCCTCCGCTGATGGCTGGGTATCGCGTGTTAAAGTATCGGCGGTCGGATACGGCAACGCTCTGTACATAGACCATCCGAATGGCTATACAACCGTGTACGCCCACCTTCAGGGCTTTCGCGAAGATATCGCAGAGTATGTCAAGGATCTTCAGTACTCGAAAAAGCGATTTAGTATTGACGTGCGACCCGAGAAAGGTAAATTCGCGGTCGAAAAGGGAAAAGAAATCGCACGGTCGGGCAATTCAGGTGGGTCAACCGGTCCGCATTTGCACTTTGAGGTGCGCAGGACGCGAAACAGTAATCCGCTGAACCCTCAGGCGTTTGGAATAACCGTCAACGATTCTACCCCTCCACGGATCTTCAGAATTAAAGTGTACCCTGCTGAACCGGGCAGCTACGTCCGTGCATACAGCGCCGGCTCGACCAACGAAAGAACCGCCACGTACGGTCAGTCACTGGTCCTCGGCGTACGGGGAGCAGGAAACAGCTGGTCTTTGTCCGATGCAGACAATCTTGTCGTGCATGGCGCGGTCAAGTTCTCGATTCAGACCCACGACTACCATGAGGGATCACGCTCACGTCTGGGTGCTACTCGTGTCGCGCTGACCGCGAATGATGAGATGTTGTTTGAGTCGCAGATAGAGGAGTTCAGCTTCGGCCAGACGCGTTATTTGAATGCTCACATAGACTATGAAGAGCGACAGCGAAATCGTCGCTGGTTCCATCGAAACCACCTGCTACCGGGAAATCGTCTGCCGTTTTACAATGGTGTAAACGATGGTGTTCTCCATGTTGAGGACGGGGTGTCATATGACATGAAGTATGAAATACTCGACATAAGAGGAAATACTTCAACTCTTGGTTTCCCGATTCGAGGAGTTGCCGACGAGATGGACCTTCCGGGCACAGGCAAGGACGCGGTCATTAGTCTCCCGTACGGACAGGACGGTACGCTGAGTCGATCCGGCATACGTCTAAGTATTCCTGCTGGCGCGTTGTACGATGACGTCGATCTGACATACGAAAGGACAGCTCCAGTGGACGGAGCGTTCGCAGATGTTCATTCGGTTCATGATCCGCTGACGCCTGTACATAATCGCATGACGGTCTCGATCCTGGCGAATCAGTTACCCGTACATCTTCGGTCCAAGGCCGTTGTGGCAGGTGTCTCGGATAGGGGAAATCTTTATTCACTCGGCGGTGAGTATGCCGGAGGGTATGTTTCAAGCCGCGTAAGATCATTTGGGCGCTTTACGATTGCCGCAGATACGACTTCGCCCACAATCAGGTCTCTGAATCTTGTCGAGAATATGTCTGAGCGTTCGTCGATCCGAATAAAGGCTACCGATGACCTCTCGGGAATAGCCTCATTCAACGGATACATCGATGGAGAGTGGGTACTGTTCGAACATGACTCCAAGAGAAATCTATTCTATCACAGATTTGATGAGCGTACCGACCCTGGACCACATTCCCTGAAGTTGGTCGCGGTTGACAACAAGGGTAATGAAGCGCTTCTCGAGCGAACGTTCGCCCGGTAAATCGTGTAGTCCGCGGGTTACTCTAGCAGATATTCTGAGTAGCGAAGATCTTTCGCTCGGACGTAATAACGACCCCGATTCCGTGAGACCTGGACCTTTCGTGGAGGAGATTTTTGCGATGCGGGGGGCTATTGTACCAGCCTTCCACAACCTCGCGTGCAATGGACTCCTCATCTTTCCAATCAAACGTCAGGCGAACGTGATCAGGGAAGTACGCCCTTGAGACTGATCTGTATTTGTATGTATAGAAAAGATTCTCTGCCAGGCCGGTCGCGATAACGTTGTCGTACTGTAGCCGGCATACAAAACCAGCCCGGTGGCCCCTCATCGTTGGTGTCTCACCGTCAAGATTCGTGTGATCAAAAAAATCTTGATCACCCATGTCCTTCGAATGGTCGCGAGCTATTGGATCCAGCGACTCATTGTGCTTTAGCTCCGGAAGTTTGTGCTGTCTACGCACTTTGTTGACATACTTTCGGATCAGGCGTTCGAGGTGTAAAGGTGAGACTTCGGTCTCAGGTGTCTCGATCAGAATCAGACTGTCCGCCGGTAGATCGAAATTGACATCAATCTTCTGCGCTGCGGCTGTATTGGTATTCAGGAAGATTACCGAGGCAAACGCTATTACGATAGTACGATGTATCATACTAACGAGTATCGGCACTACACGGGACTAACTTCTGCCAGCAGCCGCGTAATCATGTCAATTGCCGTAATTCCTTCCGCATCTGCGTTAAAATTCGTGACGATTCGGTGCCGGAGCACTGGAAACGCAATTTCATCTACATCGGAAGCAACCGGGGTTAGCCGACCATCCAATGCTGCCAGCGCCTTGGCTCCCATGATCAAATACTGAGACGCCCGTGGTCCCGCGCCATAGCTCAGGTAGTTTGAAATGAACTCGGGTGTACCCTCGCGGTCGGGACGGGTTTTCCCGACCAGTGAAACCGCATACTCTATTACGTTGTCGGCGACCGGGATCGTCCGCACGAAGTGCTGAAACTCAACGAGGTCCTGTCCGGACATTGCAACATTTACTTGCTGTTCCTTAGCCACAGTTGTCGTGCGGACGACATCAACTTCCTCCTCGAAGCTCGGGTAATCCAACCAGAGATTAAGCATGAAGCGGTCCAATTGAGCTTCTGGCAGAGGGTAAGTCCCTTCCTGTTCAATCGGGTTTTGCGTTGCCAGGACAAAGAACGGGGATCCCAGTTCGTAGGTATGCCCGGACGCGGTGATGTGGCGCTCCTGCATCGCTTCGAGCAGTGCCGCCTGGGTTTTGGGTGGAGTCCTGTTGATCTCATCCGCAAGGACGACATTGGCGAAGAGCGGCCCATGCACAAAGCGAAAATGTCGTTTGCCTGTCTGGGCATCCTCTTCAAGGATCTCCGTGCCGGTGATGTCGCTTGGCATCAAATCCGGCGTAAACTGAATCCGGTTAAACTCAAGATCAAGTGCGTCCGCCAGAGTCCGAATTAATAATGTCTTGGCAAGTCCCGGTACACCAACGAGAAGAGCATGACCCCGGCATAAGAGGCACACGATAATCATTTTGATGACTTCGTCCTGCCCTATAATTTTTTTTGCCACCTCGGCTTTCAGTGCGTCAAAGCTCCGATGCATCCGCTCAAGTGCGGCATTGGCATCTTCTGCGGTAGTGTTGTTGGTTGATGCGCTCATGTAAGAGTATTAGAGAAAAATCGGTGTGCGGTGCAGGTTCTACATGTCAACGGCTGCGGTTGCCGGAATGTCGACCTTGATGTCGATGTATACGTCCTTGCGCAGTTCAACAAACCACTCGTCGAGGACGCGGGTCTGCTTTTCGCGGAGGACCAGATTCTCGATCAATGCATAGTCGGTATCCAGAGAAACCTTGTGCTCGGGAATCCTGGCTTCCAGCAAGATTATGTGGAAACCACGCTGTCCGTCGAGCAATTCAACTTCAGCTGGTTCGCTAATCTCTCCTTTTTCCATCGTGATCAGGGTCCGTGCCCAGGTGGGACCAAGTGCTTCAACATACAAATTACGATCGAGGTTGCGAGGGTCGGAAACTCTGCCACCCCGGACAGATGAAAAGCTTTCCTCAGAATACTCCTTTGCCAGAGACGCAAAGTCCGCACCATCACTTTCGACAGAATCTTTCAGGGTATTGAGCAGGGCTATGGCTCCGGTCTCATCAAACTTTCTTCTGTCGAACTGAATAAGAATCTGATTCAGGTCAACCAGGTCCCCTCGACGTTCATTTACCCTCAGGATGTGCAGACCGAACTGCGTTTCGAAAATCTCCGAAACAACGCCCGGCTCGATCCGCGAGGCAACAGCAGCAAACTCCGGAACGAAGTCGTCTAGTCGAGAACTCGAGTATCGGCCGCCTCGAGTTGCTGAGCCTGGGTCGTCCGAGAATGCCTCAGCCATGTCCTCAAATGCAGCACCACCTGTTACAATCGAGTCGCGAATAGCAGTGATAATAAAACCGGCATCCTCCCGGGCGGCATCAGTAACCTCTGGAAATCGGACGATGTGCGACAGGCGGACAGCCTCGGGAAGAACAGGGAGTGAATCCACCGGAAACTCCGCAAACCAGTTCCTGACCTCACTGGGAGTCACTCTGACCTTCTGAATCTTTCTGGATTGAAACTGGTCTGCAAGAAGCTGATCTCTGAAGTCATCGCGAAGATCGTCCTTGATCTGGATAATACTTTTGCCGTACAGTTCCTCTACTTCTGTCTGTCCCCCTACCTGTTCGATCAACTGCTGGACGCGCTGGTCAAGTAGCTGATCTACTTGATCGTCAGTGACCTCAATCGTAGTGTCTCGTGAAGCGTGCTCAGCGAGTACTTTTTGATTGATGAGGTTATCGAGTGCTTCAAACCACAGCTGGTCACTGTACGACTGTTGCGACTGTTGCATTACGTTAAAAACGTATCCATTGACTTCGGAGCGTAGCAGGATGTTGTCTCCGACTACTGCGACGATCTCGTCGATGGTTCGCTCGCCATCGATCTGGCCAAACGCGGAAACAGGGAAGAGCAACAAGAAGGCAGCAACGAACTGCAGTGTCTTCGAGCGCAAAAGAATAGCCATAAATTGACGGGACAATAGAATAAGCATTGATGTACTGATCATGTAACGGTCTGCCGGTACCTGATATTGTTACTTGATCTCCAGAGAGTTACGAGCAAGAGCCTTGGTCCTGAGTTCCTGAATCTTTCGAGCCAACGCCTCTTTGCGGTTCTGCAGGGTTAATTGTCTTGTAAGTTCGCCGTTGACCCATTCAAAGTAAGGTTCGGATCCTGCCGGAACACGATCGACAACCTGTAGCAGGTGAAACTTGCCTTCGGCACTGACAACGGCAGATATCTGTCCGTTATCCAGACGGGGCAAGACTTCGACGAGATCGGGGATGCTGGTGAACAGACGACTTTCCGGATGGTGCTGCTGCCCGATTGTGAGTGCTCTTGCCGGATTTTCCGCATGGGCACTCACGATTGTCGTCCAAAGCGAATCTACACCTGAACCGGACATTGCACGCTGTAACAGTCGACGCGCTTCCCGGACCTCATTTCGATCTGTGTTTGAAAGGTACCTGACCCTCACGTATGGTTCAACGATCTTCAGACGCGACTTGTTAAGTTCGTAGTATGTTCGGACTTCCGCCAGGGGTACGGTCTCGCCCTGCTCTGCGTAAATCTGATTCATCAACGAACTAACGAGTACCGACTTTTCACTGTCTGCGATCAATCTCCTTACATGCCGATCATCGTCGAGCCCGATCGCACGGGCCTCCTGCGCAAGTAGCGAATTCGTAACCCATTGATCAACGAATTGAGAAACGGCTGAAGCACTGTCTTCAATTGATGGAAGCGTGCTAATGATAGCATCAATATCAGACTGGTACAGATATTCATCTCCTACGCGGGCTACGTATTCGTTTCCGTTTGTTGCCTCGCGGCACCCGGAAAGAACGAGTAGCAACCCAAGTAGGGTCAGGACAAATCCGGCAGGTATGTATTTAGTGCCTGGCACCACTATTGTGATTCCGAGCTCGATGGTGTCTCCATTGAGGGCGAGTCCATGTACGCCATCATCAGTTTCTGCGGAAACGTTCTGGCTCTATACTTTTCGCGGAGGCGCGTTACAATACGCTCCTCCAGGATCGTCTGATACTCGGAAATGAGATCAGATTGAGCCTCCTCATACGTCTTGCCGCGCGCCGGAAGTGTGCCATTGTTCAAGATGACCACGAACCCGCGGTTGTACGGCGTTGGGTCGACATACTGTCCTTCAGGTAAATCAATCGCCGTGTCAAGGACGGAGTCCGTCCTCGTCGACACGTTAATGGTGTCTACCCGGACTGCACCCATTGGCCCCACCGTGATCGACGAATCAATTTCTGCGTACGATTTTCCAGAGCGCAACTCTGCTAACAGGCTTTTCAACTGCTCTCCAGACTGAGAGTGGTACGTTACCAATTGTGTGCGTTCCGGATACATGTAGCTTGTCGGATCCTCATTGTATAGTTGTTCGAGCGCTACAGAATCCTGCGTCGCTGCCGTCCAAACAGAATCCTCCATGAACTTGAACAAGACCAACCCGTCTCTGAAATCATTCATTGTTGCGCTGAACTCCGGGTCGATTGTCTCGAGAAGTGAGACTTCGTAATCGATAGCCTTGTCGATCAGGAACTGTGACATGACGTCGTCGACAAACTCATCCACGGCAGTCGTCGCAGCGTATCGACGAGAGCCCGAAGTCGCGACTACGTTCTGGAAGTTATATGTTGAATCGCCGATCGATGCTACCTGCGCGTCGAGGGTTGTGGAATCGAAAGGAGCCGAGCGAAAAAACTGCTCCAGGGAATCTGCAGGAGCATCCTGGAAGAACGAGATGACGGCCGTTGTGTCATACGAGCTTCCGAGGCGGGCGAGCGCCTTCTTGCCGAACTCGATTTCTTTTGCACGGGCTCTGGGCAATCTCAGCGCTCGTTTCTTCAACTCGTCGTACGATTCCTCGAACGTTGGAAGATCACCGCGCTCGGTAAGTTGGAGCAGGTGAAATCCAAACTGTGTTCGGATCGGATCGGTTACATCTCCAACGTTTTCGAGTTCAAATGCAGGATCCTTCAAGGCGGGAAGGAGTCGATCGTCAAACGACTGCATGCCGATGTCGCCACCCTTGTCCTTGCTCCACTGGTCGTCCGAATGCCGTTGCACTAGACCTTCGAAAGGAAAACCGGAGCGAGCAGAGTCAGCAATTGCGCTGATGAGAGCACCGGCCGCTTCCTCACTGGTAGTTGAATCGACAACCACCATCAGGTGTGAGAGTCTTATCGGAGCGACAGCCGGTTTCTTGTCCGTGACTTTCAGAACGTGATATCCATACTGCGTTCTGAAAATAGGGGAGGTGCTGCCGATCGGAGTAGAGAAGGCGCGGTCCTCGAAATCCTGAACCATCCGTCCACCAGAAAAGAACCCAAGATAACCGCGGTACCCGAGACCCTGACCTTCGTTAGATGCCGAAGGATCGTCGGAATAGGCATACGCGATATCTCCGAAATCTCTACCGGCTTCGAGGGAGTCGACCAGACCGACCATCCGGTTGTATGCTGCCAGAGAATCTTCCGGAGCTGCGCCGATCGGTACCCGGACCAATATATGACTGGCCTCGACCATGAAAGCCTGCTTGTCGTACAGGTCGCGGACCAGGGGTTCGATTACCTCCTGTTCAAGCAGGTACGGTCGGGCAAATTGGCTCTGATAGTTTCGGATTTCCGAAATGATCTCGGGATCCCTGTCGATACCAGCCTCCCGGGCGGCAAGGACTTTCAAGCGGAAGTCTACATATCGCTCAAGAAAATCTTCGAGTTCAGCCAACGAATCGTCCGAAGCAGCCTCAACACCGCCGACCGATCGGGCATATTCTCGCTCGAAGTCCGAAACGGTTAGAGACTGATCTCCAAAAACGGCAATCGTGTTGGCGTCAACGGGTACTGCCGGAATATTTCCCGATGAACTACATCCCTGCAGCAGTCCCACAAACGCAGTGAGGAGTACCGCAGTAAAAAAAGTGATTTCAACCCTTCTCGTCATGACCTGGTATTAATTGTCGTTGTAAGTGATTAGGAATATGTCCAGAATAGCACGATTGTCCAAAATCGCGCAGATGACCCGGATACACTCGAATTTGGTCACTGTAGTTCCTTCGTTGATAGAATCTTCGCGACATCAGCAACTTTCGGCGCGTCCTGGTGTCTTGAAAAAGATAAAGTCCCTATTTCCATACCCGCATAGCCAGGCAGTTCGCAATGGATGACAGTCTGCTCGTTAAAGCATTCCAGGAAGGTGACGAATTCGCCTTTGTGTCTCTCTACAACCGGTATCGGGAAGGGGTATACTCGTTCTGTACCAAGATGCTTCTGGACCGCGAGCTTGCCGCAGATGTGTTGCAGGAAACGTTTCTACGTGTCTATGAGAACAGACACAGGCTGGTCAAATCCGAATCCATCCGTTCGTGGATATATACGATTGCCCGGAATCAGTGCCTGAATCACCTCCGGCGCAACAAACGTACGGTGCCTCTGACCGATGACGTCAAGCTGCGGGCGTCAATGAGTAATTCGCCGATCTCTCAACTCGAAAAGAGTGAGCAAATTGCACTTGTGAACATGTTTCTGATGGAGCTCAAATTCGAGTACCGGGAAGTGATTGTTCTTAGGGAGTATCAAAATCTCTCATACAACGAGATTGCAGCAATATCACGATCCACGCTGTCCTCGGTCAAGTCGCGTCTTTTCAAGGCTCGACGAAAGCTGGCCGAATTTATTTTAAACGCTGAAAACGAAGCGAAGCGACGGATCGAATCCAGCGCGAACAGCGATTCTGCGGTCCGCACATCAGGTGATAATCATGGGTAACAACGAGAACATGGAACATCAAGCGCACGAAGACGCCGGTTTCGGAGAGCTGCTTAACTACTTCGTTGACGGGATTCTCGGGGCGAACGAACAAATAGTATTGTTCGAGCACTTGACACGATGTGAAAGCTGCCGCACACAGTTGGAAGCAATAATGACTTTCCGTCGAGCGAGCAGGCTCGAATACATCCAGATCCCGCCTTCGGTTGATGACGCATTCTTCAATAAACTGGCCATCAATCGGGCAAATGCGACTACCCAGCATCAAAAAGATGTGGATCGGTCCATACTATCCGCCAATGTTGCATTGTCGCTGCGAACGGTGCTGATAGCGGCGAGCGTGGTGTTCATCATCGGGCTCTTCGTACCGTCAAATATGGCATCCGGAGACACTAAAATTGTTGAAACCCGACAGGAGCGTGTTAACCTTGCCGGTTCTGCCGTATCACACGCTGTCCAGGAAGCAGTGTACGTTTTCTATCCGGGCTTGACGATAACAGCTGAACCCGTCGTCGAAGATCTCGATGAACGAATATCAATTCACAACTAAAACGGAAGCGACGGGCAAGGCTTATCTAAAAGGGAATCGATCTGTTTGTATTATCTGGCTTCCCTAGCTCTATCCGTGTTACGTTGTGTCTTCAATCCGCGTTCGATTTGCTCCATCACCAACCGGTTATCTACACATCGGTGGACTCCGGACCGCGTTGTATGTTTATCTGTTTGCTCGCAAGCATAGTGGGCAGCTAGTTCTCCGCATCGAGGACACGGATCGAACCAGGTTTGTCCCTGATGCAGAGGCGGATATTTTGAAGGGTCTGAAATGGTCGGGAATCGATTACGACGAGGGTCCCGATGTAGGAGGGAAGTACGGTCCATATCGTCAGTCGGAACGCACAGAATTGTATCACAAATACGCTGCCCAACTTGTCGAGAATGGCGAAGCGTACTATGCGTTCGACTCGGCCGAAGATCTTGAGCGAATGCGCGAACGAACTGGAACCGGATACAATGCAAAGACTCGTGCATCGATGAACAACTCGCTGGTCCTTTCAAGTGACGAGGTCAACCGGCTTCTGGAAGACCCTTCGGTAGAGCACGTGATCCGCTTGAAGGTACCTGAGAATCAAAAAGTCACTTTTGATGATGTCTGTCGCGGGACAATTGAGTTTGCGACGGAAGAAATTGACGACCAGGTACTTATCAAATCAGATGGTCTGCCCACATATCACATGGCGAATGTTGTCGACGATCATTTGATGGAGATATCCCATATAATCCGCGGTGAGGACTGGCTTCCGTCAACTCCGAAACACGTGCTTCTGTATCGTGCTCTGGGTTGGGAAACGCCTGTACTTGCTCACCTGCCGTTAATCCTCAGCCCGACGGGTGGAAAACTATCGAAGCGAAAAGCTGAGAAGAGCGGGATTCATGTATTTGTGAGCGACTACATCGATGCCGGCTACGAACCTGAGGCTGTTGTCAATTTCCTTGCATTGCTTGGTTGGAATCCGGGCACTGAGCAAGAGATATTCACCATGTCCGAACTGGTCGAAGCTTTTTCACTGGATCGTGTCGGCACATCAGGTGTCCAATTCGACAAAAACAAGCTGGATTGGATCAATGAGCAGGTCATACACGGACTGCAGCCGTCGGATGTTCTGGACCGGTTGGAAGGCACATTTAACGTTGAGGGCTACGATCGATCGTATCATGAACGCGTGATAGAAATACTACTTCCGCGTGCTGGAAAACTCATGGAAATACCCGGGCAGGCAGATTACTTCTTCGTCGATCCGTCGGACTATGACGAGGCTGTTGTGGCGAAGCGATGGAAGGCCGATTCGGCCAAATTCGTTCGTGCTTTTTCAGAGAAAGTGCATGCGGTGGATCGATGGGAAGGGGAACGGCTTCACGGTGTCATGGAGGGACTGACAAAAGATCTCGAGGTCGGTTTCGGCAAATTGATATTGCCGGTTCGACTTGCCATTACAGGACTTGGATCGGGTCCCGGTATCTTTGATGTGATGGAGCTAATAGGAAAGGATACTACGCTCCGACGATTAGGAAATATCATCGAGCGTCTTGGCTAGCTTTTGGGCGCGGCCTGATCCTGCAACAGAGAAGCGACCAGGGCAGTCCAGCCAGTCTGGTGAGCAGCACCGAGTCCTGCCCCGTTGTCGCCGTGGAAATATTCATAGAAAAGAATGTGATCATTCCAGAGCGGGTCTGTCTGAAAAAGATCCTCTCCGCCATTGAAAGGACGCGCTCCGTCTTCCTGCCGTTTGAAAATATTCGAAAGGCGTACGGAAATGTCGTCCGCAACTTCGGACAGCGACTGCTTTTTACCCGACCCGGTGGGAAACTCTACATCAGCATCTGGTCCCCAGAACTCGGCGAATTTCCTCAACGACTGAAGCATCAGGTAATTGATTGGAAACCAGACCGGGCCGCGCCAATTCGAATTCCCCCCGAACAGTCCGGTAGTTGATTCGGCGGGCTCGTACTGGATCTTGAACTGTTCATAGCCGACAGTGAAGATGTACGGATCATCGAGATGCTCCCGGGATAGCGAACGAAGGCCATGAGGCGACAGAAATTTCTCTTCATCCAACAAATGTGACAGTATTCCGTGCAGCTTGTCTTTGCCTACAAGAGAAAGAAGAATGTCACCAGTATCGGAAGCTGTCGCAATCCCTTCGGCAAATAGTTGGGGCCGATATTTTACAAACCAATCGAGGCGCCTTCTGAATCTCCGTAGTGACTTTAGTGTGTCGGCCCTGACAATCTTTGTTGCAAACATGGGAATAAGACCAACGAAGGATCGGGTGCGCATCCTGGTGATACGGCCGTCGGGCATCACAAGAGAATCGTAGTAGAACATGTCTTCAGCGTCCCAAAGCGAAGCCGTTGACTTAGGGTTGTTGATGGCATGTGCGATGTAGACGAAGTGCTCAAGGAATTTCGTGGCAACGTCTTCGTATGCAGGGTTATTTTTGGCGAGCTCGAGTGCGATCGACAGCATGTTGAGACTGAACATCGCCATCCAGGCGGTACCGTCGGCTTGTTCGAGATAGCCGCCGGTCGGGAGCGGCTTGCTGCGGTCGAAGACGCCGATGTTATCGAGACCCAGAAAGCCACCCTCGAAAACATTATTACCATTCCGGTCCTTTCGATTAACCCACCAGGTAAAGTTGAGCAGCAACTTGTGGAATGCGCGCTCCAGGAAGGTATAGTCGGGCGAGCCGGTCTGCCGCCAGCAGATACGAAAAACATTCAGCGCCGCCCATGCATGAACGGGAGGATTCACATCGCTGAACGACCACTCGTAAGCTGGAATTTGCCCGTTCGGATGCATGTACCATTCTCGCATCAACAGGATAATCTGCCGCTTTGCCCATTCAGGATCGAGCAGGGCAGTCGGTATCATGTGGAAGGCAAGATCCCAGGCCGCGAACCACGGATACTCCCACTTGTCCGGCATGGACAATACGTCAACATTGTAGAGATGACGCCACTCGGAGTTGCGTCCAGATCTGAATACGCGTCCGAGTGTACTCTCCTCCGGATCCCCGTCGAGCCAGAGCTCGACGGAATAATGATAGAACTGTTTGCTCCACAGAATTCCGGCGAGTGCCTGCCGCTGAATTGCACGATCTTCTGTGTCAGCTTTTGTGTTCAGCAGTGCGTCGTAAAAACTGTTCGCTTCCTGGATTCTCTTCTCGAACAAGGAGTCTATGTCGACGGGTGTTTGTTCGTGTCCGGGTGCGAGCCGGAAGGCGACCGAGCGCGAACTGCCTCCCTCGATCTCAAAAGAGAAGTGCGCCGCGGCTTTGGTACCTTTAAGATCTGAATTGACGGCGTTTGGGTTGCCACCAACAACGAAACTGTTTATGCCATCTTTATAAAACCCGGAACCGTCGTGGGTCATTGAGAGGAGCTGCTCGTTCGTTTCGTTTTCTGTAAAGAGCAGCTGCTGAAAGCCCTCGTCGCCATAGACTTCGAATATCATGTTTCCGAGATGGCGGTCTACGAGCCGAATATGACGCGCGTCTTTGCCTGATGCAGAAAGCTGTGGTTTTCCTTTCTGATAACCCCAGGACCAGGTATTTCTAAAGAACACATTTGCCAGTATATCCAGACGCTCAGTTTCAGTGGAGCGATTGTGCGCTGTGACCCGGCAGACATAATCATCTTCGGCAAGCTTCGCGTACTCAATGTAGATGTCAAAGTACTTGCTTGCCGTCAGGGCATCCCGCAGCAAATCAACCAGTTCAACTTCTGTCTGCTGTCGATTTCGGCGTGCATTGCCGTCGACCAGCTCTCTGTACGGGTACTCTACCTGCGGGTACTTGTAGAGCATTTTCATATACGAATGGGTAGGTGTCCCGTCGAGGTAATAGTAGTACTCCTTTACATCCTCGCCATGATTACCCTGAACACCGCTGACGCCAAAAAAACGCTCCTTCAGAATGAGGTCTTTTCCATTCCAGAATCCAACAGTCGTGCATACATTCTGCATCCTGTTGCAGAAGCCGGCAATACCGTCTTCATTCCATCGATATGCGCGCTTGTGTGCGTGTGCAAAAGGAAACGACGACCAGACCGATTTTTCGGTGTCGTAGTGCTCACGAATTGTCCCCCAGGCACGCTCACTCACGTAGGGCCCCCAATTCTTCCAGTCGGCCGAGCGATTTTCAGAGTCATTCAGCCGTTTGAACTCTGCTGTTTCAGATAATTTCATTTATCGATACTCCGAAACAGAGAGTCTATAAATTCCCGGGCCAGAGTCGGCGGGGCGGAACCATCGTTCGCAATTTTTCCTGCAAACGAAGCGTACTCAGGGAGAGAGAGAATTCGCTCGGTCGCAAGCTGGACAATCTCTTCGTCAAACCAGTCTTTAAGCTGTTGAATTCTGGTGGTTTCAAACTCATTCGAAGCGCGTTGTTGATCAATAAAGGACCTGATCGTCGTGGCCATTTCATCGATACCGTCGCCTGTGGTGACGGATGTGGAAATAACTCTCTTCTTCCAATTTGATCGTGAGCCGGGCAGCATCGACACAGTCCCGCGAATCATCGACCGGGTTTCTTCGGCTCGTAGTTTATTGTCGCCATCGGCTTTCGTGACTACCACAATGTCGGCCAGTTCCAACGCTCCGCGTTTGATGCCCTGCAGCTCATCTCCGGCTCCGGCGATTCCAAGTAGCACGAAGACATCCACCATTCCATACACTGCCAGCTCGGATTGACCAACGCCTACTGTTTCGACGATTATTGTGTCGTAACCGGCTGCTTCGCACAGGACAATCACCTCCCTGGTGTCCCGCGCAACTCCGCCGAGTGTACCTCGTGACGGAGTGGGCCGGACAAATGCGTTTGGGTCGGCCGCAAGCTTGTCCATTCTGGTCTTGTCACCGAGGATACTGCCGCCCGATATCGGACTGGTCGGGTCCACAGCCAGCACCGCGACGCGAGAACCGTCCGCAGTTAGTCTTGATCCATATTCATTGATGAGCGAACTTTTGCCCGAACCGGGTGTGCCTGAAATCGCAATTCGCGTCGATTTTCCCGACAAGGGGAGGCATTGCTCAATCAGACGGGCAGACGCTTCCGCGTGTGCGGGTAGATTGCTTTCGACGAGCGTAATCGCTTGACTGAGTGCACCGGTATCTCCCGCTGAAAGCTTCGGAAAAAGTGTTTCGTCCATCGACCTATTTTTTTGACTGAATAAGTTCGATGAGGTCGATGGCAATATCGGTTGTTTTCGACCCGGGTCCGAACACAGCTGCTACTCCGAGAGATTTCATTTCCGCAATATCATCCGGCGGTACTACACCACCGACTGTGACGATGATGTCCGGGCGCCCTCTACTCGCGAGGTCTTTCAGCAGTCTCGGGATTAGTGATCGGTGTGCTCCCGCCAGGCTGGACACACCCAGTACATGGACATCGTTTTCGACAGCCTGTTTACTTGCCTCTTCGGGCGTCTGAAAAAGCGGTCCGATGTCAACGTCAAAACCCAGATCTGCGAGCGAACTAGCGACGACGCGTGCTCCTCTGTCATGCCCGTCCTGCCCCAGCTTGGCGATGAGAATCCGCGGACGTCGCCCGGTCAACGAAAGGAATTGATCCGCCTTTTCTCGTGCTGTTGCGAATTCCAGCTCGTCCCGATTTTCTGCTGCGTACACTCCCGTCACAATTGCTGTTTCTGCCTCATAACGACCAAACACTTCCTCCATAGCATACGAAATCTCGCCAAGTGTAGCCCGTTTCCGGGCTGCATCGATCGCAAGGGAAAGAATGTTATGGGTATCGCTCTTGCATCCGTCGGTAAGGCGCTTGAGGGCGCCCTCGACTTCTTTCGCATCACGTTTTGAACGAATTGAATTGAGACGTTCCAGCTGTTTGTTCAGCACGGCTGTGTTGTCAATCTGTAGTACGTCTATGTCTTTGTCCTCGGAATCCGTGAATGCGTTAACACCAACAATAACACTGGACCCCCGTTCAATTCTCGCCTGTTTGGTGGCTGCAGCAGACTCGATGCGTCGTTTGGGAATACCCTGTTCGATCGCCTTCGTCATACCTCCCAGACTTTCAATTTCTTCAATGTGCGCAGCGGCGCGGTTGATCAGGTCCTTTGTCAACGTTTCCATGAACTCTGACCCGCCCCACAGATCTACTGTTTCTGTCAATCCGGATTCAGCCGCAATAATCTTCTGTGTTTCGCGTGCGATCCGCGCAGACTTGTCGGTGGGAAGAGCGATTGCCTCATCAAGGGCATTGGTGTGCAGCGATTGTGTTTGTCCCTGAACTGCAGCCAGAGCCTCAATGGTTGTGCGAGCGATATTGTTTAGCGGGAATTGTCTGGTCAGACTCCATCCGGATGTCTGGCAGTGCGTTCGGAGTGCAAGAGACTTTCGGTTCCCGGGGTTGAATTGTTTTATCAGGTACGCCCACAGTACGCGCGCGGCGCGCAACTTCGCGATCTCCTCAAACATGTTCATTCCGATCCCGAAGAAGAACGAGATGCGTGGGGCAAAGTCATCAATATCGAGTCCACTCGCGAGTCCGCGTCGGACATACTCGAGGCCGTCAGCCAATGTGTATGCGAGTTCAATGTCAGCTGTGGCACCCGCTTCCTGCATGTGGTACCCGCTAACAGAAATCGAGTTGAAGCGGGGCATGTTTCGGGACGTGTACTCCATGATATCGCCGACGATGCGCATCGACGCGGCAGGAGGGTATATGTACGTATTCCGCACCATGAACTCCTTCAGGATATCATTTTGAATCGTCCCCGATAGCCGGGCGGGGGCGACTCCCTGCTCTTCGGCCGCAACGATATAAAAAGCCATGATCGGGATGACAGCACCGTTCATCGTCATCGACACCGACATTTTGTCTAGCGGTATCTCGTCAAACAAGATCTTCATATCCTCGATCGAATCGATCGCCACGCCCGCCATGCCGACATCGCCCGACGCACGCGGATGATCCGAATCGTAGCCGCGATGTGTCGCGAGGTCGAAAGCTACGGAGAGCCCTTTTTGACCGGCATTCAGGTTGCGTCGATAAAAGGCGTTCGATGCCTCTGCCGTAGAAAACCCGGCGTATTGCCTGATGGTCCATGGGCGACCGAGGTACATGGATGCATAAGGGCCGCGGACATACGGCGGGAACCCGGCCGCACTGGTTGCGGGGTTGTACCAACCGCTGCCTGCCGGAGATGGGTCGATGTGCGACTCTCCATTCGGCACTCCCTGTGTAGAGGCGTCAACCTCTTCAGGGAGAGAATCCAGAACAGACTCCAGCAGGGCGGCTGCACCGGAT
>JABDKO010000228.1 GCA_013002165.1 Rhodothermales bacterium | reverse complement strand
GGTCAGGTTCCAGCGGCGGGTTTGGCCTGTTCGTTCTGGCCAACGCCATCGATGAGATTGAACAGAGGGATCGACCCGGTCCAGCGACCGGTTCATTTTCCGCTCAGTATTTAACCACAGGTATCGGGTACGGCAGGACATTGGGTCCGGTCCGGATCGGTGCGAGTGTTAAATATGTTTCCGAGAAGGTATTGGAAGTATCAGCTCGCGGCTACGCTGTGGACCTCGGAACGCAGGTTGAAGTTGCACAGAAGAGCGTCGTTTTAGGGCTCGCCGTTACCAACCTTGGAAAAATGGACGAGCTCTCGACTGTGGAGACAACACTGCCGACAACGGTCCGGGGCGGGGTTTCGTTGTTTCCATTCAGGATGATCATGGAAGATAATACACGTCTCGTCAATAGCACCCTGGCAGTCGATGTATCCTACAATGAGCCGGCAAAGCAGACGCGCGTACACATTGGCGCCGGTGCCGAGGTTGTGGAGATGCTGACCATTCGAGCAGGTTACATTACCAACGACGCACTTCGCGGTCTGACAGCGGGCCTGGGCCTCGCCATCAATGAGCTACGATTTGACTACGCAATGATTCCATTTGAGAACGGGTTTGGCGGCCCCGGACACATCATGTCATTGATGTATACCTGGTAAGTTTCTCAAGTTACAGTCCGTCGCGGGTGTGAAAAACTGCTTGCGTTCCCCGGGACCTACATTCCTCCCAGCATCTCAATCAAATCGGAAAGGCCCAGCCCTGTAGCCCCGGTTCGTACGCGGAGCGAGCAGAAGAAGTCCAGTATCAACATCTGCGCTGCATGTATCGGGATGGCTATCCAGAATGAGCGACACCTCCATACGAGGGCACCCAGCGCGATACCTCCGACCACTGAAAGCATCCCTTCGGCAAACGGTTTGCCGGCGTGCAAAAGCGCGAACGGTATAGCCTGGATCAGGATGGCATATGCGCCGAAAGTGCGTTCTGTACCAAACAGCATGTAACCACGCCAGAGATACTCCCATCCGAACCAGTAGAAGATGAACAGGGATTCGTAAATCGCGAAAACCTTCCAAGACGAGGCAGCGCTGTGCAGGTGGGGATAATTTGCCTGAAAGGCCGGATCGGCCGACAGAACGAAGGTTCCGATAACGACCAGGGGGATGTACAACGCACTGAGTCCGAGTGCAAGCTTCCAATCGCCCAGGCCCAGACCAATTTCCCCGGGCTTTCGTTTGAAAATAAATACCAGACAAAGCACAGGAATGAGGAACCCGAGGACACCCTGGGTACTAAACCACCAGCCCCAGGAAGCAAGGGCCATGTTGCCGGGTTGTACCCACTCAGCAAACTCCTGACGAAAGAAAGTCCGACTTCCGATCTGGTGATGGATTAATACAAATACCGGCACTGAGACAAGTACAAAAATAGTCTGCCTGTCCATCTCCGAGACAACTCGTTTCAGTGAGGACCACTCTTTAGATATGCTGATCATTTCGTCATTTGTCCGTTCCGAAGACCTAAGATAGTGTCACACGTATCAATAGTCATTCTAAGCTGTCTGCTTTGCCTGTTCGCTGCCTGCCGCGAACCAGCGAGCTATCGTCCGCCGGAATTCTCCATCGAACATGGACTGGATCAAGCGGGTTTTGCTGCTATGGACTCGCTGTTTGCCCACTTTCCGAAGAAGATGCTCGCGCCGACCGAGTGCGATACGTCAGGAGTGAGCACGCGGATTCTCGACAGGCTCAATTCAATGTCATTGAGAAGTCAACTTGCACAGTTGTTCATAGTCCCACTCCAACCGGGACAGAATGGATTGGCGTCGCCCCGCGCTATGTCCCTTGTCAGAGAGACAAAGATTGGAGGTTTTCTTGTTCCCCGATTGATGAGCCCAGAACAAATCGCGGTAGAAACGGCTCAACTGCAGTTCGAATCTGACATTCCCCTGTTCATTGCGGCTGACTACGAACGGGGGGTTGGACGTTTCAACAACGCATTCACAGAATTGCCGTCGAACATGGGGCTTGGAGCAACTGGTCGTCCGTGGTTGGGTGCGGTTGCGGGTCGTTTGACAGGCATGGAGGCAAGAGCAATCGGGGTCAATCTTCTGTTTGCTCCGGTCGTCGATGTCAACAGCAATCCGGACAATCCCATAATCAACATACGTGCATTTGGTGACGACCCCGAGAAGGTCGCCGAGTTGTCAGCAGCATTCCTGTCGGAGGTGCAGCGTTACGGAGTCGTTGCGACAGCGAAGCACTTCCCCGGTCACGGAAACTCCGATGTCGATTCTCATTCAGGGTTACCGGTGGTAAGCGGAGACATTGATCGGGACCTGATTCCGTACAGACGTCTGATTACGTCAAGGATGCCGCCGGAGGCAGTCATGATCGGCCACATTGCGGTTCCGGGTATTGACTCGCTCCAGCATCCGGCTTCGCTTAGCAGAGAATTGGCTATCAATCTACTTTCATCCGAAATCGGATTCCGTGGTTTGAAGATCACGGATGACCTTCGCATGGCGGCTTTATCGACAGTTGGTTTCGACGAAAAAATCCTGATGGCTTTCCTGGCCGGCAACGATATCCTGCTTACTCCCGAAGATGCCGTTGATGCCATCGATGTCTTGATGCGCGCAGTCGAGCGAGGTAGTATCGATAGTGTAGACGTGGCAAGACGCGCAGCGCGCGTGTTGGCTGCGAAGGATATTGCGTGTTTTGGAAATAGCGGCGCCCGGAGTCATGTCAGCATTATTGAACGCGACGCGCCTGGTGAGGCGATCGCCGAGTTCATGGCACGCCAGACCATTTCAAGCACGGAGGACTATGGCAATTTCGTTGGTCGACCCGGCGAAATACGGGTTCTCCAGTTTGTGAATGCTACCGGGTCGCAGACCATCGAAGACGCTATGCGCCGGTTTGATGCACTTGCGAATTTGGAGCCAGGAGGAGGTGATAAGCTGAATGTCGTTGTACTCTATTCCAGGCTGGTCGAAGGGTCCGGTACGGCTGGCTTTGGCGACGAAGTTCTCGGTATGGCGGAAGATTTTCTTGGGTCCACCGGACGCGGTCTTGTCATCATTCTTGGCAATCCCTATCTGGCAGAACGCTTTGTAGGAACGCCGGTTTTGATCGGTTATGACCAGTCATCGGCAACAGTAGGTGCCATGCTGGGGGTCATTAAGGGGGAAAACAAGCCTGCAGGACAGATTCCTGTTACTATGCGCGATCGGTCGTCTGACTGACGAAAATCGAGAAATTGATGCTGTTTGCCTATATTGAATTTGTTGCGGCTGTCTGCTGATCAATTTTCAGCGATGAAATTAAATCCCCACACTATCGCGTGATAAAGTTATGTTGAAAGAGTTTAAAGAGTTTGCCATGAAGGGCAACATGGTCGATATGGCCGTAGGCATCATCATTGGTGCAGCATTTGGT
>JABDKO010000210.1 GCA_013002165.1 Rhodothermales bacterium | reverse complement strand
ATACATAAACAACCGTAAATAATTATAACCATATAAAAAAAAACCGGACACCAACTTTCCTGCCAACGAGGTCGGCGTACCTCTCATCATCCGGGTGAACCGCAACCGCAGAATCTCCGAACATCGTCTCGGGTCTGGTCGTCGCCACGGTAATAAAGTCATCGGAGTCTTCAATTGGATATCTGATATACCAGAGAGTCCCATCTCGTTCTACATTGTCAACTTCCTCATCGGACAAAGCCGTTTGGTCAACCGGACACCAGTTAACGAGGTAGTTGCCTCGATAAATCAAGTTGTCATTGTACAGGCCGACGAAGGCCTCCTGGACGGCACGAGTTAAGCCCTCATCCATGGTAAAGCGCTGGCGGTCCCAATCGCAGGAAACTCCAAGTTTCTTCGACTGGTCAACAATGATTCCGCCGTACTCTTCCTTCCACTTCCAGACGCGGTCTATAAAAGCTTCGCGCCCGATGTCATGACGCGTAACTCGATCACTCTTTTTCAGTGCCTTTTCAACTACGTTCTGGGTTGCGATTCCAGCGTGATCCATGCCCGGCATCCAGAGCGACTCGTATCCTTGCATCCTTCGCATCCGCGTCAGGATATCCTGTATGGTACTCTGCAACGCATGTCCCATGTGAAGCCTCCCCGTAACGTTTGGCGGGGGCATCATAATGGTATGCGGCTTCTTCGAGGGGTTTACGGAACTATTAAAGAAGCCGTTATCTTCCCAATAGTCGTACCACTTTGACTCAATATCCTGCGGGCTGTACGCAGACGGTTTTGAGTCAGTCTCGTTTGTCGTATCGGTTACCAATGTTGCTGGAGCGAGTTTTGTATATAAAAATGCTGCCCGACATATGTGCCGGGCAGCTACCAGTTTTAACCGTGTAAGTACGATCCAAGGGCATTTAGGATTCCAGATGACATTGGCTGTCAATATCTGAGACGTTCTAGCCGTCAGTTCGTCTTTGTGCCAGACCTCGTTGTCTCGTTTTTTCGCTTGTAAATCGGTCAACTAACTCATCAAGAGTGTCAGATCCGAACTTGTCCAACACGGCGTTGGCAATTACCATTGCCACGACTGACTCGGCCACGACCGATGCTGCCGGGACACTTGTGACATCACTTCTCTCATATCGTGTAGGCTCCGATTTGAGAGTTTCGATATCAACAGTCTGAAGCGGAGATATCAGTGTAGGGATTGGCTTCATAAAACCGCGAACGATGATTGGCATTCCCGTCGTCACGCCACCTTCAATCCCCCCGGCCCGATTAGCCGTTCGATAGAAACCTCGTGAATCGATAGCGATGGGATCGTGTACTGATGAGCCAGGATCAAACGCTGCGGAAATTCCTTCGCCTATTTCCACCGCCTTTTGTCCTTGTATTGACAAAATCGCGGCACCCAGCTGGCCGTCCAGGCGTCGGTCCCACTGGACATAGGATCCGAGCCCGGCAATAAGTCCCGTGACAACGACCTCATAGGTACCGCCGAGACTGTCTCCATCTTTCTTGGCCCGCTTGATGTTCTCGATCGCATATGACGCCTGAGATTCGTCGATCATTCTCACGTCTGATGAATCAGCAGTTATTGCCAGCTCCAGCGCTGTGTCGGAGCAGAGCCGATCACGTTGCTGAATAAGCTCGGGAGTGGCTGCACCTTCAGTACTACCGATACTTAGAACATGGCTGCCAATATGGATTCCCAGTCTTGACAGCAACTCGCGAGCAATAGTGCAGGCTGCGACGCGAATCGCTGTTTCTCGTGCACTCGCTCGCTCGATGACGGGCCGAATATCGTCAAAACGGTATTTCTGTGTGCCGACCAGATCTGCGTGGCCGGGTCTTGGCAGTGTTACTCTCTGTACTGCCTCGTCGATTTCGTCAACGGACATTACGGTTGGCCATCCGGCACGGTCTTTCGAGAAGGCGTTGTTTTCCAGGAGCAGAGAGATCGGGCTACCCATTGATTTCCCGAAGCGTACCCCGGCCAGGATCTGGATTTTATCCTTTTCGAACTTTGATCTGCCGCCTCGACCATAACCGAGCCATCTGCGCTTCAGTTGAGTATCGATCGACTCCGTCGTGACGGGTACGCCAGCCGGAAGGCCTTCAACAATTGCTGATAGGGCACGACCGTGGGATTCTCCGGCTGTCAAATAGCGTAGCATCGTAAGATAGATTGCCGAATGGGTGGGCTTTTCACTCGCAATCTATGGTAGAATCTCGAAATATTCCTTGATGCCGTTTGCTCGAACAGTTTCGACCAGTATCGGTGCTCCGGAGTCCAGTATGTCAAATCGCTCGGCAGCCTCAGATGCAGAGCTAACCGACTCCCTGTTTATAGAGGTTACGATTCGTCCTCGCTCGAGGCCGGCGCGGTCAGCAACACTTCCGTTTTGGACAAACGAAATAAACGCTCCCTCATCTATGCCGAACTCTTCCTGTAGATTTTCAGAGATGTCAGAAAGCCCAAGACCTAACGCCTGCACGTCTTCGATTTCAGGATAAGGTTGAGTCTCAAACTCTGGAGCAGTGATGTCTGGTGCTTCAGGCGGGGTGTCGAGCTCGGTAAGCCATGAGCTCGTGACAGGATCGTCGGCTCCGGCCAGCGTTACCTGGATGTCAAGAGTCTTGTCCCTGCGCCACACCGATACCTGTATGAGATCACCTGGTCTTTTCCGCGCAACTGCGCTCTGTAGCTCGTTAGGTGCGTTTACCGGAGCGTCACCAATCTGCAAAATTATATCACCTTTGCGCAAACCTGCTTGATGAGCTGCGCCACCTTGCTGGACCGTATTGAGAAAAACTCCCTCGATCTTGTTCATTCCCAGCCGTTGTGCTACTGCCGCATCGACAGCCTGGATCTCTACACCAAGGTAACCACGCTTTACTTCGCCATACAGGATTAGATCGGCAACAACTCGCTCTACCAGCCGGACCGGGACCGCGAATCCATATCCCTCGCTGGCTCCAGACTCGGTTGCAATAGCGGTGTTTATTCCAATGAGCTCTCCACTAAGGTTAACCAGCGCTCCACCCGAGTTACCCGGATTAATTGCCGCATCGGTCTGTATGAAATCCTCCACACCGAATCTGCTGTCAATAATGTTTACTTGTCGACCAAGCGCACTTACTATCCCAGCCGTAACCGTAGACGTCAATCTAAAAGGATTACCAATAGCAAGGACCCATTCACCGACCTCGATGATATCAGAGTCTCCGAGCGGGACCGCGGCCAGCGGAGTTGGCTCGTTAATCTTGATGACGGCCAGGTCCGTTGCAGGATCAGATCCTACGATCGTTGCGACATACTCTCGTTTGTCATCGAGAGTCACCTTGATTTCCTTCGCACCTGCTACGACATGGTGGTTCGTAACTATGTAACCATCCGTGCTGATTACTACTCCGCTACCGACGCTCTGGCGATCAAAGTTGTCCTCGAAGAAGCGGTTTTCAATGTTCTGATACCACGACTCTTCAGTCGGGCTAATTGTAACCTGAATGAATACAACCGACCTGCGCACCGAATTGGCCGCATCCTTGAACATGCTGCTCAGTTGAGCCGGATCAACAATGACTACCTGATTCGGCTTTGCAGTTCTCGATGCCGGTTTCGCACCTAGTTCAACCCGCTCAACAATGGAGGGACGGTTGGTGGAATTACGGCTAGTATCAAAGGTTCTTATCGTCAGGATGCCGAGCGAGATACCCACGAGAAGTAGAAGGGTACCTGCTATCCAGTAGAATGCCAGAGGTGCGTAGTATCGACGATTTTCGCTCATTCGCAGTTCAGATTAGAGGCTTTCGAGGCGATTTTCCACAGAGGTTTCTAGAAGACAAACGCATCTCGACAAGGTATCGGCAAAAATAGGTACGAGCTATGACTTTTTTGGTTCTAACGACCCGTTTAATGGGTTGAGTCTCTCATGCAGTTCTTGCATGGCAGCAAACGCAATCTCGGCCAGCTCTTTCCTTGACTGCTTTCCGACGTTGATCGGGTTGCCCACACATATTTCAACCTCCGCACCTTTAATACCGAGGATTTTCCAGAAATTGCCAAATAGAGACTGGCCTGGTTCAAACCATGATAAAAGTCGTTTATCGCTGACCGCCGAACTGCCATTGACTGACTTTACGTGGAGTAGAATCGGAACAATCATGCGGTCTCGAAGATAAGTCATCGCCTCAAAAGAGCCCGTCTTGAAAGGTCGAATGGTATCTCCAGAAGATGTTGTCCCTTCTGGAAAAACGAGGACACTGACGCCATCCTTAAGTCTGGAAACGATGTCATCCACGAACTGACTCGTGGCCATACGGCGATCTCTCTGGACAAATACAGTTCCAACAGACTTGCAGACAGGTCCCATAACAGGCCACTTCTCCATCTCGGATTTTGCAGCAAAGCAGATGTCGAGTTGGGAAGCTAAAATCAGAGGATCGGTAACACCTAGATGGTTGCATACTATCAAACCTGGAGATGAGAGACCTTCAGTGTTGTTCGAGAGTTGTACATCGATCTTCAGGATCCGAACGAAAGCCTGGCTGGCATGCCGAAGAGCTCTAGACGCGTGTTGCCCGGGAGACACCTTCCGTTGGGTCCTGGATGTGAGTTGCAGGACAACTGCGTGTCCAACGAGCGTCACCGCAAATCGTATCAAGCGGAAGATCCGAACAACGGCACGCACTTGAGCTGTCTCGTTTATTCTAATTCTGAAAGGCCAGAATCGGATTTTTTCGTCAATGGTGCAACTGATTCGGCGTTGTTTTCAATCGGAGGCCGGTCGCTTGCTACAACAGGTGATTCAGTGTTCTCATCCAATGCTTTTAGCGAGACCACAAACTCGCTTCCCTGCCCTTTTTGGGAAGTAACACTAATTCTGCCGTCAAGAAGCTCTACCATTTTAGCAACAATCGACAACCCTAATCCATTTCCATTGTGGCTCCGGGATAAACCATCAGATTCCTGACGAAACTCGTCAAATATTTTTGGGACAAAATCTTCGTCCATTCCGACACCATCGTCGCGGACCTTAATCAGAGCCTGATCTCCTACCTGCTCAACGAAGATATTTATTTCGCCTTCTTGCGTGAATTTAACAGCGTTGTCAACAAGAGAGTCAATGATTGTAGCAATCGCATATTCATCGGCAAAAACGAATACTGGTATTGGGGGAGTATGACAAATTATTTCTACACCCTGGGTTCTGGCAATTTCCGAATAGGCGGTGGCTAATCCCTCTACTTTTTCGTTGAGGTTGACCGTAGTGGGATTTAGCTCGGTGGTACCCGACCGGAGCTTGGCCAGATCAAGCACAGAGTTAAGAGTATGCATCAGTCTGTTGCTGCTCTGCTCGATAATCTCAACGAATTCCCGGTGCGGACCGGAGATTTCTTCCTTGAGGATAGCTGCGTACCCTAGAATAGCCGTGAGTGGTGTTCTCAACTCGTGAGAAGTTGTTGCAAGGAACTCGTCCTTCAGTCCATTTACTTCAGTAAGCCGGGTATTGGCAAATTGCAGTTGTTCGTTTGCCTCCTGCAGTTTTTCGTTGACCACGCGTTCGCGCGCAAGTTCGCGTGCCTGCTCTTGAGCCCGTTTCGTAGCGACGGCCATCAGATAGTATTTGAGCGAGAAAAATGCGAGGCCGAGGAAAAGTGCTGCGAAGAGTAGGAACGACCACCAGGTTCGATACCACGGCGGAAGGATGACAAACGCATAGCTCCCTTCGGGGCTAATGTAGCCCATCGAGTTCATCGCTCGCATAGATAGAATGTACTGACCTTCTCTAAGATTATTGAAGTCTACGAAGGTCTCAGTGGACCACTCAGACCATTCGTTGGCATAGCCGTGAAGTTTATAGGAGTACGTTGTCTTTTCCGGGGCATTGAATTCGGGGGCGGCGAAGTCGATTCGAATATCGTTCTCTGCGTACTTCAGTGACGGTACGGGTGGACCTTCACCGGGAGCCGTGGCGCCGTGAAAAATAACGCTGTCCAGTCTGCTGGCAGTGACTCGGCGAACCATCGGAGGGTATTTCAGGTCATAGGATTTTTCTATTGATGGATCGTACCGGACAAGCTCATTTCCGCTGCTGATCCAGATCAGTCCAGATTCCTCTACATAGATTTGAGAAACGTTCTCCCGTTTGAAAGAGAGATGAGGATGTCGGTTAATGGTATATGATCCGATGCTATCTTCCGAAGCGACATAGACAGCATCCGTAAACACCGACCAGATGTTTCCTTTGGGGTCTTCGTAAACGTCTAGCAGAGCGTTGGTTACGCTTGCGTATGGAGGAACGATAGATGAGTCGACCACGAAGTAGTTTCGCAAAGAGTCATAGCGAAAGAATCCTTCTTCGAAGAAGAACGCTGGTTGGTCGGCAATGAGTTCTACCTGCGGTGTCCCGACGGGTAGACCATGTGTGGTGTCATATCTGACGGGGGTTCCATTGCGGAGGTTG
>JABDKO010000170.1 GCA_013002165.1 Rhodothermales bacterium | reverse complement strand
ATACATATGTCCTCCTGGATTGGACGATACTGGACGGCCAGCGGCTGAATATGATAAATCTGCAACTGCCGGACGTGGAGAGCAAAAGGCTACATTGTCGGGCTTGGACCAGTTCTGGCGGTATTGTAAAAATGATGGAGGTGGCGCGCTGCCACCTGGTGACATGAAGCCATGAAAGTACATCCACTATGTGAGACTGATATGGTTTGAGGAAGGTTAAACAGAGGGAGGAGTTGTCATGAACAATGATTTACTTGTCAACACAACAGTGAACCCACCTTCGGAGGTGCCAGGTACCGAGTTGCTGAGTGAGGAGTCTCACACAGATCCGGGACCGGACGCCGACGACTCATTTGGATACAGAGACTGGAATAACGCCGAAGATCGCTATGAGATGATTGCGGAGGCGGCCTATTACAAGGCGGAGCAACGGGGATTTGAAATCGGCAACGATGAACTGGACTGGCTGGAAGCAGAGCAGGAGCTGATTTTGCAGATGGGATCAGACCCTGTTGACTGACGGTTTCAGGCAGGTTCTCTAATGATCAAGTCCGCAATGGTTAAGGTCGTACTGCTCAAGGTCGTCCTGTGCATCGGGTCAGGATAATTTCCTCATAGCCGATGATTCGCCCCGTGGCAGCGTAATGTTGATCGTTGCCGGCTTGCTGCACCTGGGAAACAGGAGGATAACCGTGGTACCTGGACTATGACCGTTGTGTCGGATGATATAACTGACTGATTTTCTGGAAATATCGCGCAAATACGGTGGTGTGGTGGCTGTACTCCCGTCGGGTTGCCTGACGACGTGCAAGTTCTCGACGAGCCGCATGGTGACTGACGTAGAGAGACTGGCGCCTATGGTCGACAATGACAACACCACATACTCACCCGGTACCAGACCCGGCATCCCATCCAGACTATCGGACCGGCTCAAAATCCGATTGGCGGTTTCTATCGTTATTTGACCGCCACCGGAAAGCGATTTGCAGGAATCAGCCACCAAGGCAACCAGCGTATCCTGGATCACTCCGGTATCTGTCCTGGTCAACCAGAGTTCAGCGGACATGTTCAATGAGAGAAAAATTCTCTTGTTGGTCATATCCGGCCGCAAGCGTTCAATCGTGCTCAACACGTGATCATTGAGATTCACATCGGTCACACCATAAGCTCGCGGCATCTGGCTAGCGCTTTCCCTGTCGGTGTTCTTTGCAGTCAGCTGTTCCCGGTTGAGAAACGACAACACTGCGTAACTCTTTGAATCAAAGCATAGAACCCTGCGGTTGTATATCCGTACGTCTGCGTGCGTAAAGGATACGTATGGAGACGCCGTGGGACCGAATGATCCACACGGTCTGTCAGCATATTCGTGGGCGCAGGACGGTAGCAGGACGCCATTGCGGGGAGCGACAGGCTTTTTTTCGTCTATTTCGTTACATCCATTCGTTGCAAATGTACTACGACGCGTCGGGATCGAGTGCTCCACACAATATGGCAATGTCACGTAAATCTGCCTGTGAATGCGCGTGCATTTTCTTCTTGATGCGTCGGCGATGCGTGTCGACAGTGCGCGGGCTGATACCCAGTTTGACACCGATCTGCCGACTGGAAGCATTGGCGGAACCCTCAACGAGCATCACCAGAATTTCCCGCTCTCGGGAGGTCAGTTGAGCGTATCTGCTATTGGCCAGTCTTGCCTCTGCTTGCGCCACATTCTGACGCGCTACCTTTGCCATTTTTCGATCCGCCAGGTCCCGTTCGGTCGTGGAGATGGCATAGGGGACGCCTGCTTCATCATACATGGCGGACGCGGTTACCCAGACTTCCACTGGATTGCCCTTCTTGGTTAGTCGCGTCTCTTCGTAAGGCTCGACAACTTCGCCGTTCATGAGACGTTTCGTCACATCGAGCACCTGCTGTTTCAATGCCTCCGGCACGATCTGTAAAATGTCCAGATCTCTTGCTTCAGTCTCCGAGTAGCCATACATTCGACTCGCACCCCGGTTCCATTCCAGAATCTGTCCGTTCATGTCACGGACAATGATCGCGTCATAGGAATCGCGAACCACCGAGGCCAGCCGGCGCAGCACCCGTTCCGCCTCCAGCCGCTCAGTTTCTTCATTGAACGAGATGATCAGGCCGTGTTGATTTGGAGTATCCACCGGTTGGATGCGGACCAGAAACAGCCGGCTCCCGAGTTCGAGTTCACGTTCGATTTTCCGGTGAGATTTGAGAGCATCCTTTATCTCAGTCGACAACAGGGTCAGATCAATCGCACCCCCTATGGTTGCTACCGGCCGGCCGATACTGGTAGGAAGCAGATCGGCAATTTCCTTTGCGCCCGCCGAATAACGTGTCACCCGGGTATCCTGATCGAGTACGATGATCGCCGTCGTGACCATGTTCAGAATGCTTTCAAGGTCCGCGTTTGCCAGCCCGAGATCCTTGCTTTTCGTGCTTAGCTCTTCGTTCACGGTCTGCAGCTCTTCGTTGGTCGACTGGAGTTCTTCATTGGTGGACTGAAATTCTTCGTTGGCCGATTGCAGCTCTTCGGTCGTGGACTGCAATTCCTCGTTGGTTGCCTGCAGTTCCTCATTGGCTACTTCGAGATCTTCGATATTGTTCTGAAGGTGTTCACGAGTGGCTGTCAGTTCCTGTTCAAGTTCCCGCAGACGCAGATCGGATGTTTCGGTGACGGCATCCGCGATCGTCAATGACGGGTCCGGGCAGGATCTGGTTTCAAACAGGACAACGCTTTCCTGCAAGTCCTCCTCCAATGAATTACTCCGAGTTTCTACCGGAATCGCCACCAGAGTCACCAGGATTACGCCGGTCGAGTCCTTGAACTCGATTGCATTGCTACGTATCAGGCGCCGTTCACGCCTGGATTTCTGCAGGATCAGTCGTAATTCCAGCCTCAAGGGGGTGGCTGCCAGCTCCAGAAGGCTCATATTGAAAATGCCTCGGGGCAGAGCCAGAAAGCGCTCCAGGTCTCCATGAATATACACCACCTCAAACTGCTCGTTTACGAGCACACCCGGCGGCGAGTACAGGTTGAAAATGGTGTCACGCGCTCGTAAATCAGGTGCGCGGATGGCGGAGGTTTGCACACCTGCCAGGGGATTTACACGCTTCTGTATCCGGCTTGCAATATGCGGGGTCTGGACGCTGGCAACTTTACGCATGTAGAGCCTGGCACTGGCGTTCACTGGCGCGAACAGATCGCTTTGCTGACCCACTCCTTCGGAGGCCCCCAACAACAGGTAGCCACCCGGATTCAGACTGTAATGAAACATGGCGAGCAATCGCTCCTGTGACACTCGCCGAAAATAGATCAGAACATTTCGGCAGCTGATCAGATCGAGCCTGCTGAAGGGTGGATCCTGCAACAGATCATGATCGGCGAACACGACCATGTCGCGGATTATCGAACGAACCCTGACCGTGCCATCCAGAGATTCAAAGTATTTACGTTGGATGTCTTGCGGAATGCTGTTTGTCTGGCTTTTCAGATAGACACTCTTGCGTGCGTGGGCAATGGCATCGAGATCCACATCGGTTGCATATATCTGCACCTTGACTCTGCTCAGCCTCGAACCCAGTGCTTCAGCCACCAGCGTGGCAATCGAGAATGCTTCCTCACCAGTGGCACAGCCAGGCACCCAGATTCGCAACGCCTCGTCACGCTCCTTCTTCGCAATGAT
>JABDKO010000116.1 GCA_013002165.1 Rhodothermales bacterium | reverse complement strand
CTACACTATGTGCTCAGAGAGTTTCTAAGTAACTCGGCAGTTGAGGCGTAGGCTAGTTGTTAGTTGTTAGTTCTGGTTGCTAGTTCCTAGTTTCTAGTTTCTAGTTCCTAGTTCCTAGTTCCTATCTCAACCTCTGCCAACACCGCCAGGTGATCCGAAGCAAACGCCCCGTTCCAGCTATCGGATAGCGTCCCGTGCCGGAGCACATCGACGTAGTCATTGACGAATATGTAATCGATTCGAGTGCCTGGTTCGCCGGTGACTTCGAAGCCGTACCGCGTATCCTCTGGGCCATGGTGTGGAGTTTCCGACGAAAGCATAGCATCCGAAAGGGAGCGCGTGATGGTTTGATATGCCTGCGTCGAGGGATCCGCATTGAAATCGCCAACCAGAATCGCCGGTGACGTCGGAGCGATCTCGTTCATTCGGTCGATGATCAGCGCACTACTGTTGGTTCGTGCCTCCTCGCCAATATGATCGAAGTGGGTATTGAAGAAATAGAAATCTTCTCCCGTCGCTGCGTTGAATCGTGCCCAGGTCGTGATTCTCGTTATTGCAGCGTCCCAATCTTTGCTGCCTGGAACCTCAGGTGTTTTCGAAAGCCAGAACGTCCCCGAATCGAGTACCTCAAACTCATCCGTTCGATAGAAGATTGCTGTGTACTCACCAGCTTGCTGTCCATCATCTCTTCCAACACCGAGCCAGGAGTACTCCGGTAGTGCTCGTGTCGGATCTTCGAGTTGATGATGCAATGCCTCCTGGACGCCGACGAGATCAGCACCGTTGAATCGGATCGTGGATGCGACACGGTCTATCCTGCTCGGCCATGCATGCACGCCATCGCCCGGATTGTCGTAGCGAATATTGAATGTCATCGCCCGAAAGGATGTCGAACGATCGGTTCTATCGCTCGAACATGATGCCAACAACAGCGCGGCAGTAAGGAAACACAATAGAAACGTACTTCGTGCAGTCATGGCGGTAAGGTCAATGCGAGTAGATAACAATTAGAGAGAAAATAGGCCTTTTATACTCGAAAGAATATGATACATCTCACGTCGATTTTGCAGCAGTCACAACTCAACCGGATTCCAGATGCAATAGATGCTGGTGTTGACCGGGTGACTGAACCGACTTTCGGAGACGGTCAGGCGACAGACATCCCCGAAGATTTTCGTTTCGATGAGGAGACGGTCGAAGTCACGGTCCCGGCTGGTGCCCAGTATCTATTTGTTAGCAATGCTGACTCAAAACAGTCAGACAACAGCGCCACACTTGCAGGATTCAAAGTCGAGATCACTCGGTAATCAGATCTACGACGATGGCTTGGCGTCGTTTTATTTCAATACAACTTGATCGGCTGGCAGATCTAATACGGCGACTAATCCAGGGCATCCCATTCGTCCCGCGTTACCTGTTTCTTCTGGTACTCCATGATCATTTTCCAGCCATCTTTATTGACGAGAAGCGCCTCGAACTCCACGTATGCATCGGTCCTTTCGCCTCCTTCGGGCTTGTACCAGTAGTGAAAGATGCCGGTGTCATGAGCGGTAGTTGCGTCTGAAAGTCGCTGTGTAAATCGAAACTCAACTCCTGATTGTTGTTTACCGTCGTTGGTATCATCAAAACCCTGCTTCCAGCCAGCTAGCGCGGAAGAAATAGGGTAGGAGGTACCCGAGATGCCGTTCACAAGGATGGCATCCGCATGATACGTTGCGGCATAACCTTCGAAATCGCCGGACCCGACCGTGCGCGACACTTCAGACCATAGTTCATCGACGGTTGCGAGTTGGGCGCGAACAATCTGAGCGAAAGACGCCGTGAGCAGAAGTGCAGCCAATAAAATCAGGGATCTTGTCATTGGGCGTCCGGCAAGAATCGTTAGATATGTGTAACGTGTAATGATTGCTGGGATATTCAAGATATTGATTCCGTGCCATGCACGCTACTTCATCAAACACAGATGGCTCTCGCGTCGAGCTGAATGAAGCTGTCAGCTGATAGGTACGAACCACCTTACATCTCCTGAATTCGATTATGTTAGCGCACGGCCTGGAATATCGACCACGCTCTCGGCCAGTATCCACCCGGCGAAAACTAATCGTGCCCCCACGTCTCGTCGGTAATCGCGGACAGGCCAGTTGCAACCATAGCGATTCCACCGGCAACGCGGTCAACCTCGGTGTCAATCACCGCGGTTCTGTCCACGGCGTCCTTTTCGACTGAACTCCAGTTGCGTTGTTCGACCGCCTCGCGAACAGCCGGTAATGTCTTCACCCCGTATCCCGTGTAGTATCCCGGCGCATATATCATGTGGCGGAACCAGCGCCTGCCTGGAAGTCCAGTGAAAGATGTAAGTCGCCCTTCACTTCCGTCGATGATGAAATTGATGTAACCGGTATCCGCTTGATCGTTTATACCCTGGTCGAGATTTGCGTCGTGTCTGGCTGCATGGGTGCGCAAAAACGCGATCGCATTCTCAATTGGCGAGAGGTCGATAAATGGTACGGGTTCTTCTTTGACCGGAGGATTGTAGTGTTGTTTTGGATCGGCGGCAACCTTGAAAGCGTCCTCGTCAATTAGCTTGTTCCGTACCTCCGTATCATTTCGCATCTTGTCCACAAGCTGTTTGATCTCTTCGACGTACTCGTCCAGACGGTCTGCCAGGTTGGTAAATCGAAACGGAATTACCTCGGCATTGGCAAGCCTGAGTGTCGCCCGACCTGCCGTTTGCGCTAGCGCGATTCCATATTCAAATCCAGGGTCACCGAATTGCGAGTAGTGTTCGTAGGTGTCGTACAACGAGTGATACGAGCCGCCACTGTTTTCACCACCGAAACCCAAATTGAGGGATGCGATTCCAAGATGTTGCAGAAACGGTGTGTAGTCGGATCCCGAACCCAGGGGGGAAATTGGATAGTCCATTCCAGCCGGTTGAAGAGTTGTCCCCGATTCTACCTGCCTGACATGGTCTCTCGCTATGCGCCGCTTGAGAACAGAGACACCAGTCTGTGGATCTGTAACATCATCTGCGACCTGGTTAATAAATCGTTCGAGAATGTGGGAACCACCGATGCCGAGAAATCCCCTGCCATTACTGTCCGTATTGATATAGGCGATGAGTTTCTTTTCAAGCTCTTTTCCGTGATGTTCTACCCATTCTGTTGACCCAAGCAACCCGGGTTCTTCAGCATCCCAGCTGCCAAACAGGATTGTTCTCTTCGGTCGCCAACCCGTTTTTGCAAGTTCGCCAATCGCGCGGGCCTCTTCCATCATTGCAACGTGTCCGCTGGTAGGGTCGTGAGCACCGAAAACCCACGCATCCCGGTGATTGCCACGCATTACCCACCGGTCCGGCTCGTCGCGACCCTCCATACGCGCGATGACGTTGTAGGCAGGCGTCAGGTCCCAGTTGAATTCAAGCTGCAATCTCACTTTTGCAGGACCCGGACCGATGTGGTACGTCATTGGCAGCGCGCCGCGCCAGTCGGCCGGGGCAACTTCGCCGCCGATGGCTGCAAGCAAAGGTTCTGCATCTGCGTACGAGATTGGCAGAACCGGGATTTTCATGATTGTTGGGGATTCAGATATTGTACCTCGACCTGCATCTTCTACTGCAGCATAGGATTCGGTCAATGGGTCGCCAGGATAGAGCGGCATATCTAACACAGATCCACGCTGGACTCCATGTTCATTCTTGAACGGTCCATCGGGGTATACATCTCCGCGAAAGTACCCGTCATCCCGCGGATCCGAGTAAAGAATACATCCGATAGCTCCGTGCTCGTAGGCAACTTTAGGTTTGATACCTCGCCATGATCCGCCATACCGGGCAATCACAATCTTACCCTCGACGGATATCCCTTTCTCGGCGAGCACCTCGTAGTCATCCGGAATGCCCTGATTAACATACACGAGTTCCGCTGTTACATCGCCGTCTGCGGAATATGCGTTAAACGGAGGGAGTGCGTCGGCAGTGTTTTGGGAGGAGAGATCTTCCTTCAGTGGCGGTTCTTGCAGTCGCGCCCTGTACTTGACCGGTTCGATCAGCTCAAGGCGTCTGAGCTTTGGAGTTGGGAAGAGCACATGATAGGTTTCGATCGAGGCTTCGTAGCCCCAGGATTCGAATAAGTCTCGAACAAACTCGGCGTTCGCCTTTCCCTGAGGCGACCCTACGTGTTGGGGATTGGAAGTCATGCGCTTCATCCAGGCGTCCAGATTATTCGCGTTAAGATGACTGTCGAAGATAGCCTCCAGAGCATACTGCGCATCTGCTGCACCTGCCGAAAAACCAAGAAGCGGCTTCTCATCAAGCTCTCGGAACGAGACGAACGAAAGGACAAGCGATACCAGGACGACTAAGAGAAACCTGTTCATATTATCAAGAGGATAATTAGGACTGAATACGGCTGAACTATACAATCACGGCCTTCGAAACATTGCTAGGAAAAAGTCTAGGAAATTTGCTAGACAAACCCTAGCACAAGTCCATTTAGTAGTAGCGCTCTGAAAAGTTACTCTCCGTTCAAAAAGGAGAGGGAAGATGAGAGCGATACTCCTGGTTGTCGGGCTGCTCGCGGCAGCTGGTGTCGGTACATTTAACACGGCTGCATTGGCATCGCCGCGACCGCCGTTGGCAGTAATGGATTTCGAGCCAAGCCGTCCTCGAGCGCTTGTTTATGACGGAGAGCAAGTGTTTCTCGATTCCCGACAAAGCTATGTCGACGCAGGGCGGGAAATTGTTCGAACACGGTGGTTCGTTAATGGATATCGGACAGTGTCCACGCCGACATTCGTTTGGAATCCGGAGTTCCAGCAAGGGAAACAGCAGAAGGTCTCGTTAGAAATATGTGATGAAAGGGGGTTATGTTCTCAATCCTCACGTGTCTTTCTGGTAAGCGAGGTATCCCGACGCTTCTATTATCTGAAGGATCACCAGGGTTCTGTGCGGGCTACGGTGGACGAGAACGGTAACGTCGTGCATTTCTCGGACTACTATCCTTTTGGTCGTGAGATGCCACGGAGAATCCTTGAAAATGAGAGTCCCGAAGAGCGTTTTACGGGGCACCAATTGGATAAGGGTACTGGTCTCATGTACGCCGGCGCTCGGTTTTACGACCCCGAGATTATGCGGTGGACGTCACCAGATCCGATGTCCAGTGAGTATCCCTCGTGGAGTCCGTACAATTATTCGCTCAACAATCCGATAAACAATGTCGATCCGGATGGTCGCCTCGTTGTTTTTATCAATGGCTTCTACAGCGATGGACTGCCTTTCCGAAAAGACTTGCAGGATTACTGGGGCGACTACGCGGAGAGTGTCATGAGTTCTTATCCCGGAGAAGATGCTTACTTTGCTGACGGCTCCCTCGGAGGTATTTACGGGCTATCCCAGGTTGGTAGAGTGTTTACGCGGTCTTACAATTTCCTGCCGGAGGACAGATATCGAGTCGGGTACAATGCGGGCTGGGACCGGGCTGGTTCTATTGCTGCCAGACTTGAAAAAGACGAGACTGTCAAGATATTTAGTCATAGTATGGGTGGTGCCTTTGGAGCCGGGTTCGCATCGGCATTACAGGAGGCAGGACTGGAAGTGGAGTTTCACCTCGCAATCGCCCCGTTTCAGTCGACTAGTATTGACATCGGCGGGGTAAGAACGTTTCAGGTTGGCGACAACCTGGACCCGATTGCCTGGTATCCTGCAATCTACGGAGCAACGGATATTGAAAAGACGCGGAGTAATGAACCCTACAGCTGGATGCGCTTCCACCATCTACCATTTCGTCGCCACATGCTGATCGACTACAATGCAGACTCTGATGTAGCTGGTGTCCAGGAAGAACTGGAAAATGACGGAAAAGAGGCAGAAAAAAAATGAAGATAATCATTGGTTTCCTTGCCGTCCTGTTTGGTCTGTACGCATTCCTGTATGCGTATCGTGGATTCAAGTATAAAGCACGAATACGAGAACATACGCGAGCACCAATTTCAGAAAAGGATCCGGACTTCAAGCGCGACAGTGAACTTTTGAAGTTTGCAACTCTCAGCTATAAACGGCGAGTTCGAGAACAGATCTTGATAAAAAAGTATGGTCCAGTTACGCCTGAAAAACTTGCAGATGATGCACGGGTTGCTGACATATTTTATCACCCGTCTAAACTCCGTATGGCAGGGCTTGTTGTTAACAGACAACTCGTGCGGCCGGCATCCTCGGGCAAGGAGGAAATGCTCGAATACGCGGGGAGATGCGTGGTTGGTTTTCGAACCTCTACGTCGGAACCGTTCGAGCTCTACGACCTGGGAATAATAATGACAAGCGATACGGCAGGACCAGAGAGTGCTGTTGTCGGTGTGCGATTTGCCTTCATGCAAAGGCTTCGACGAAAGTCAATAAACGTTGGTTTGACCAGGAATTTGAGCACGTCAGGAGAACTTGGATTTGGAGTACATGAGCCGGAGTTCTGGGAGTCAATTCTCTGGCAGAAGGGTATTCGTCACCCTGATCTTTTTCCGTTTCAGGTGCGGCAGGGTTTCAGAAGGAGTGAGGATATATGGATCCCCGTCAAACCTCTTGTTGAAGAATACCCTGAGTGGATTCTTGAGATGTACAGACAGTAATCAGGGTTGCGCAGACTGACTAATAGCCCAGTTGATGGCGAAGGGTGTCTGCAAGGTTCGGAATTAAAAATCGATATCCGGAACCTGTAAGTGTACCTGGTATGACGCGAGCGCTGGACAGGATAACCTCTTTCGCGAACTGTCCTCCGAAGGTGCTCAAAACCGACTCCGGCATTCGCCAGAACGACGGTCTGTGCATGACGTCGCCTAGCGTTCGCGCAAGCGATCTCCAGTCAACTGGTTCCGGCGCAGTTATGTTTACAGGCCCGCTGACTTCCTGCTTCAATGCGCAGTGGTACAGGGATCCCACAACATCATCCATGGATATCCAGCTGACAAAGTTGTCCGGATTTCCCGGTACACCGCCGAGGCCAATTTTGAATTGCTTTGCCACGAGGTCAAGTGCTCCACCTCTACCGGAAATGACAACGCCTATCCGCGGAAAGACTGTCCTGATACCTGCTTCAATTGCTGGGTTGGCTGCATGCTCCCAGTCAATAGACAGGGCACCAAGGAACGTGTCACTGGTGGTAGTTGCCGACTCTTCAATTCGCTCAGCGCCCCTGTCTCCATAGATGCCGATTGCCGAGGCAGAGATGAAGGTGTGAGGTTTGCTCTTCAGTGAGGCGAGCGTGGAAGCGAGTAGCCGGGTTCCGTCGATTCTGCTGTTGTAGAGTAGTTTTTTACCCGATTTCGTCCACGGCCGCAAGATCGAAGCACCTGCCAGATGAATTACGACATCGATATCCTCCAGCGAGGCTTTGTCGATGTCACCGGTGGCTGGATCCCAGAATGTTTCCTCATCCGAGACAGGTGGGCGCCTTACCAATGTTTGAACTTGATGTCCGCCCGCACGGAGAAATGGTACAAGTTGTGACCCTATTGAACCGGAAGCTCCAGACACTGCAAAACGCAGTGAAGGCGAAGCATATCGATCGTGCAGTGACAGATCGTTGGCGACTATGCGGTGACGATACTCGAAGAGCGCACGCAGTTTTGATTCAACAAGTCCCTGCGCAATCGAACTGAAAGGCTGCAGTGGTAGCTCGTACCTGATATCGTCCGTGTAGGACGAGGTCCCGTCCCCTAGGGGCTGGACGCTGTGTCGATGCTTCCAGGATTTAAACGGTCCCTTTTCCTGAGTGTCAGTAAACGACACGCCTGACT
>JABDKO010000092.1 GCA_013002165.1 Rhodothermales bacterium | reverse complement strand
ACCTCGAACTGCCTGGATTCATAGGCTTCATAGAGATCTGCTTCCAGGCTGATGTACTCACGTGAGACCCTCTCCAGACTTGCCGAAGCAAAACAGTGCGACACCTTGTCGGGTTTCAACGCCGCCTCTGAGCGAGCCTGGCATGCGCTATCCATGAGTTCAGTCGCGTCGCTTCCACCCTGGGGATATAGCGAGACACCGATGTTGACACCCAGGTAAAGCTTCTGGCCATCGATCTCAAAGGGCTTTGACAGCAGACGGCGTAAACGAGTGATAACAGGCATGGCCTGCGCTGAATCATCCAGATCAGAGAGCAATACGCCATATTCATTGGTGGTGATCAGTGACATGCTGTGATCATCTGTGATTTCTGAGACCATATCGGAGCTTCGTAGTCCGTCCTGCAAGCGAGAGACGAACTCGATGATCAATTTGTCACTCGCCTTGTGTCCAAAGGTCGTGATGATACGATTCAAATCCCTGATTTCCAGCGACATCGTACCTATGTTCAGCTTGAGACGCTTCGCTCGCTGCACCTCTGTTTCAATGCGCTGCATGAACAGAGCTCTTTTCGGAATTCCGGTCAGCGAGTCGTACTCGCGCAGTATCTCCAGGTCACGGGAGCGCTGCTGAACCATGGCTTCCAGCTCAATGACTCGCGACGCGTTATGGTGTGATTCCGTATGCACCACAGTGTCGTTGATTCCGGTATCGGGATTAGCCAGATCATCGCTGTAACAGACCACCCGGTCTCTTCCTGTCCGCTTGGCCGAGTACAGTGCCTCATCGGTTTGTTCGAGAAGCTGCATGATGCTGGATGTGTTGGATTTGACTGAATGTACACCGAAACTTGCGCTCAAGGATTTGACTGGAATTGCCGGATTCTTGGAAAGAAGGCTGACGCGACGCCGGATTCTTTCGGCCACATCCATAGCTTCATCTGATGAAAGTCCTGGCAAAACGATCACGAACTCCTCCCCGCCATAACGTCCCACGGTGTCGTACTCCCGACATTCGGCAATCAGGGTATTCGCCACAGCACAGATGATTTCATCGCCGACACCATGACCATGGTTATCATTGATACTTTTGAAATGATCAATGTCCACCATAATGCAGCTTAGCGGGGCAGGTACCCGCAGTGCCTTGGCAAATTCGTGTTCGAGACTGGTCATCAATGCACGTCGATTGGCAAGTCCTGTCAGTGGATCCTGAGTGGCGAGCGCCTCGAGTTCACGGTTCTTTTGGGTGATCGATGCCTGTGAGCTACGCAGTTCTCGCAGTGTCTTGGCCAAGTCATCGTTCTTCTGTTCGATAGCGGTCATGTCATCCAGAGTGACCAGCACGCCTCGTACGCCATCCTGTTCCTGGCCCACAGTGGAGCAGCTTGCCACGAGAACGCGAGTTTCACCATTATCGAGTCGCAGGCGTAGAGCCTGATCAGAGAGCTTCAAGCCACTGCGCAGTGTCGTGGTCCACGGTGGTTGCCAGTCGTCAGGTTGCTGCCACGGCCACTCATCGAGCAGATGACCTAACAATTTCTCAGTGGGTTTGCCAATTGTCTGGGCGGCCGAGTCGTTGATCAGAAGAATTCGCAGCTTGTCGTCAAGAATGACTACGCCTTCATTAAACATGTTGAAGGCTGAATTTACCCGACTGGGTACCACCTGGCTTGGATCAAGCTGTACCAGGGCTTTACGCAGAAAAAGCACGTACAGCAGGAAACACCCAGCGAGCATGAAGCCAAAAAAACGCAATTTAATCGCCAACGTATTTATCTGCAGAAAGGCGATTTGAAGATGAGCCCATGTTTGATTTCCATTGAATATGGGCACATTCATGTTGTTTAATGTTGAGCCGGTCGAAATCTTTTTAAGCTGCGTAAGATCTCCGTATTCAGCCAATATTGATCCGGTGTTACTGGTGAGCGATACGGCCATGACATCAGGATTACGCTCGACCAGGGCAGAGGCTGATAGCTGAAGGCCCTTCAGGTCCGACACACTTGCAAGAGTGGACATTTGTACGGCCAGAGATTCGGCCACCATCTTGTGAGCTTCACGCAGTCCGTGGCGCTGCTCCCCTCGCAGGTCGAAGAACTCGGCAGCAAACAACACGCTCATTGTCAGCAGAATGATGCTGAGCGTAAGCTTCAATGGTCTCGATCGCCAGAATACCAATAGTGTTTCAATCATTGGTGAGCTCCTGTTCATTGCACTCTGTGCCCTTCAGGATCGTCCTCTTGATTACCTGCTCGGAGCACCGGCACCGGATCAATCGCTCGCCATAGTGGAGATGATGACATGGCTGTGGCAAGCAGAGATCCGCTTTGCAATAGCCAGCTGACGAAGCCAACTGTAAGTGTGATACTGGCCGCAGTACCAGCCGTGAGTATCAGTTCTGTACGCTCGTCTGCCTGTCCCTGTTGCTCATCGACATCGTCGCGCATCGATGACAATGCATTGAGTATTTCCGGGGTCAATGTAATGCTGAACAGTGAGGCATCCATGACACTGCTTATTGCAGAACCGAGTTCCTCGATTACTTCTTCAGACTCCTCCAATAGTAGTTCCAAGACAACGCGATAGCCCCTGGATTGCTTTGTTTTTTGTCCACCTTCTGTTGTGTTAGAGACTGCGGTACTTTGATGAGTCTCTATAGGGTTTGATGAAAAACGCGTATCGATGGTATCGCTGATGGATGTGGTAGTCGACGCCTCAGTAAGAGACGATTCCTCGAATGAGTCAGTCGAAGTCTGACGGGACGATGCGTCTTTCTCACTCGCTTCATAAGTAGCTGGTAGGGCAGAACTGTTTCTACTGAGTGCTGCCTGCAAATCGGTGGGTTCCGTCGTGTCAGAAACTCCCATATAAAGTTCAGAGGTATTTTGCGTATTGTTTGCACCACCGAGTTCAGGTTCCGCAGCGACAATGCGAATTTGCAGTACTGCGTTGGTACTCATACCGTTCGCATCATTGAGTTGAACTTCGAGAGTATAGGTGCCCGGCAGAAGTGGAGCTTGTTGCGTGATGGCACCGGTGAGTTGATCAATACTGAAATATGCCTGTGCAGCTCCACCTACGATGCTAAGTGACAGAGCATCACCTGCGTCGGGATCTGTCATGATGAGCTGACCAATACCTCCGACGAAGCCTTCAATTGCTGTGAACTCGGAGACTTCCAGGCTAGGTGCCTCGTTGACGTCAACTACAGCTACCGAGAGTCCGATTGCATTGGTCATGCCGATTTCATTTTCAACTTGAACCGTCAGTTGGTACGTGTTGTCTCTGTTGACATCGGAAGGTGATTCGAAGTTAGGTGTTCCGATGAAGCTCAGTACTCCGGTTGTTGCATTGATACTGAATAGCCTGTCATCATCTGAGCCAATCAAGGAATAATGCTGCGTGCTGCCCGCGTCTACCGTACTGGTGATCGTCATCACCGAGTTGTTGTTCTCGGCCACGGTGATCGAACTTGGTGAGCTAAAAGATGGTGTCTCCTTTACGTCAGTGACTGTCACCACGATGGATTGTGTGGCTACACCACCTTTTCCGTCACTGACCTGTACCGTTAACTCGTAGTTATTGTCGGCGCCATTGTCTG
>JABDKO010000298.1 GCA_013002165.1 Rhodothermales bacterium | reverse complement strand
ACTAATTCCTAATGACTAATCCCTAATGACTAATCCCTAATGACCGCGAGGGCGCAGCCCGAGCCCAGCCCGAGCCCTACCTAACCAACACCATCCTTTTCGTAACTGCGCTGTCTCCAGCCTGCAGCCGAACAAAATAAACCCCGCTCGTCAATCCCGTGCCGTCAAACAGTATCTCGTGACGACCTGTTGGTACGTTGCCGGAAGCAAGCTGCCTGACTTCTCGTCCGAGAAGGTCGTACACAGCTAAGGTGACATCTGCAGGTCCAGGGAGTTCATACGCGATCGTTGTAAGACTGCTGAACGGATTCGGATAGTTCGTATGAAGTGAGACAGTCTGAATTATCTCCCCGACGGGCTCAACATCAGTGACAAGTCCTAACGCCTTCACCGGAGCCCAGCCAACGTTGTTATTCGTATGCACCTCATCCGTAATACGGTCATCTGAATCCAGCACGACATAAACCCTGTCTTGAACACTCAACGAGAACGGAGTAACCCACTCCACGAACACATTCTCCGAGCTCTGCGACTCTATCGCATCCACTTCGGTTTCTGCGATTAGTTCACCTCCAGCCGACGGGTCGCCGTAGTAAAACTCGACCTTTATGGGCGTCATCAAGTCTGCCAACGCCATGTTTCGTACGCGCGCACCGACTCGAACTGTATCGCCTGGCTCCGGATTCGAGTTGCTCAGCACGATGTCCCTGGTTCGCATTTCGTACGAAACATCGTTTAGCGGTAGCGGATTCCCCTTGCTGATTTCGTAGCGCCACGGCATACTGAATCCAGGATCCGTCTTTCCGCCGTACCACTGATCCCAGAAGCTACCGGTACCGGTTGGTAGAGATACTTTATAGTCAATGGCTATCGCACCGTACTGTGTCCAGTAGGCGTACGGTGTTATCTGATATGTCCCGGACGTACCGAACTGTGGATCCAGGCTGCCGAAGTCAGATTTCATCTCGAGCGAGCTTTCAACCTTCACCGTCTGAGTCGTTACTTCTCCAACCGAATATTTTCCTTCGGTTTTTAAGGTTTCACCAATCTCTATTCCGTAAATATCAGCTGATAGTCCGATCTCGGCTCCAACCTCGATACTCGCATCAACACTCGTTTCGGCATTGTTTTCAGTAAAACTACTCAGCAGTACCGACGTCGAACTGGACCCTGTACTGCCAACCGTTTGCTCCTGGAATTCTACGATAGGGCTTGACAGGTCGTCAGTATTTTCCTTCCGGTACGACAATATATTTCCAACTTCGTGGTCAGGTCGAAACTGATTCCCCAGGATCTGATCATCTTTACCTTCAACCCACAACGGCCGGACCGGCCCTGGAATCGAGACGACGAAGAAGCCAATCGGTGTCGGATTTGTTCCATCGTAGACCGGATACTCGTAGAAGTCGATGTCATAGACACGGGTATAGATCCAGTCATCGCCTGCGGCGACTCGGCCGGTAGTAATCGTTGTTTTTTCGGACGACGTCTCTTTCAGGCTAAATTTTTCGCCATAGGTTTCTTTCATCTTCAGTTTTATTTCAACGTCCACTTCGAGCTCTTGCGACACGCCCCAATCTTCGTGCGTTTCGAAGCTCACCGTGAGTTCGTTAGCCGCCACCTGAGTATATGTAGCAGAGAAGCCACACGACTGATCCGGGAAGCAGTCGCTGAGATCATACACCGTGCCATCAAGTACGTCGTAGTGCACCGGCGGCGTATTAAGAACAACTGTCGGTCGAAATATTCCTCGTCCCGTATACTTGACCGGCATGCCCATCCATTTGCGATCGGCGTCAAAATCGCCAAGCGCCATGGCATAGTGTCTGCGATTGAAACCATTTGTCACAGGTACTTCGTTCTGACGTGATGCTACGAGAGTAGAAATAGAATTGAGCGAGGTGTCGGCCGTACTGACCCTCATTGTCAAATACTGTTCACCATTCGGTTCGAGGTTGACGACGCTGCCAACGGTAACGATCTCGGCTAGTCCGTCCGCATCCATATCGCGCACATCCAGGAAGTCGTCACTATGCCTTATGTCATCCGGTACCTCATCACCAAAGCCAGTCTCAAATACCGGCATCAGATTATCGTCAACGGAAAAAACCCCAACCCTGGTCAATACAATCTCATCCCTGCTGTTGCCGTTCAGATCCCCTGAAGCCACGTCCAGTGGATCGATCGTACTGTCGTTTTGTTCGTTCCGTGCGGCCCTCATGGAATCATTAGTGAGGATCGTTGTCAAATCGGAATCGAAGTCGAGCACGTAGAGATATGTGTCAGGGTTTGAAATGTCGCTAGTGGAGAACGCAAACGCCACGGCAACCTCAAGCGATGGATCGCTGTCAAAGTCACCGCTTGCTGCTGAAAGCACTGCCGATGTAAACGAAAACGGCGGGCCGGGATCGACCTCCGTGCTGGCCATCGGGATTATGTTGCCCTCTGAATCGATATCGTATACTTTCGCCTGGACGGACCAGTTAGAAGTCCCGGCATCCGTGATCCACGTAAGTAAAATCTCATGGAAGCCGTCGCCGTCGAAATCGCCTGTCACTATATCCCAGCCACTGGTAGAACCAGTTAGCGCCGCCTCATCCGCAATCGTACCAAGCGCTGACGGTGTAAGTGACCCACTGGAGAATTCGTACACATGAAGATTAATGGTCCCGTCCTCACTTTCGTACGCAACTACAAATTCATCGTGCATGTCGGTACCGAGAAAATCTCCTGTAGCCAGACGGAGTTTCGCGTATTGACTTGTGCTTATTGGACCCGGAATAGACAGCCGCTCGGCATCCGTCCACGACAACGTTTCCGCATCGACATCCGGAACAACGATTGTTATCGAATCATCTTGACCGGTCCACGCACCGACAAAGTGTTTGAATTCTCCACCCAAAAAATTGCCAGCGGCAACAGCAACACGGCGATTGCCCGCAACGATTGAGTCGGTCTGAATCGGTTTCTGTGCGAGGCGAAGCGAAAGATCCGACTCGGCGAGATCCAGATCGTACATCCGCAAGTTCATGTGCTCGTCGCTCGTACCCTGCTCCATGTCTTCAGTCCAGAGCAAGATCATTTCGCTGTTGCTGGTTACATCGCGAAGTCGTGCGAGTCGGTCGCCGGTTTCTTGTGCCGATGCCGCATCGGGCAGAAAAAGAAGAAGGGAAATAACTACAAGAAAACTGTAGCGACGTATACGCATCCGGAGACCTCATCTAATCAGTGAGAAGTTTACTGCAGGAAAGCAACTGATAGAGCTTGACTGGACGACACACTATCGAATCGTCCCAATTGCGGTCCCGATACTACGAGTACACTGATATAATGAACGTCAATATGTGTCGGATTCCTAAGATGGAGGGTTATTTCTCACGGAAAAGCGCCTGATTTAGCCCTTGAAGTAGGTTAGATCCTTCGGTTCCCTCAGGATGACGGGGTTGGGGACCAAGAACCAGGAACTGGTAACTAGCAACTAGTAACTAGTCACCGCGAGGGCGCAGCCCGAGCCATGACCCCGAGCGCATTCGACACTCCTGATTTGCCTCAGCATATACAGAGCGAGCCCTCATCCCTCATCCCTCATTCCTCATCCCTGCGAGGGCGCAGCCCGAGCCTCCGCCCGAGCATTACCCAACAATCATAGCCGCATACTCAGACTCCTTATCCGGTCTTCCCCAGGCTTTGTACAGTGTCACGTAATATCGAATACTGCTCTGCGTGAGACGATGGTCCAAACCGTGCGACTCAACGAGTACGGCGTAGCTCTTATCTAGCAACTGTTCAGCCTCCGCATATCGCCCCAACTCGATAAGACAACCGGCTGTATTCGATCTCAGGACAGCCACGTTCGGATGATCTGGAGAGAAAATCTTTTCGTACAAACTCAGTGCTTCCCGGTAGGACGGCAATGCCTGCGTGGGATCTCCGGAAGCGCGCAGGATACTTGCGAGATTGCCAGTTGTAATTGCGATTGACATATGCTCATCAC
>JABDKO010000065.1 GCA_013002165.1 Rhodothermales bacterium | reverse complement strand
GTGATACCATGTTCATAACAATCTTCTTTGTTGGACTGTGGCTCGGATCAGCTTTCCTCTTCAGCCTGGCCCGTCTCGAAGCGAGCCACGACGCCGAAGATAATGCTCTCGTATAATGCCGGCAGATTGATTATTGGAGGCCTGCTATGTAACCTTGTCAGGTACGATAATGCTGACCGGTCGCTCTGCTGATCAATCACAGTGCTCCGGTCGCACTACGAGAAAGATTCGAGCGGGCATGAAAGGTCAAACAATGAAAGCTGCGGTTTACGACCGGTACGGACCACCCGACGTCGTGTACGTCGACGACGTTGAAATACCTGTACCTGAAGACGAACAGATTCTGATTCGTGTCCATGCGACGACGGTCAATTCGGCTGACTGGCGAGCGCGCAGCCTTGAGCTGCCGCCGGGTTTTGGTCCCATCGGCAGGCTTGTATTCGGGGTTTTCAAGCCCCGACATCGAATCCTCGGTACGGAGATCTCTGGTGTGGTCGAATCGGTAGGCAACACCGTTTCGAAGTTCAAGCCGGGCGATCGGGTATTTGCAGATTGCGGTACCGGATTCGGCGGGCATGCAGAATACCGCGTCATTGACGAGAACGGCCCTCTGGCGAAAATCCCAGAGAATGTCAGTTTTGAGGAAGCCGCAGCTCTGTGTTTCGGCGGAACTGTAGCGTTGGACTTTCTCCAACTGCACGGCAAGATTCAACCAGGTGATCGCGTACTCATTAACGGAGCATCAGGTACAACAGGCACTGCGCTGGTTCAACTGGCAAAACATTTTGGTGGTCATGTCACAGGTGTTTGCAGTTCGTCAAATATCGAATTGGTCAAATCGATTGGGGCGGACGAAGTCATTGACTACACCGTCGACGATTTTACAATGAACGGCCGCGTTTATGATATCATTGTTGACACGGCAGGTACCGCGCCGTGGTCGCGTAGTAAGAACTCTCTGGCAGAAACGGGCCGACTTCTGATCGTACTCGGTTCGTTTTCAGACATTCTCCTTTCCCGATTCAGATCGCAACGTGATGGCAAGAAGGTCATCGATGCGGTCGCCGGCTCAAGCCCGGAACGGTGTCAGGTCCTTGCAGATCTAGCTGAAGCGCGCAAATTCACGCCGGTCATTGATAGGACGTATTCGCTCGACGAAATAGTCGAGGCCCATTCATACGTCGATAGCGGGCGTAAGAAAGGCAGTGTCGTAATTAAAATAGTTCCAGATTGACAGATCTTCTGCCTCGCAGCTCGCACAGATTCTCTATTATGTAACGACACGTTAACAGAGACGGAACAAGGCGTCGGTGCACATTGAAACTGAACAATCAAGAGTCACGTAAAACGATATTCATTTGCGAGGATGAGCCATGCGCACTGCTCTCTATCTAATTCTGACTTTCGTCGTAACGTTACCCATTGTCACGCAGCACCAGCGAACCGATCCGGATGAGATAGAGACGGTCGTCCAGGAATCGTACATCGAAGGCGTGTTCGTTAATCGTAACGAGGAGGTCGTTCGATCAGGATTTCATCCTTCTTTTGTCATGGCCGTATATGTGAACGACGAGATTATTCAGGCGTCGTTAGATATGTGGATGGAAAGGCTCCAGCTCGATGGCTCACCATCCGGAGATGACGTCGAAGCCATCTTTCATTCAATAGATGTTACCAACAACGCTGCCACGGTGAAGCTTGAGGTGTGGATTAATCAGATGCATACATATACCGACTACTTGAGCCTATACAAATTTCAAGATGAATGGAAAATTGTAAACAAGATATTTGCCAGCCACAGCGATTAGAATTCAATCCAGTACCTTCCAGGCAGTACGCCCGCTGGTATTTCAAATAACAAACCAGACACAATAGTGAGTAGCGTCCCATTTGACTTGCCCGATATCAACGGAGGTCTTACTGAGATCAAGGGGCTTATTTTCCTCGATGACGAGTTTCTGGTCATTGAATTTGAAACTGCCTTCCTGGGTGAGTTCGGTAAAGAGCAGAAAACCGTCAAAATCGAACCTGCCGCCATTAGTCAAATTCACCTTGATCAAGGGTTCATTCGCGACATAATCAGCATCCGACCGAAAAAGACAGACCTGCTTGATGCAATACCGGGCAGCCACCTTGGCGAGCTGCGACTCAAAGTCTGGCGCAACCGGAGACCACTTGCCGCACGACTTGTTAGGGATGTTCAGGCTACGATGAATCGGGCCTGACAAGCGTTGAGACAATGCATCGCATTATGAGGATGGGAAACCGGTGTTGAGCAGCTTCCTTTATCGGTAGCCATACCCATTGCCACGCCAATCCGACAGGATCCATCTGAGAAACGTTAATATCTTGGTCTGTCCGTAATACCGTAACTGCAGGTCGTTTCAGAAACTGAGACTGCAGCGCCGCTGCAACGTTAAACATTGACTATCGCATGACCAGGCACACCATTGACAACGATGACGTCAAGGCAAAATTTGCATCCTACCCTCCCACACTACGCAAGCGTCTGTTTGCCCTTCGACGGTTAATCATTGACACAGCAGCAACGACTGAAGGAGTCGGACCGATCGAAGAAGCTCTACGCTGGGGCGAACCGAGCTACTTAACGACACAGACAAAAAGTGGTAGCACCATTCGCATTGGCATCGTCAAAGGAGCGGACGACATGTATGCGATCTTTTTTAACTGTAACACCACGCTGGTAGAAACATTTCGACAGATCTACCCGGACCTCTTCAATTTCTCCGGAAATCGTGCAATACATTTTCATGTAGACGATACCGTTCCGGAAGATGAACTTCGTCACTGCATTGCCCTTGCTCAGTGCTACCACCTCGACAAGAAGACTTCTTCAGTTGAATAACTGGCACTTTCGGTGGAATGCACCGTTTACCCACTAATTCGAAACCATATGGAGAGCACCATGAAGGCTCTACTCACTACCTCCACACTACTGTTTCTATTGGTTGCCGGATGTCTGTCGAGTGAACGGACAGTCCAGATCGCAGAAGTACCGGAGGTTGTAATCGACGCCGCTATGGCCGCCGTTCCCGGTATTGAGATCCAGGAAGTCTCGGTAGATTCCGAGAAAGGACAGACCGTATATGAAATAGAGGGCGTCACCGCATCGAGCGAATTCGAGATCGAAATATCCGAAGATGGGCAAGTCCTCGAAATCGAAGAAGAAGAGCGAGAGAATGAGGGATGAGAGATGAGGAATGAGGAATCGACTAGTCCGGATTGCATTGCGAGGATCGAGCCGGCTGTACGAGTTCAGGCGGGTGGCTATCATGATCACGATTAACGAGGTGAACATCATGAAATACCTTTCACTGTTCATCGCGGCGGTCGCGCTTGCTGGCTGTTCGCTGTTCGGGTCCGACGCTGCCGACCAGCTCTACCACCTGTGGTTAACGAATGACTCTGACGGCGCTATTTACGTCGGTCTGCTTGAAGAAAATCTTGTTCATGTAACAGACCCGGTTCCGTCGTTCAATCCTGAGGATGCTCCCTTCCCGATAATTGAAGGTTTTGCTACACGGCGATTCAGATTGAGTAGCATCGACGGATATTCGAGGGGTGATAACATCGGGATTTTCGTGTATCGCCTGGGTGATCCTAGCCTCGGTCCACTTGGCAGGGACCCGATTGCCCTGTTTAATACGGTTATATTCGTGGACAATGCAAACTTGATTGCAGAACGCGGCCATATCGTCATCGGAATTCCTGAGTCTGAGTGATCATTACAAGCACACCATGCTACGCGTAATTCCATGCCCGAGGTGTGAAGCAACCGGAAAACTCGGTTCCAGTGAAAATTCGAGCGCTTGTCCCACATGCAAATCAATTGGGCAATTGAAGATTATTGTGGACGGGGTTGAACCCCGTACCTGCGTCCGATGTGGCGGTAGCGGTCGACTTGGCCCGCAACTTCATCACCCCGTCTGTGCGCTTTGCTTCGGGTCCGGACTAACCGTCGACGGCAAGCGACCTGACATCGCCACGTGAGTTCGCCAGCACGCAGATCCACGAATCGGGTTCCTCTTTGATCTTCGAGTTGTCTTTCTTTTATTGACCTCGCACTTCCGCCTTGACGACCCTGTAGTTGTTACACAGTCCGGTTTCTTACACCCAACGGTTGTCGTACGCATGTAGTGCGTGCAATGACCTGGAATTACTATCCTGATTGGTGTTTCACCGGCGCTGACTTGGAGTTTATTTGAATTAACTTTTAAAGATGGAATTATCCACCTCGATCACACGGTCTCAGTCAACTGCTGTCAGCAAGGACGCAACGACGACAGTCACCACACGAAAACGGATTCCTGCGTCGCCGGCAAAGGTCTGGACCTCCCTCCTTTTTTATGAAGAACTTGGCATTTTACCACCGCTTGTCCTGAGATTGCTGCTACCTGTTCCAACCGGAACGGAAGGACTTGTGTCCGCGGTAGGAGATGAAGTCCGATGCAATTACAGGACGGGTTATCTGGTCAAGAGAATCACAGCTCTCCAGCAAGATGTTAACTATGAATTCGAGATCATTAAACAATCACTTACTTTAGGGAGAGGCATTATTCTTTCCGGCGGTCGGTATTTGCTGCGGGACTGTGGTGACGGAACAACCGAGTTGTCTGTCGAGACCAATTTCAGAAGCTCCAGATCACCGCGCTGGTTCTGGCGCATCTTTGAACGTCCAACCTGTCATGCATTCCACAATTATTTATTAGAGTCGATTGGTCGGAGAATTGATTCGCAGCCGGGAGACTAGATGTATGACCTGATTCCTCCCGACTGGCTGATTCGAGGAGCTGTCGCTGCAGTATGGCTGTATGAGGGCTTGTGGTGCAAACTCATGCGCGGCGAGCCCCGTGAATTTGAGGTTGTAAGAGCGGTACCCCGGTTCGGTCCAAGATTCGGTGCACCCTTTCTGATGATACTTGGAGTTGCCGAAGTTGCAATCGCAATCTGGGTGCTTAGCGGGTTCGAACCAGTGTATTGCGCTATAGTCCAGACCGTCCTTCTCGTGGCCTTAAACATAAACGGCCTGATATGGTCACGGCATATTATCCATGACCCACGCGGAATGGTGATTAAGAACTTTGCCTTTCTTGTTTTAGCATGGGTCGCTGCGAGCCTCACGGCCGGTTCGGCGCCGTGAGTGGTAGCTCTACGTCGTGGCAAAGCGGCCGACTCGATTCGCGGAAGGGGCCCGGCCAGGTTCTTTTTGGACGAATGTACGAGGACGCGGCAATCGAGCAGGACGTATTCGCGGGTCGCGATCGAATCATGTGCATTGCGTCGGCAGGTTGTACAGCGATGACACTTTCACGTAACCATGAGGTCGTCGCTGTGGACGTTAACCCGGCACAGCTTCAATACGCAAGAGATCGGTTCCAGGGTGACCCTGGTCACCCTGGAAAGGCGGAGCGCATAATGAATATGATGCGTGCACTTGGCCCGCTCGCCGGGTGGTGGCCTTCACGAGTCCGCGCATTCATTGAACTAAACGATCCCGAAGAGCAGATGATCTTCTGGTCGCAGAGACTTAACTCGTGGCGGTTCAGAAATGCCATGGATCTGCTGTTGTCGGCCCGAACGCTGCGTGCCGGTTACTCACGCAGTCTGCTTGCGTCGCTTCCGGATCAACTTGGTGATGTTATGCGGCGGCGCATGGAACGATGCTTCTCTCGACATCCTAACAATCAGAATCCGTATGCCCGTGCACTGCTGCTCGGTCAGTTGTCAACAGATCCGCCTCCACCCGAGGCCTCTGAAATTCAGTTAGTGAATGCGGACGCGGCAGAGTTTCTAGAGCAACAGCCGCGCGGGAGTTTCGATGGATTCACGTTGTCGAACATCCTCGACGGTTCAGATGAATCCTATCAGAGGCGACTCATGGCGGCAGTCAGATGGGCAGGATCACCGGATGCATTGGTCGTACTCCGTAGTTTCAAGGATCCCGGTGAAACACCACCTTTGAATCTGGCAGCCGATGACAGATCAATGCTGTGGGGTCTTGTCATGGCAGAACCGATAGGCAAATTACTCACTCCAGACGGCGCATACAGCCGTTGAAGCGCTCCAGAAACTGCTACCCCCGCGTAACGTTTGACCTGCTTCATACGTCGAAACCCGAAGTACACAAAACCGTTTGGAAATTGTGTTGTTGTCGCGTCGACAACACAGGGTATACAACCTTGGTGAAACTACGTTTGAGAGTGCGACCCACAATGACAGAGCCGTTTAACTGAACATGAAACCAATACAAGGTCTTCACCACATTACCGCCGCTGCGAGTGATCCTCAGCGGAATCTTGATTTCTATGAAACGATCCTTGGACAGCGGCTCGTAAAGACAACGGTAAATTTTGATGATCCGGGTACGTACCACCTGTACTACGGTGACCTCGTGGGAACGCCCGGTACGATTATGACCTTTTTTCCCTGGCCAAATATGCGCCGGGGTCGACGAGGCATCGGAGAGGCTGCGGCTGTTGGTTATGCCATCCCTGATGGCTCGATCGTCTTCTGGCAGGATCGGCTCATTCAAATGGATGTGGAGTTCAGTACCGAGGATAATCGATTCGGCGACGCAGCGATCCTCCTGCAGGATCCGGACGGGATGCCCATCGAACTAATTGAATCGTCTGATCCAACTACCATCGACCACTGGGGACAGGGTCCGATTCCCGCTCAGCACGCACTGCGTGGATTTCACAGCGTTACACTCTGGCTCGATACTCTTGACAAAACGGCTGATCTTCTGAAGGATGGCCTTGGGTATACCTTTGTCAATCACGACGGCGAACGACACCGATACAAGGCGGCCTCAAACGACAGGGCGCTATATGTTGACCTTTTGAAAAAGCCCGGGATGAATCGAGGTGCATTCGGTGCCGGCTCGATCCACCATATTGCATTCCGCACAGTTGACGATGAAGAGCAGCAGGAATATCTCGACCTGCTTCGGTCGGCCGGTCAACAGGTAACGCCCGTCAAGGACCGCCAGTACTTTCACTCTATCTATTTTCGAGAACCCGGCGGTGTTTTGTTCGAAGTAGCAACGGATGCACCGGGATTCGCATATGACGAACCTGTAGAGCACCTTGGGTCGTCGCTAAAGCTGCCGTCGTGGCTTGAAGGAAAGCGGCAACAGATCGAGGACGTGCTACCGCCGCTTCATCGCAACCATGTGACTGGCTGAATATCGCCGATATGGAATCAAATCGAAATGATCCCCATGCGGGATTCGCGGTTGCAATGCATGGCAGGTCCCTCGACAACGCTGACGCCGCAGTCATTCTGGTTCATGGCCGGGGCGCGACTGCCGAAAGCATACTCGAACTGAGCTCACATCTGCATCAGCCGAACTTCGCCTACCTCTCTCCGCAAGCCGCCGACAATACATGGTATCCTTACAGTTTCCTCGCGCCGCTTGAGAAGAATGAACCGTATCTATCGTCCGGCCTGAACACGATCGATAGACTCGTACGTGAGGTTGTCGATTCCGGCATACCAGCCGAGAGGATCGTGCTTGCCGGATTTTCCCAAGGCGGATGTCTCGCCAGCGAATATGTCGCCCGGAACGCAAA
>JABDKO010000060.1 GCA_013002165.1 Rhodothermales bacterium | reverse complement strand
GCATTGACGAATGAGAATTCGCATTCCGTTGCCGGCTTATGTAAACGTCTGGATGGTCTCCCGCTCGCACTTGAGCTGGCTGCAGCTCGAATACGAGTTCTTGAACCTGACGCGTTGCTTGAACGACTTGATCATGCACTTGATGTCCTCACGGTCGGAGCACGTGATTTACCTGAGCGGCAGCGCACCCTTCGGGCGACGATCGACTGGAGTCACGGTTTGCTGAATGAGAACGAGAAGCTACTCTTCCGACGCCTTGCTGTTTTTGCGGGTGGATACACCCACGATGCTGTGGAGTCGGTTTGTTACGAGAATGACACAAGGCACCGGGAGCTTGATGAGTTGACGTCGCTTGTGGAGAAAGGGCTGGTCTATCAAAGCAACGGGCGTTTCAATATGCTTCAAACGATCCGGGATTTCTCGATCGAGAAGCTTGCTGCGAGTGAAGAGGAAGATGAAATGCGTTCACGGCATGCCGATTATTATTGTAGTTTTGCCGACAAGATTGATCGTCGAACCCGCACGACTGAACAACTCGAGTGGATGGAACGCGCCGATACGGAAAGCGCCAACCTTATGGAGGCACTCGGATTCTACGAGTCGGCGGCAAGCGCCTCCGGGTCGCTTGACTCGTTGCCAGCTACACAGTACGATTCAAAGGATGCGATCCAGAACGGCATGGCTTTGTGCGGGGCCTTGTGGATGTACTGGCACATCCGCGGGCAGCATGCGCTTGCCCGCGACAAGACCTCGCTTTTTCTCGATGCAGATTCTGAGGCCAAACCGACAATTGCCCGCAGCCGAGCCTTACGATCATTCGCTCTGGGAATCTTTACGCTAGGGCGTGTCACCGACAGCCTGGACTATTTTTCAGACGCGATCGAGACGGCGAGAGCAGCAGGCAGTCAGGTTGATGTGGTTGATGCCAGCCTGTGCAGTGGTGTAACATGGCTTGTTGCAGGAGACCTGGACAAGGCACGAGTATCTCTCGACGAGGCGGTTGCTATCGCGCGTACAATCAACGAGGATATGTCGCTTGGACTCAGCCTGTATTTTCAAGGAGTACTGGAACTGGCATCTGGAAATCTGGATGCCGCGACCGAGAGTCTTGAGGAAGCTCTCTCAATACAGCAGCGGATCCAGGATTACGAGGGTAAGGGTGGATCGCTGAGCGCTCTGGCGGCAGTCGCAGGCGCGCAAAGCAAGCATCTTGAGGCAGTAGAATTGTATAGAGAATCGATTGCGTCTTTCCAGAAGGTCGGTGACCGACCCGAAGAAGCGCGCGTCCTCGGCGAGATTGGCTGGCAGCACCTTGCACTTAAGAACGTAGACGAGGCACGACAGGGATTCCTCGCATCGCTGCGTGCTTATGACGAAGTGGGCAGCGTTCGCGGGAAGGGAGTGACGCTGTTTGGCCTGGCCGCAACCGAAACGGTAGATGGTAATCCAGAAAGAGCCATCACAATAGCGGCAGCTGCCGAGCGCTATTCGGAGGAGGAAGGAGTGGTCGTCGAAGTCGCCGCGGGAAGTCCCTGGAAGGAGCATATCGAAGCCGCGGCGAGCCAACTTTCTGGAGAGGACGTTGAACGGTTGAAGGCAGAGGGTACCGCGATGACGGTTGACGAAGCGGTGCGGTTTGTGGTTGGGGGTTAGGGTGATTGGTTGTTGGTTGTTGGTTGTTGGTTGTTGGTTGCCTGTCATCCCGCGTTACTAGAGCCTCCCTGTCATCCCGAGTGTAACCGAGGGATCTGTGGTGTTGGCACTGGTCATCAGTCACTGGGCATTTGTCACCAGTCATTTGTCATTGGCCTCCCCGTCATCCTGAGTGAAACGAAGGATCTGCCCGTTGCGCGCAACTCAACTGTTTTAGATTCTTCGCGTTGCTCAGAATGACGGAGAGCTGGGTGCAGGCACTAGTCACTGGGCATTTGTCATCGGGCACTAGTCATCTATCAGCCTGAGTACCGCTGCCATGTCATCCCGAGTGTAACTGAGGGATCTGTGGTGTTGGCACTAGTCATCAGTCACTGGGCACTAGTCACCAGTCATTTGTCAGTGGCCAACCGGTCATCCTGAGTGGAACGAAGGATCTGCCGCGCACCCTGCCTGGCCTCACACCCCAAAACCCTCTGACACAAACCGAACACTTTTCCTGCATACCCATTATAGCCGTTGTTTCGCGTTTTTGTCAGAACTCGGTACTTCGGACGGAGCTTTATTGAACAGGAAGAGGAGTAGGCCCATGTATTTCAGAATGTTACTTACTGGATTGATACTGTCCACGATACTTGTCGTACCGTCTGCCATGGCGCAGTCTTTGGAAGCAAAGCTGACGGCCAGTGACGGAAGCGCGAATGATCTGTTTGGAACCAGTGTGTCTATCTCCGGCAGCCGCATTCTGGTCGGTGCTTTTTCCGATGACGAAGTAGCCGTAGATGCCGGGGCCATTTATGTCTTTGAGAACAACGGCTCCGCGTGGGCTGAAGCAGCAAAGCTTACGGCAAGCTCAGGCAGTGAGGCAGACCGGTTGGGATTCGACTCATTTATCTACGGCGATTTTGCAATCGCAGGCGCTGCATTCGAGGATCATAGTGACCAGAAGGTAGATGCGGGGGCAGCCTACATCTTTCATTTCGATGGAACGTCGTGGGCGGAACAGGCGCGCCTGACCGCGAGTGATTCGGAGGAGGATGACCAGTTTGGCTGGACTGTATCAATTACGGATAGTGTTGCCGTCGTGGGATCTACCTGGGACGACAACTATACCGGCGCGGTGTACGTGTATCGTTACGACGGATCTACGTGGACGGAAGAAGCTAAATTAACAGCCAGTGACAGTATTGAGGGCCAGCGTTTTGGAGGAAGCATTCATATTTTCAACGATCGAATCATTGTTGGTGCACGGTTTGACCAGGATCTCGGGTCAGGAGCTGGAGCAGCGTATATCTTCAAGTATGACGGCTCCGCCTGGCTTGAAGAGGCAAAGCTGACGGCAAGTGACGGTGCACCCGGCGACAACTTCGGCGATGCTGTCTCCATTGATGACGATCTTGCCATTGTTGGAGCCAGCAGACTTAATGGATTGATTGGAGTATCAGCTGGCGGAGCCTATGTCTTCCGGTACGACGGCGCAACGTGGACTGAAGAAGCGATGCTCCTCGCGGGGGACGCATCCGGTGCCAGTCGGTTCGGCAATAGTGTTGCCATTCAAGGCAACCGCGCATTTATCGGTGCCTTCGAAGAAGATGAGATCGCAACCAACGCAGGTTCAGCGTATGTATTTAACTATGATGGTACAGGATGGGTGCAGGAAACAAAGATCAATGAGAGTGAACTCCAAACAGGAGACGGTTTTGGTAACAGCGTAGCGATTGCAGGCGATGTGGTTATCGCTGGCGCCCCGAACGTTGATCTCGATGCAACATCAAATGCCGGAGCCGTCTATGTGTATGAGTTACAGCCCTTCAATCCCGTATCTGTAGAAGATGCCCCGCGAGCCGGGCAGGTCGTACTTCACGATGCGTATCCAAATCCGACCACAGGCCAGACGACAGTTTCATTCGAACTGGCAGTTCCCGGTCGGGTCGTCATCGAGGTTTACGATCTTCTGGGTCGCTTGATTTCGAGTGTTGCCGAAGACGCTGCCAGATCAGGCCGGACGAGTGTGACGTGGAATGGAACGAATCTTCAGGGTGAGCTCGTGCCGTCAGGAACCTATATTCTCAGATTGCGAGTAGATGGATCGAAGGATCTACCCGTCGACGCAAAGACGGTAGTTGTAGTTCGCTAGATGCTTCTCACTTTTTGTTGGATTTAGTGAATGGTTTACGTTGACGATGAATCATCGTGTCTATGTTTGCAACGCCCATCCGTTGTGATAATGTCTCAAGGATTTCAAAAAACATAGCACCTGAACCGCTGCTTCATTTCTCGCGGTCGTTTAGTACCTTGTCAAACGGACCAAATCCTCCTACAGGGAAACGTCATGTTTGAAATCCTGCTGATCATATCTACGCTGCTTTGCTCACTTGTCGCGGGCTTCCTGTTTGCTTTCGCAGTTGTTGCGATGCCGGGAATCAGCAGACTTGGCGATCGGGAGTTTCTCAAGGCGTTTCAGGAAATTGACGGTATTATCCAGAGAAATAATCCGCTATTCTATCTGATGTGGGTGGGCTCGATCATCCTCCTGATCACATCTGCCGCATTCGGGATAGGACTACTAGGAGGTGGTACCGAACTCTGGCTACTGCTGACTGCGACGCTGATCTATATTGCTGGAGTGCAACTGCCGACCATGATCGTGAATGTTCCACTCAACAATGGGCTGCAGGCATATGATATTGACGCTCTGGACGCTTCCGAACTAAGCGCGGCTCGTACCAATTTCGAGCCCCGGTGGAATCGCTGGAATATCATCAGGACGCTCGTGTCAATTCTCGTGTCAATTCTCCTGCTTGTTCTGTTGGTTCGGTGGTAGTCGCTGCCTGATAATCCAATGAACAGCCTTCTGAAATACATGGGCCTCCGTCGACGATAAATCGTCGTGTCTATGTTTGTCACGCCGATCCGTTGTTATAATATCTCAAGCATTTCAAAAAACATATTTCGCCAATAATCTAAAGCGACTATCATGGTACCTTACAGGAAATGATATTCGAATTGACGAGTGACCATTGATACATCCTGACGGGGACCCCTTTGATGAGCAGCTGGAATCAGTTGGAGCCGCCGACCCGACGTCCGATCTGACGTTACCGCCCGACGACAGGTGGGCTCCTCACCCGGCGGAAACGCCTATCTCGAAGCCATCGCCTCATTATGGTGCCAGCCCCGAGTCTGTGCTTAA
>JABDKO010000039.1 GCA_013002165.1 Rhodothermales bacterium | reverse complement strand
ATATCGCATACGGCTCGTGAAATAGCCGCTGCTTTCATCTCTGTATCACGTTCTCTAATCGCCTTAATTTGTCTTGTCGAAATTAAATGCTACGTCGCGAGTTTGGCAGAATCCTCCGACAGTTGCTGACGAGTCACGTCCATCGATATTTTCCTGTCTGACAAATTGACGTTGATGACTTTATTCGCAGGTATCCAATGTCGACGTCCCTCAGTTCCACTTGTGCCTGTATTCTTCAGTTCAACTTCGAGGTTGCTGATTTGCCAGGCAGGTTCTTCCAGGATCAAGTCTGCAACTTGAGCGAAGCATACTTCATTATCGCTGAGTTTCAAACCCAGTATATGCTCACATCGTGTGAGTTGCGGATAGTCATGCGTAAACTCGGACACTGATGCCGGCGTCTCGGTTAGAAGCTGATCAGGCTCCTGCGTATCGAGGTTAGCCCGGCGCGATGCTTGAGCGAAATGTGCCTGGTATTGTTCCTCGTAGTGGCGGGAAAAAGGTAGGGCTCGGTCAATCTCCGGGCTGTTGCGGTAGTGAGATCTGGGACAGTTTACCTCAATCAGATTTGTCAGCCCATCCAAAGCCACGATGGAGGCTGGATCCACCAGTATGTCATGACCGAAATGCCAACTGCCGGTTCTCAAAAGTAAATAGCGAACCTTCCTGGTGTGCGGGTCGTATAGAATATCTTCTACTTTGCCCAGTTCGCCATCGACTGCATGGCAGTGATAATGAAGCAGGTCTGTAAACCGGTAATTCTTGATGTGACTCATGGTACGTCTCTATGAGTTTCCAGGCAATTGCTCTACATCGTGTTGTCAGTTCGCATAGGGTGAAATCATTGCATTTGATTCATCTCCTTCGACTACCGGTTTGATAAATATTTCAACCCGTCGATTCAGGCGACGCTGCTCTTCCGTTGTATTACTCACTCTTGGTTCGCTCTCTCCGCGTCCCTCAATGCGCAAGCGCTCGGTCGGTACGCCACGCAGCAGCAGGTACTGTGCTACAGCTTGTGCGCGTCGTATGGACAATGCGAAGTTGTAGTCGGCATCGCCGATATCGTCCGTGTGCCCTACTACATGCAGCATGGTTCGGTCATATCGTACCAACGAATCGGCGAGTTTGTCGAGTGCGCGAAATAAACGAGGCTTGATTTCCGACTGATCGAAATCAAACGTAGCTGCACTACTGAGACTGACCATTAAGATTTCATCCTGAAGTCTCTGGATCGATACCTGGCGCTCCCGACGTTCTTTCAACAGTGCCTGCTCCAGTTCCCTTTGTTGTTCGTCCTGGTATCGGCCAACAGCGGCTCCGGTGAATGCACCGAGGGCCGCACCGATAACGGCTCCCCGGTCGTGATGGATCTGGTGACCGATGACGGCACCAGTGATGGCACCGACGGCCACTCCCTCTCGTGTATTTCTATCCGGACTGTCGGTCGCACAGCTAAGCAATAACACAGTGCTTCCAGCAATCACTTTCGCACGATGTCGCCCGAAAAGCTTTTTCAGTTTGTTGTACATGAAGCCCGCGCTATAATCCTGTTTTTATAAAGCTATCATTGAGCGTTGGATCAGATAGTTGATTTGAATCAATCACTGGAGCTGGTCCGAATAATGATCACGTACAATAAGCGGGCTCGTGAAGGCTTGAGTAATATGACTGGATACTGCTGGTTTGCTGGTTGCTGACAATGCAATATATTACTGACACTACCCATAGCATGAGCAATTGATGACGCAGGTGTCTACGATCTTTAGTAGTGACACGTCATCAACGTCCAGGATTGGAAATTGTTGATATGCCCCTTGGAACACAACCTGGCACACGATCCAATGTACTTTCGAAGAAGCCGTGCATCAGGATCTGTCGTTGATTGGTGCGTATCGCGCTGGCGCTTCTGACCCTTTTATTCCAGCAGGCTTATTGTATCCGTATTGACGAATTGACTTGTCAAAAAGGGCGAGTGATTACTTCCAGACAGATTCTTCAATTTCTAGTACGACAAATTATTGAAACAGCTGGTCGCAGTTAGGCCTTCGGAGTAGTTTGAGTTTCGGGCTTATCGAATTGAGAATCCACGTCAACTGCGTTCTGAACAGTATCTGTGGTGCAATAGTACCGTCGGTTCCTTTGGCATAGAGTGTGGGAGAAATCTTATACCACGCCTTTAAGACCAAATTTACGGGTATGTTTTGTCAATCGGTTGATTCTGCGGGACTGGGTGTTCCAGGTCGATCTAGTCGAACATATCTCGTGTGAATCGATTTCATTGGGCATTTTGGAATCCCGCTAGGGATCTGTCCGTGGGCGCAGAATTCATGCGCAAAACACCTGGGCGCAGATGCCGCAAAGGTACGCGCACATCAAGGAAGAAATCATGATGAGCGTCGACCAGAATCCGTGTATTTGCGCACTTGCTTTGAGGGGACCATTCAAGCAGCAGGGGAGGGCTTGATTTTGCGCTGCTGTGAGCAGATAAGTGTCGACTGTGGCTTGTAAAAAGATGACTTTCCCTAAGAAAAAAGACAGCTTGATGTTCAACACGTTTCCGGTTTCACTGGCGAAAAGGTCGCACAATGTAAATGGTTGGAAAGTTTGTACCCCCTCACAACCTTTGATTGGTACGGATAATGCCTAATCGATCGATCAGCAGTCGTTGCAGGTTATATGCCAGAAAATCATCGCGTTTTAGCTTACTAATTTGCCTTGCGGTGATACCCCATAGCAACTCTTAGCACGATTATTGAATTGCCTGGTTACGATAGGTCTTTAAAAATCTACGCGTAATGTGTCCAGCAGCAGGCATGCTTGTCATCGCGACTGATTTTCACGTCAGGTCAATCAACTGATTTCTGGAACAGGAAAAATTTGTCGTGTGTGAGAATAATAGTAGCTTGAACTATGTAGTGGCGATCTTACTGATTTTCGGTATATGCGTACCTATTCAAGCAGCTACTACTGATCTAACTGGAAGCACTGGATGGATGCCGCTATTAAAAGCTACGAAGTTTGATGGCGGGGCAGATACACAGGCGAATAAAGCCGGTACTGAAATTGTTGGTGACAGCAGCCACGCTTCGGTGTTTGTCAACTACGATGACAATGGTACGACCACAGGCATTGATCCTGAACTGGACGATATTTTATCCCTGAGAATCCGGATTGGGGACGAATCCAAGTCTACCCATTCTTCTTATGCCTTCTTTGGTTTTGATGCCGATGCTGATGACAAGCTGGATGGCTTCTTCGTTACAGGCTCCGGAGATACTGAAATTTATGATGCCGGTAGTGATCTGAATACTTCACCTAACACAACCGATATTTCCAATAGTGCCCACACGACCTATGTGCAGAATGCGTCCAATTACGATTTTGCGCTGGTGTCTGCGACGAATGATCCGGACTGGGATGGTAATAACGATTTATTCTCGGATGGCAATCCTGATGTCTTCATCAGTATCTCAATTCAGGTAAGTGATCTGGATGCATTTCTGGCAACACAAGGCATCAACTACACGCAATCATCTCAGTTGAGATTTGTTGCATTGTCTGCTACTCAGACCAATACGCTTAACTCTGATTTCAATGGAATTGGTAACAGTGGTACAGATGATTGGAGTCAGCTGTTCTCTGATGCCGATATTTTCAGTGACCCCGTTGACTCAACTGGTGTCGTGGATTCCACGGCGCCCGTCGTTGCAATCACGAGTGCTCCATTTGCTCAACCTGCCAATGAGACTGCGTACCCGGTAGGTGGTTCGTGTACTATCGGTGACGGTAGTGTCACTGCCAGTATCGGCAGTGCGAGTCCGGGCAGCCAGAGCGTAACCTGTACCGCCAGTGGTACCTGGATAGCGAGCTTCGATGTCTCGGCGATTGCCGATGGCACTAATGTCATTGTCATCGATGCCAGCCAGACAGACGCGGCTGGTAACACGGGTAACGCCACCACAGTAGCAGCAAGTAAGGACTCTTCTGCACCCATCGTCGCCATCACCAATGCCCCGACGGCGAACGATACCAATGAGTCCAGCTACCCGGTGGGTGGCTCATGCACCATCGGCGATGGGGATGTCACGGTCAATATCACCGGGGCCACCCCGGGCAGTCAATCAGTTTCGTGCAACCCGGACGGTACCTGGATAGCCAGCTTCGATGTCTCGGCGATTGCTGATGGCACCGATGCGATCAACGTCAGTGCGTCGCAGACTGATGCGGCCAGTAACACCGGCAGCGCCACCCCGGTCACGGCAGACAAGTTCGACAGTACCGCACCGGTGGTTGCGATCACCAGCGCGCCGACGGCGAACGATTCCAATAAGGCTACCTACCCGGTGGGTGGCACGTGCACCATCGGTGATGGGGACGTCACGGTCAATATCACCGGGGCCACCCCGGGCAGCCGGAGCGTAACCTGTACGGCCAGTGGTACCTGGACAGCCAGCTTCGATGTCTCGGCGATCGACGATGGCGGTAATGCCATTGTTATTGATGCCAGCCAGACGGATGTGGCCGGTAATACGGGTAACGCCTCGACTGCAACGGCAAGTAAAGACTCTTCTGCACCCATCGTCGTCATTACCAGCGCGCCGACGGCGAACGATACCAATGAGTCCAGCTACCCGGTGGGTGGTTCGTGCACCATTGGTGATGGGGACGTCACGGTCAGTATCAC
>JABDKO010000034.1 GCA_013002165.1 Rhodothermales bacterium | reverse complement strand
CCTCATCCCTCATCCCACATCCCTCATCCCTCATACCTCATCCCTCATCGACGCGTGGTGTGGTGATTCCCCTGCTCGGGGCACAGAATTGTTCAACTGGAAGACAATTTGGTGGAAGACAATCTGGGAGCGCTTGACATCTCCTTGAGCGACGGACAGCGTGACCGACTGGGTGAAGTCAGTCAGGTAGATCTCGGATTTACGCACGATTTTCTTTATTCAGATCGAATTCAGGAAATCGTATATGGTGGGACTTAATGGTCAGATTGACCGATAGGAGTTGCAGTCGTTTTTATCCTGCCAGAATAAGGCCGCCGTGTGGATGACTACTTGTGAAACGAAAGAAAACACAGCTTTCGTTAAAGTATGGCTGCTGAATCTTCGTTAGCCACCCGTGTTTATGCCGCCGTGTAGTCGGTCAGACTGCGATATGACGGGCTGCGCCGCATAATCCGCGAGCCTGTGCAAATGTTTGATGTCGAAAAGTTATCTTTGGTCTACAGAGGAAAACAACTGATCGCAAACGTCTATGAGTAAGCTACTAGTCATCGTAATCGCAATTGCAGCAACCGGCTTGTTTTCCGGGCGGGCTCTTGGGCAAGACGGAAATGATGATCTTATCGAACAGGCTGCCGCCATGTTCGGATATACTGACCTGTCGAACGAACAGTGGAAGCAGATTGAAACTGCAACCGAACAGATTCTGGATGGGGTTCGCAGTTCTCGCTATTCGCTAAATATGACACAGGCGGTTGCCATTGCCTACATAGGTCTGGTGTTGCAAAATCGACCGTCTGGAATAGCACGTGAACAAGACGATGAGCCATCTGAAGGAAACGTTTGTCCGTCTCTGGCTGAAAGCGTGTACACATTTGCGGAGTTCGGCAATAATGACCGGAATTTCAGTCTCTGGCTAAAGATGTCGATGCGAGATGATGTTGATGATATGCTGGAGGATATCAAACGCGAAGCAGCGGATTGTGGATGTTACGAAGTATCGGATGTTGCGGTCGAGGTGAAAATCGACACGAGCCTCACGCAGGAAAAATATCTTGAGCACGCCGATGCGATGGCCGAAGCACTCAAATCGTGTCGTTAAAGTAGTGCCATCCCAAATCCACTAGAGCTTCCAATGAAGTTTCTGAATCGGTCAATCCTTTCGCGTCGTGAAGCTGCACGTATTCTTTCATTGTCAATACCAGTAGCTCTTGCTCCTTTTCGAGTAAAACCGAAAAAATCAAACGGTGAGGTTCTTTCCTACGCTCTTTTCTTTGACGAAGATGAGGTGCCTCGGATAAGAACCCTTTTTAGCAACGATGTCCAGTTTGAAGATGTGCGCAGTGACATCCTGGGAATAGACATCGCTGCTGAAACAGCCTCCCTCGATAGTGTCGAATACAACGATCAGTTGGGGCATATCATTCGTCTTTCTCTTCTTATAGAGAAAACTGCGTTTCGATATCTCATGACCGACGACCTTGAAGCCGCCGAACTCTCTGCCGCGGCGATTAGATCCCTAATGAAGTTTGATCGATGGGATATCTATATGGATGGTTCGGATTCAATCGGCGTGCAGCGCGCACCTGAAGCGACCCTTGCTGTTGTAACCGCAATCGATTGGTTGGGCAATTATCTTACACCGGATGAACGGAAGTCCTGGATTCGTACACTCGGCGAGAAAGGGTGTGAAGCATGCTATCGCGCATTGCACGACATGGTGTACCCGCAAGATGCTGAGGGTTGGCGATTCGATCCCGAGAGTACATTTTTTGACGCAAGACCCGAAGACCAGCACGACCTGAACCGCCGAGCCGAGATTATCTCGAACACAAACCTGCGTGCGCTGCCGGCTTCTGCTATCGTTGTCGGTGCAGTGGCCTATCAGAACGAGGTCGGCACCGACGCGGACTCAGAGCGATGGCTTGAGATGGGAGAGTACAGCATTGATGTCTTCCGGGATTTTTTCGGAGAGGATGGATCCTGGAATGAGGAGGTACACTACGCGAACTATACAGCGCTGCATCTTCTTAAAGGTGCCATTGCACTTGTCCGCACCGGCAGGTCGAACCTCCTTGATGTCGTAGACTGGAGACGGTATGCATCGTTTCTGCAGCATATGTCCCTTCCGACAACCGATGACAAGTACGGTGTGGTAAACTTTGGCGATAGCGGTAACCGTAAGGGATACCCGCACACCTTTACGCGTGCTGCAGTGCCAGTTTGGATTGCCAGTCAGTTTGAGGACCCGGAGATCCAGTGGTTTGCAAATTCAATGGCTGGAACCCATACGCATTGGTCAGCTATCTGGATGGATCCACTGGTGGAGGCGAAGGCTCCCGTCAATGTACCGACGCTGTGGGTTTCGAGTTTTGATCGCGTTGTCGCCCGAGACGGATGGTCAGAAGAAAGCCTGGTCGTTGCCATGCGCAGCGGACCGCCGGCGAATCACGAGCATGCAGATCGAAACAGCATTATCGTAAAGGCCTTCGGTCAGATACTCGTTTCAGATCCTTTGCGGCCGCCCTATGGTTATGCAGATCCAGCCTGGCCAATGAGGTTGACCGTTGGACATAGTGCGGTACTCATCGACGGGAAAGGTCACGAACATCACAACGGCGTAGAAGGAACCAACGCATCCAGCTCGTATGCGAGAGTCACCACTAGCAGACTGACAAAGTCTTATGCTCACTGGAAGAGTGTCGCAACTCAGGCATACCGGCTTGTCGACCTTGATGTAAAGGATGTCGAAAGGTCTGTTGCTGTACTCTTTGATGCCCATGTTGTACTGGTCGTCGACTACGTCTCACGATACAAAGGTAGTGCGACTGTAACCGCAAGGTTCTTTGGGGATAACTCCGATGGTCAGTATTCGCAAATTGTCGAGGACAACGGGTTTACGCGCATCCGTCCCGGAGTTGTGATGAAAGCCAGCGCCTACTCGAACGCGAGCTTCAGTGTCGTGAGTGGAGTACCGTTCGTACCCGAACCGACTGCGTCGTTGCATCCGTTTGTTGATGTAGTTACCGAAGCCTCAGGTGATGTGCTGCTTGTCACTGTACAGTCCATTGCAACGGAGGAGGCGCAACCGGCTACGGTTCAGCTACTGCAGACGGAGACGGGTTTTGACACTGAGATCGGTGACCAGCAGATTCGAATTGGACGCGAGGGTATCACCATAGGGTGACTTCCTGCCTTTTTCACTTCCGGGTAGCCTGACCATTTCGTTACATTTCCGCGCCGCGGTCGCGGTGCAACCATGCATTTCGTTTGTGAATATTTACACTTCCTGGCACTACAGCCGATATAATTGATACAAATCGTTCAATTATTCTAATTTGGTCGTTATTTTAATGATTAAATGTTGTTAACATTGAAACATATCGACTAAAAGGCATACATAAGCGATATCAGTTTACTTCTTATCTCCCTCTGAAAATATCATCTGCGCTCATGAAATTTCAAAAGACGGCATCGCTTGCCATGCTCGTATCAGTTGTCCTCGTTGCCGGATGTGGAGGCGACGAAACTGATCTGGCGGAGAGGCCGGCAGGATCCATACCATCGGTAGAGGTGATTCAGGCGAGATATGGTGCTTTGCCTCTGGTCGAGCGGGTGACAGGCCTTGTGCGTGCCTCGAATCAGGTAGCCATTTATCCCGAAATATCCGGGCAAATCGTCAAGGTCGTTGCCGACAATGGAGCGTATGTCAGGCAGGGCTCACCTCTGGTATACCTGAATGACAAGCAATATGCAGATCAGGTTCGTCAGGTAGAGGCGGCGTTGCAGATAGCCCAGGCTGACGCGAAAAGAACGGATGCTACGCTGGCCGAGGTAAGGACCCGGCTTGACCGCGTAGCCAAACTTGCTGAGAAGCAATTACAGAGTGTGCAGGAACTGGAGGCTATTCAGGCGCAGGTTGCAGTCGCTGAAGCTTCACATGAGCAGTCGCTTGCACGTATCAGTCAGGCTGAGGCGAATGTTGAAGAGCAAAAAGAAGCCCTTCGGAAAACTGTAATAAGGGCACCCATTTCCGGTAACATAGGTCTTCGGAACGCGGAAGTCGGGATGAGGGTTGATCCGGGTCAATCTGTCTTTACGATCGGTTCTTTCTCGCGCGTCGTTGTAGAAGTAGCGATCACCGACGAAATGATTAATCGAATAGAGAATGGCAGCCCTGTCCGCATCATCAAGGAAGGTCTGGATCCGTATGAAGTTACTGCCCGAATAAGCCGCATTTCTCCTTTCCTTGAGGCCGGCAGCTACAGCGCAGAGGCAGAAATAGAAATCGACAATTCCGACGGCGTACTTCGACCCGGAATGTTTGTCGCGGTTGATATCTTTTACGGAGAAAGCACGCAGGCTACGCTGATTCCAGAGTCCGCGCTTTACGAAAATCCGAATACTGGTGCACTTGGAGTGTATGTGGCGAGTTCGCTTAAGACGGAAACTCCTATTGATGAACCGGACGATTATGATCCGGAAAATCCACCGGCACTTACCGATCCAACGCCGATGAAATTTCAACCGATTGAAGTTATTGCGAGAGGTCGTGGAGTTGCAGGTGTCCGCGGCGTCAGTCTGGGTGACTGGGTGATTACCGTCGGTCAGAATCTTATTCGCGGTCTTGACGGAACTGGAGATGCGCGAGCACGCCCGGTTTCATGGGAGAGGATAGCGCATCTGCAGTCATTGCAGGATCAAGACTTGTTAATTCAGTTCATGGACAAGCAGCAACAGTTAGCACGTGAGTCGTTCGGCGAAAACGGAGCGGTTGCAGACTCAAATGCTCGATCGATTGGTTCTGATAATTCAGGAGGCGGTTCCGCTAACTAGACGGATCCCCAGTACAGTCGACCCAATTAACCGTTGCACATCATATTCCAACAATGGCATCAATTACTAATATCTCAATCAGGCGCCCCGTTGCGACTACGATGTTTTATCTCGTGGTTATCACGGTCGGAATTGTAGGTTTTCTATACCTGCCGGTTGATCTGCTTCCTTCCATCGAGCTATCCCGGCTGACGGTATATACAAGGTATGCCAACGTCGGGCCTGAAGAAATTGAGCAGATTATTACTGACCCGATCGAAAATGCGGTCGCCGGAGTGCCGAACGTTGAACGTGTCACTTCGCGGTCACAGGAGGGTGTCAGTTACGTCAGTCTCGAGTTTGCGCGCGGCACAGGCCTGGACGAGGCTGCCAATGATATCAGATCCGCGCTGGACAGAATTCGAGACAATCTTCCGCCGGAGGCTGAACCGCCCGGAATTTGGAAGTTCGATCCTAACAACATATCGATCGTCACTATTGCAGTCGAGTCTCGTCGCGACCTCGAGGATTTGACTCGCATTTTGGAGAGGGACGTTGCACAACGCTTTGAACAGATCCCCGGAGTTGGTACGCTTGAATTACGCGGTGGGATAAACAGAGAAATTCGTGTTGAACTCGAGCGAGACCGATTGCAGGCTGCCGGTTTGACACCCGCTGATGTCCAGCAGGCCATCTCTCGTGAAAATTCAAAACTTCCCGGTGGGAATGTCAAGGAAGGCGTCAAGGATTTGTATGTGCGATCCCTGGGAGAGTTTACAACAGTTGATCAGATATCAAATACGGTTATTCAATACGTCGGCAACAAGCCGGTTCGTGTCGGGGACGTTGCAAACGTAGTAGATGGCTACGAGGATATCCGGTTTCTATCTGAGCTGAACGGAGTGCCGGTAGTCCGCATGCAGATTCAGAAGCAGAGCGGCGCCAACACAGTAGAAGTTGCTGACGCGATTCGTGCTGAGGTTGAGAAAGTCAACGCTGAGAATCCGGATATGCGGATGACGATCATCAGCGACCAGAGTACATTCATTCGGCAGAGCATTGACAACGTCAAGACTTCGGCCCTCTGGGGCGGGTTGCTCGCTATCCTTGTGCTCTATCTATTCCTGCGCAACGGGTCATCAACCTTTGTGATTGCTCTGGCAATTCCAGTTTCCGTGATTGCCACATTCGGGTTACTATTCTTTGGCGGGATGACGCTCAACCAGATGTCATTTGGCGGTCTTGCGCTAGGCATTGGTATGATGGTAGACAACGCGATTGTTGTGCTGGAGAACATCGTTCGACACCGCGAAGAGAAAGGAATGTCTCTCATGGAATCAGCGCGAACGGGAACCAGAGAGGTCGTCGGCGCCATCATTGCGTCGACTCTGACTACCTGTGTTATTTTTCTGCCGCTTGTCTTTATGCGAACGACAACCGGCGAACTGTTTCAGGCGCTTGCGATAGTCGTCGTATTCGCGCTCGCATGTTCGCTGCTGGCAGCAATGACGCTTATCCCTGTCCTTTCCAGCAGGTTCCTCACGGTCAAAACCGGCGATGACAAGACCGCTCGAAAGCCATCGCGATTTCGTCGATTCATCAGTAACCTTGAGGGCCAGTATTCGCGGTCTCTTTCGACAATCGTAAACCGTGGCTCTCTTGTCTTCGGCGGGACTGCACTGCTTTTGGCGCTGGCGATCTGGGGATGGGGTTTCATTCCCGTAGAACTTGCACCTCCGACCGATGCTGACGAAATCGATATAAGCATGGATATGGCCGAAGGCACTAACATTGCAGTAGTCAAAACCTACCTCGACGAGCTTGAGGCAAAGGTTCGCCCCATCCTGCCAATGGATCAGATACAGCAGGTGGCTACCGAGGTCCGAGGAGGAAATGCGAGTATCGAAGTCACACTGAAGGACGCCAGCGAGCGGACGGTCAACTCTCAAAAGCTGGCTGATGATATCCGAAGGCAAATAGAGGGCGTCGTACCGGGTATCGATATTCGTGTTGATGCCCAGTCCGGACTCTGGGTCCTGCGGCGACTCTTTCGATCTGGTGACGGAACCGAAGCAGTAGAAATACAACTTCTCGGATACGATCTCGATCTTGCTGATCAGACGGCGCAGCGTATCGTGAATGAAATTGAGCGCATTAACGGTGTTGCAGGCGCACGGCTGGGCAGAAGGGAGGGCCGACCAGAACAGAATTTGATATTTGACCGGGAAAAGATTGCAAGCCTCGGCCTTTCCGTACAGGATGTCGGTAGAGCCGTACAAACAAGTATCGGTGGTAGTCGAGCTGGATCTTTTAGAGTTGGTGGTGATGAGTACCCGATTACCGTCCGAATGCGTCCGCAGGACCGGTTGGGGCTGGAGGATCTTGATAACATTTCCGTCCGAACAAGAACGGGTCAAACGATTCCGGTCTCTACGCTTCTTGACGAAGATCGAGGAAGGGCGCCTACCTCCATTCAACGCGTCGACGGGCAGCGTGTCACGTACGTAAACGCGGCATTGGAACAGGGTGTAGTTCTTGGAGATGCCGTCGAGAAGATCCAGAGTGCGGTACTCGGCTTGAATCTCCCTGAAGGAATTTCAGTGTCCATCGGCGGAGAGTACGAAGAGCAGCAGAAAGCCAACCGAGATTTCCGGATAGCCATCATTCTGGCGCTCACACTGATTTATATGGTGATGGCCGGGCAGTTCGAGCGATTTCTCGATCCGTTGATCGTCATGGCAGCTGTACCTGTAGCAATAATTGGTGTCGTACCGACACTGTTGGTGACAGGTACGTCCCTGAACATGCAGAGCATCATGGGTCTCGTCATGCTGGTCGGGATTGTAGTCAATAACGCCATCGTTCTGGTCGACTACATCAATCTCCTGCGAAGAGAACAGAATATGGATATGCTGGAGGCTGTCACAGAGGCCGGCAGACTTCGACTGCGACCGATTCTGATGACGACGATGACGACAGCGCTTGGTCTGCTGCCGCTTGCCCTTGGACTAGGGGCGGGAGCGGAGATCCAGGCATCTCTTGCGCGCGTAGTGATCGGTGGCCTGATTGCGTCGACTCTGATTACTCTGGTTCTCATTCCAGTAGTGTACGTCAAAGCACACTATCTGCTGGATCGCATCCGTGCAATGTCGTTCCTTTCAAACAGGACAACCGGCGAGGTAGCTACGAGCTCAAGTCCGAACGTGTAAACATCCGGCGATGCTGCCCGCCATGTTTTCAAGATCGTACAGGAAGACCTCTCGGCGGGCCGTAGTAGTTGCGGAGCGATGATAGCGTTTACTCGCCGCTGTTGACAACGATGTTCAACTCGCTCTGCAAATATGTTCGTGGAGCTACAACGATATTCAGCACTTCGAGCGGCAGCACTACGTTGCCCAAGCGTGTCCCGGTTTTGATTCGCAGTTCCGTATCGCTGCCCGCTGAAAAGGAGAGTATCTCGTGATCCTCCTGAAACGAGTACTCACTCAGATTTCTGGCGAGGAATTCGGCGTCCGAGTGATTCCGAATCTGAACGCTAAGTACCGACGTGTCGCCAACGTACTCTGCTCCCACGATTTTAATTGATGATTGAAACAGCGGTTCGGTATACTCCGGCAAGCCCACAAGGAAATTCTTGTGCCATACCGCAGTGCGGCCTTCAAACAGTGCAGTCTTGATGCCATCCTCTGTCCGATCAGAGCTGAACACAATGGTCACGGGACGATGCCCATGTGGTACGTCATAATCCCAATCAATCAGGCCGTGTATATCAGACGTTCCGATTATCGTCAGATCGTTATCCAGAGCAATCTGAAAGGCTTCGGCTGAGTAGCCCTTGGTGTTTACGACTTCGATGCCGTTGAGCAGGCCGTCCCGGATGAGATCAATGTGCATCTGATCGAGTTGGGCGACACCATCTTTCCGGTGTGCCGTCCAGTCGGGATGATTCCAGAAAATGAATCCACCCTGATTCTTCGCCTCGGAATACGCATCCAGAGCATCATCAGTTATAAGCTTGTTGGGATCGGTAATGAAGATGGCATTTGAGTGACCTGGCGGCATTCTTCGCGTGATTTCGGATCCATGAATAACGATGAGATCCGTATTAGCCGCAGCCCGCGAGGCAATTTCAAACGCTCTTCTGCGATCCGGGTGCGGGATATCGGCCTTGTGGGGCTGATACTCGATATGCTCCGTGATCGCAATGCAATCCAGCCCGTCTTTCAGGGCTTCCTCGACTCGAATATGCGGCCAGACTGCCCCGTCCGAAAACACCGAGTGCATGTGCAGGTCACAGACAAGTGAATAATATCCCGGGATGTCCGGAAAGTCGATGGTGCGGTCGTGATCGTGCGGGTGTTGATGCTGAGCGATCAGATCTGGCGCAATGCAGAATGCGGCCCAAAGAAATATAATTACCCTCATTTGATGCAGGCGAGCTAATTGTAGGAAGAATGAAATATATCCTGAAGCGGTCTAACAATGTAATCTTAAGATTACGAAGTGGCTTGCGGATAACGGGCTAGTGCCTGCGATTGACACTGTAGATCGGAGTCAGCAAAACCACTACACCCAAAAGTGTATTACCTGTGCCTTTCTTAGGGACAATAGCTCACGCCGCCTGAAGTTGTGGCAGCGTACATACTCCGAGTAGAGTTTATGTACTAGTGAGGCAATGACAATGAAGAAGTGTTTGACGATCCTAACCTCGATGCTGTTTGCTACAGGCATTACGCTTGCGCAAAGCGGTCACGTCATGAACGGGGTGGGTCCAATAGATCAGGGAATGGCTGGTTCCGGTATGGCAGTGCCGCAAGACGCTCTAACAGCTCTACACTGGAATCCCGCTTCAATCATGATGTTGCCCGGTCAATCACTCGATGTCGGCCTCCAGTTAATGATGCCAACGGGAAATATTACATCGACCGTGCAGCAGGGAGCATTCGGTCCACTGGGACCCGAGGTAACACTGACAGGATCAACCGATAGTAAGGCCGGTCCTTTTCCGATTCCGTCCATTGGATATATCTATCATCCGAACGACAAACCATACGCGTTTGGACTTTCTGCGTTTGGAGTAGGTGGATTTGGTGTCGACTATGCGTTGTCGACAACGAACCCGATTCTAACACCACAGATGCCTGATGGCGGGATGGGTTTTGGCGCGATGTCTTCGACGTTTATGTTGATGCAAGTATCTCCGACCGTTGCGTATGAGATCAACGAATACGTTTCAATCGGTGTTGCGCCGACACTAAGTCTGGCATCACTTGAACTTTCTGTTTTCCCCGCGACGCAGCCGACTGTTGTAGGCTCATTGCCCGACGGTACGCCGCTCGCATACTATCCTGATGCACCAGCCAGCTGGGCTACAGGATTTGGCGCGCAGGCGGGTATCCAGGTACGTGCGAACGAGCGAATAAACCTTGGTGCATCGTTCAAGAGCAAACAGTATTTCAATGATTTCGAGTTCGATCCGGATCTCGACGGTGCAGCGTCATACGTTTTCAGACTCGACTATCCGATGATCCTGTCATCGGCAGTCGGATACGAACCTGTTGACGGACTACTGTTCGCTGGAGATGTTCGCTA
>JABDKO010000030.1 GCA_013002165.1 Rhodothermales bacterium | reverse complement strand
ACACCACACGGCGACCCATATCTTCGAGCTTCCTTTGCAGGTCTTACTTCTCGCCACAGTCGAAAGCATCTGACCCGAGCTGTACTCGAAGGTGTGGCTTTCGGATTGCGTGACAACTACAGGTTGCTTTCGGAAATTGGCCTTGCCCAACCACGTGAGGTACGGCTATCGGGGGGAGGTGCAAAAAGCGCTGTCTGGAGACAGATCATAGCCGACGTGCTCCAGCTTGAGCTGGTTACCGTACAGTCGACAGAGGGCGCTGCCTATGGCGCGGCGTTGCTGGCTGGAGTAGGCGTCGAAGTCTGGGACCACACTGCAGAGGCATGCAGCAAAACCGTGAAACAAAGTGAAGCGGTCCAACCGAACCCGTCATACGCCGCCCGGTACGATGAAACATACGAACGATTTCGGAGCCTTTACCCTGCCCTTCGTCCGCTTTACACACCAGAGTGATCAGTCACGAAGAGAAGGCTGACGTTTACCAGACGGTCCTTCTCAATCGTGGGCTATACTAACTTTCACGTTGAGGGTTTTCAGCGACGCACTCTACTCCTGAAGCGAGCGGATATACTCGACAAGCTCGCGCAGGCGCGTATCGACTTCTTCGTCTGACTGCTTCGATCCCTCTTCCTGCCAAACCTGTCCCCAGACCGGCATGTCTCGTGTACCGTGGGCCGCTACATCCCGGCGACCATCAACATAGGCGTAGATTTCCTCTGCAGGAAATATGCCGTCATACTTCTGCGTAAGCTTCGTGAGATCCGTTGGCTTGACTGTCAATGCACTCGCAACCGGACCATCTCCGTAGCCTTGTTCACCATGACAGCTGGTACAATACAGTGCGTAGGAAATTTCACCATTGTCCACAGGATCGCCGATGAACTCAGTCGCCATTTCCTCTGATTCGTCCGGAGGTACCGAGTCGATGCAACCGGTTGTGTAAAAAACGACGAGAATTGGGAGCATTGTCGCCGCTGCGTATTTGAGTATCAGGTTCATATCGTATGCCTCGGGATGTTATGGGGGATGCGTAAACGTAGATGACGCACGCTGTCATCCTTGTAGGTGATACACCTATACGAATGTAGTGGTATCACGTCATATTTTTCAATCGGCCCGGTGACTATGACGTAACAATTCGAACCGATCGACTGTATGCTATTTTTATAGCATCACAAGCCACATCCGGTCCTGCACAGGTTACAACTACAATGTCAGATTCATCCGTGAGACAACGTGTCTGTTCTTATCTGTTCCTATTTGTCGCAGTCTTTTTGCTTTCAGCCTGTGGCAGTGAGCGAAGTGAAGAGAGGATTTCCAGGTCGGTCATCAACAACACGGTCGTGTCAACAGCTCTACCCGAAATTACTTTCGACGTAGACCCTGCGTTTCGCTTTTTGGGAAAATTTGACTTCAAGATTCGCGATGTCGCTGTCGGCCAACGGTTCATTTTCGCTGATGAAGCGGACGGCCTCGTTGCGCGTCTTTTCATTGTGCAGTTCGAAAACTTCCTGCCTTCAAACGAGGAAACCTACAACTACAATTTCGAATCCGCCGAGGACATCGGTGGCCACCTGTTTCGACAAAACACGTGGGCTTACAGCAATGCTGACGCAGAACGAAATAATCCCACTGGAGAGGGAGCACTAACAGCACAATTCATCAGGGATGCTGGACTAGTCCTGGAGGATGAGCTGATAATGTCTCGCTTCCTGACGGTACCCGATAAGGAGCGACGTCACGAAATGATTCTATTCTACCTTGAACCCGCCAGTACAACCGGATATACAATAGACTCATTCTACGATGAAAATGACAACATGACTTCGCATTGGCTGACGCTATCGAAAAGCCTGACCAGGCGTTCTCGAACGGCCTTCGATATAGCAGGTTGATTGTCACTCACCTTCTCCAATATTGCGCCCTGCTCGGCCAATCGTATTGGAAGGTAGCGTTGTCTGCGGTACATTACGCCCAAGTGTCATCCACGCTATGGTTGAGTAGATACACGGACGCTACTTGTGTTTATTCACTATCCGACATAGGCTTACGAATGTCCAAAGGATCTCTGGTTTCAGTTGCCCTTATTTTGTTCTTGATTGCCATTCCTGAGTCCGCCCACGCACAGAGCCGAGACTCTCTCAGAACCGATTTCGGGATTGAACTTCTCGGCAAGGGGCTGCTATACAGTTTTTCATATCAGCAGATGCTCAGCTCCTCTTTCGGGGTGCACGCCAGTCTTGAAGCTATCGGTGGCAGCGATGCACTCGTCGTTGCTGTCCCATTTGGCGGAACAGCTTATTTGGTTAACAAGGACGGTTCGCCCTTTGTCTCCGGGGGTATCGGGGTACTCCTTGGCAGCGGAGAGATAGACGACCTCACCGGCACACTGTACGGTTTTCTTGGTCCAGGATTTGAGTACAGAGCTAACAGCGGATTCGTTTTCCGCGGTACGCTCTACGGACTTATCCGCAATGACGGATTTCTGCTGTGGCCAGGACTTCATGTAGGCTACGCATTCTAAAATCAGTCTGATCTTTTGTTGCTATGAACCGGAGACGCTTTGTTCAAGCCGGAATGGGAACGGCCCTTAGCACCGTCGCCACTCCATTTGATCATCACGCCCTGGTAATGCCAAGTAACGATATTCGATCACAGTTCCCTCGCCTTACAGAAGAAGTCTACCTCAATGCTGCGGGAATGATGCCACTGAGCACCTTTTCAGAGCAGGCGTTAAACAAGTATGCAGCATATCAACGGCTGGGGTCTAAGGAAGGCCGGGGCGAATATTTCGGGACGATGCGTACCGACATCAGACGCATGTTTGGAGACCTCATCGGAGCAAAGGAATCAGAAATCGGTTTGGTTCACTGCACGAAAGCAGGCGAACAAATTGTCCTCGATTCACTTCCTTCTGCGGGCAACATCGTAACGAATGATCTCCACTTCAGCGGCTCGCTACACAATTTGATAGGGTTAAAGAAAGCCGGACGTGAGCTCAGAATTGTCAAGGCCCGGGATTGGAAAGTTGATATCAACGAAATGCTGGATGCAATCGATCAAGACACTGTCCTTGTAACTGTGGCATTGGTTTCTAACGTCAATGGACATCTCGAAGACATCAAGACGATCGCTGACGCTGCTCACGCGCGTGGAGCTATCGTCTTTGCCGATATTATTCAAGCCGCCGGGGCGATCCCGATAAATGTCCACGAGCTTGAAATTGACGTCGCGTCATGCTCGTGCTACAAATGGCTATTTGGAATTCACGGGTCAGGATTTATCTATGTGCGGCAGGACTTGCAGGGTACAAAGATTCCGGACCGGCTGTTTCCCGGTCATGTCAAAAACAACTATCCTCCATGGGTTGACGAAGTCGACTCAAGCGCTGACGAGTACAGTTATCATGCGTTGACCGATGCTACACGCTATCAGCCAGGTCATGTCAACTACATGGGGTATTGCGCGGCTTTTGAGGGCCTCAGATTCCTGAAAACTCACGGCGTGGAAAAGATTCTTGAGCATTCAGTACGCCTGAACAAGCAGCTTCTACGTCAGGTTGATACGGAACGACACCCGTTTATTACTCCAGACATTCACGCGTCTCCGATCACTTCGTTTATAGTAGATGACCGTGATGAAGTAATTAAGAGACTGATCGAAGCCCGGATTGCAGT